>NZ_JBQCUX010000003.1:0-86126 GCF_051962875.1 Neisseria sp. P0007.S010 | reverse complement strand
AACGCTTCGGCATAGTCTTGACGGACGCCTTCACCTTTGTAATACATCAGACCCAAATTACTTTGGGCTTGGGCATCCCCTTGTTCTGCAGCCTGCCGATACCACTGCACTGCCTGTGCATCGTCTTGAGGGACGCCTTGCCCGATGGCATACATCACGCCCAAATTATATTGGGCATCGACATTCCCTTGCTTCGCAGCTTGAAGCGTTTTCTGAAAATTCGGCATATTATCCGCCCAAACTGCCTGCGCCAAGCCAAAAGATAACAGGGCTACCATCATTTTTTTTAATAATTTATTCATTCTAAAATCCATTTCTTTCAAATTATTGTTTCTGTTTTATCCAAGAAGTTTCAGACGGCCTTTAGCCAGCAAATTCCTTAAAAAAGCTATTTACACCGTAGCTACTCAAAATCTGCTGCAATTCCGGTGCGCGCACCCATGGGTCAACCGCCATCGGCGGCATAGGCGGTTCGATACCGTCTTCGTTTTGGTTACGGCACCAATCTGCCATGGCAAAAACTTGGATTAACACCGGCTCAGCAAGTACTTTGTCGATGTCCAGTTCGCTCATGGCTTGGGCAAAGCAGGCGATCCATTCGTTGCGGACTTGTACGTTGACGGCAAAAGGCATATGGCGGGCGCGCAGTTGAGGATGGCCGTATTTTTCGACAAAAAGTTGCGGTCCCCCGAGCCAGCCGCTAAAAAATTCGTAGAGCTTTTCGCGTATCAGGGTCATGTCTTCGCCGTGCATCTGGCGCAGGGCGCGGTATTGCGGTTCGAGTTCCATCAAGTCGTAGAAACGGTCGGTCAGGGTGCGGATGCCGGTTGCACCACCAAAAGATTGGTACATGTTTGGGGACTTTCTGTGTGGATTATTACGGGATTTATTTTGAGACGTAGGATTCAGGCAAGCATGCTTACCTTACATAATGGCCGTCTGAAAGTTTCAGACGGCCTTTGGAGATTTAGCGGATTTTGAGGGTACTCAAGCCGATTAACACCAAGACGATGGTGATAATCCAGAAACGGACGACGACTTGGGTTTCTTTCCAGCCTTTTTGTTCGTAATGATGATGAATCGGCGCCATCAGGAAGATGCGTTTTTTGGTGCGTTTGTACCAACCGACTTGCAACATAACGGAAATGGCTTCAACAACAAACAGGCCGCCCATGATGACGAGGACAAATTCTTGGCGGATGATGACGGCAACGGTACCGAGCGCCGCACCAAGCGCGAGCGCGCCGACGTCGCCCATAAAGACTTGTGCCGGATAGGCGTTAAACCACAAAAAGCCGAGGCACGCACCACACATGGCGGTACAGAAAATCACCACTTCGTTTGCGCCGGCAACGTAAGGCAATTGCAGGTATTGGGCAAATTGGGAGTGTCCACTGGCATAAGCAAAGATGGCAAGGCCGGCGGCGACAAGTACAACGGGGAATGCGGCCAAGCCGTCCAAACCGTCGGTCAGGTTAACGGCATTGGATGTACCGACGATAGTCAAGTAGGACAATACCAAGAAGCCGACTACGCCAAGCGGCAAGGCAACTTGTTTGAAGAAGGGAACAATCAGGATATTGTTGGCAGAGTTTGTCGCAAGGTAGAACAATGCCAAACCGGCAATGATGGCAACGCTGGACTGCCACACCATTTTGAATTTGGCAGACACGCCGTTAGGGTCTTTATAAACCACTTTGCGCCAGTCGTCGTAAAAACCGAGTGCACCGGTAGCAAGCAAGACGCCTAAGAGAATCCAGATATAAGGATTTGCCCAGTTGCCCCACAAGATTGTGGATACGGTAATGGCAGTCAAAATCAGCGAGCCGCCCATGGTTGGCGTACCGTTTTTGATCAGGTGGGTTTGAGGGCCGTCGGTACGGACGGCTTGGCCGACTTTAAGCGCAGTCAGCTTGCGGATGGTCCACGGACCCAACAATAATGAAAATACCAGCGCAGTCAGCGCGGCCATTACGGCACGAAATGTGGTGTATTGAAAAATATTCAGACCGGTTAACCAGTTACTGAAATGTGCGAGCCATAAAAACATGGGGCTTCCTTTTTTGTTTTTGTTGTTACAGCGGGCTTATTGCCCAATTAAAAATAAATCGGTATGCCATCTGAAATTGCAGACGGCCTTGTTGAGTAAGATTATTTCTCTACCACGCAAATCGGATAGTTTCCAGGATTCTTTCCGCCGCCCAAATCCAAGCAGGTATCTTCATAAATAAATGCCTGTACTTTCATTCCGGCATAAAACGCGGCAATCAGCAAACCAGCCAATAGTAAAATCTTTTTCATATTTCAGACGGCCTTTTACGCAGTTGTTGTTGCCAATGCCTCGACCACTTCTTCCATCTTCATAAAGCGCGAGCCCTTGACCAATACGGTGGCGCGTTCAGGCAAGTCGTGCCTCAACACTTGAATCAGCGGATCTTTGTCAGCAAACCACAAACCTTCCGCGCCAAACGTTTCCGCTGCTTCAACGCTGTTGTCGCCGACAAAATATGCGGCCTCGATGCCTTTATCCCGTGCATACGCGCCAACTTCGGCGTGCATGGCAGCGGCTTCGTCCTCGCCCAATTCGCCCATATCGCCCATCACAAAAATACGCGGCGCAGGCATAGCGGCGAGCACATCAATGGCAGCTTTCATGCTGTCGGGGTTGGCATTATAAGTATCGTCAATCAAAGTCGCGCCTTTAATGCCTTGCTTGATATTCAGACGGCCTTTGATATTACTGAAATTTTTCAGGCCGTCTGAAACTTCGGCAAGACTCAAATCTGCCGCCAAAGCCAGAGCAGCCGCCGCTACGGCATTATGCACATTGTGTCGGCCGGGGACTGGCAACACCACGGCAACACGTTCATTGCCACGCACCAAATCAAATTCGCAGAACAACGGTTTCAACTCAATATTTTCTGCATGGACATCGCCACTGGCAACGCCGAAAGTCTGAGCGTTCAATTGCGCAGTAGCAGCTTCAAATGTAGCGATATTGGCATCTTCGCACGGAATCAGCGCAATGCCGTCTGAAAGCAAACCTTCGTAGATTTCACTTTTTGCTTTAGCAATATCGCCGACGCCATCAAAACCACAACCGACATGCGCACGCAAGGCGTTATTGACCAGAGCAACATTCGGACCGGCAATTCGGGTCAGCAAAGACAATTCGCCAAAATGGTTCATACCCATTTCAATGACGGCATAGCGGTGTTTTTCGTTCAACTTCAACAAAGTCAGTGGCAAGCCGATATGATTGTTGAAATTGCCGGCTGTCGCCAACACAGCTTCATCACCGAATCGATGACGCAATACGCCGGCCAACATCTCTTTAACCGTCGTTTTACCGGAAGAGCCGGTAATGCCAAAGACAAACGGATTCACATTTTCACGCCACGCCTTCGCCAGTTTTTGCAAAGCCGCAAGCGTATCGTCAACCTTCAACGCGCCTTTCAAAGCCACACAATCTTCGCGCGAAACCACAACTGCCGTCGCCCCCGCTGCCAACACATCTTCAACAAAGTCATGCGCGTCAAAGCGCTCGCCGGCAAGCGCGAAAAATACGTCGCCGTCCTGAATATCGCGGCTGTCTGTAACGATACGCGAAACAGGTTGATTTTCAGACGGCATCGGAAGGTTGAGGGTCTGACAAATAAAATTAAGGTCTAGTGGTTTCATGATTGTGTTTCTTGTCCTTGTTCTAACGGCTCCACATTTTTATCCGTATTTTGGGAAACCATTTTTAAATGACGATAATTGCGTCTTGCCAGCACAATAAAAAGAATAGCGGCAAAATTTACACCGACAGTAAGCTTATGTACCGTAAGGCTAAATGATAATTGCAGTACACTTTCTATATAATACGTAAAAGAAAATGCCTCTCCTACAAAGACTATTTGCAACAAGCATGGCGTGTACACATATATCATTCTATTAAAACCTATTTCACGGAATTTAAACGCATTCCATGCTGCAGACAGCGCCAACACACCCAAAATGAAAAGTAAAATCCCAAAAAACACAGCCCATGCCATGTTGTTAATCAGTCCTTGCACACTCTGAATTGATGCCAGAATCAACCAAACCACGCCCTGTACAAAAGTCAGCCATGCCATAAATTTACCGCTTTTGGGCAATTTTTTATAATCAGGAAATGTATTGGAAAACCAACTTTTCATACTATAAATCACTTTCTCTTATCAACTGCCGATTTTCCCGTACTGCTGGTAATCGGAAAAACACAATACAATGGTTTTACCGTTTTGGCGGTAGGGGTGGCAAAGGCTGTAATTGCCATCTTTTGCCTCATAACGTATTTCATTTGTTTGTCCGGCAAATACCCTCTGCAAGTATTCACGCTCGCTCAGATTTGGGGCATAAAGATATTGCGTTTTGCTGATTGTTTCTTTATTGCCATTCCGAGTAACGACAAAACCATTATCATCGCCTACCCCCTGAGCATTGGGCGCCTGCTCATCAATCCCACTTAAATGGGAATCGGCTGAAAAAGCCAAATAAACCTGTTTATTACCTATCGTATCCGGCACAATCACCGTAGCGGCTTTAAAGGCAGAATCTTCCTTCGACATCAGCTCAAGGATTAACGCCGCTTTTTTGATGTACGCCAATTCAAAACGATAATCTGCCAACGCGTTGATTTGCGATGGATTATCCTTGACGATACGCTCTAGAGATTGAGTCAAAATCTGACGTTTTTGCTGAACAGTCAGATAATTTCCGCCAAATAACAGGGCTGCTAAAACGGGAAATACTGCCAACAACAAATATAAGGTTTTCCGGCTACCTTTGCTTTCTTCCTCTTGTCCTCGCTCGGCGATACGGGTCAAATTCAGCATGATGTTCAATATCAAGGCACCCGCCATCACGGCAAAAATCCCCAAAATACTCATCAGGAAAATTTCCGTAATGTATTCGCGGAATACCTTAAGCCCGAAAACATTGGATGAAATCAGAACAAATACCCAATACACCAGCAGCACGACTGCTACCATACCGATGATATTCGTTGCCTTAACCAATTTCTTTGCGTTCATACTCTCAAATCGTGTTCAGACGGCCTATCTATTCTGACTAATCAGCGGATACGGATTTACCGCGCCGCTGGGCAGATACACGCCGTAATGCAGGTGGGCCGGTGTAGTTCTGGCGTTGCCGGTTTTACCGACATAGCCGATAACCTGCCCTTCTTTGACTCGCTCATACAGGCGGATACGGGCAAATTTATTCAGATGGGCATAGTAATGCCACGCACCCGGCCCTTGAATACCGATAACTTTACCACCCAATCGGTTGCGCCCGATTTTGGTCACGATACCGGGCGTCGTACTGCGTATCGGCGTATTTTTCTTAGCAAAAATATCCACACCTTCATGCCTGCGCCCCTGACTGCGTGCGGCGCCCCAAGTGTCGTCAAAACGTTTGCCTTTAACAGGATTGGGCAGGCTTTGCTCGGCAGGAGGCTGTTGCGCCCTCAACTGCTCGATTTCGGCAGTAGGACGCGGAAGTTGTTTGGTTGTACAACCTGCGAATAAAACCACGGCTGCACTGATTAATAAGGTTTTTATCGGCATTTTCAGCATCAAATCGGTCTCCTTGTTGTTCAGACGGCCTTGTTAAAAAATCCTCTGAAACAAACAACTGTGATGGGTTTAATGGCTGACGTGCCGTAATGCGTGTGTCGTATTGCTTTTATTGTATAGGTTTAAATCTTTTTCAGACGGCCTTAAGGTTTCGGGCCGTCTGAATATTTGCGTTATGGCTTAACTGCGCTCTGCCAATGCTTTTTCTGCGATTTCAAAATCGGAGAAATGGTGCTTCACGCCTTGTACATCCTGATAGTTTTCATGCCCTTTACCGGCAATCAGAATGATGTCATTCGCAGCGGCTTGTTCAACCGCATAACGGATGGCAACAGCGCGATCAACTTCAACACGCTCAGGATTAGGTACGGCAGGCAAAATATCGCTGATGATGTCTTGCGGATTTTCCAAGCGCGGGTTATCGCTGGTAACCACCACTTTATCGGCACCCTGAACTGCTGCCGCGCCCATCAGCGGGCGTTTGCCACGGTCTCGATTGCCGCCGCAACCAAATACGCACCACAAAGCCGCACCCTGCGGTTTGATTTCCTGCAAGGTGGAGAGTGCTTTTTCCAATGCGTCGGGCGTGTGGGCGTAATCGACAACGACCAAAGGTTTGCCGCTGTTCATAATGCAATCCATGCGGCCTGAAGCAGGACGGATTTTTGCCAGCACTTCCAAAATGTTATTGAGTGGATAGCCGTTGGCACACAGCAAGGTAACGCAGGCGGCGAGGTTTTGCGCGTTGAATCGTCCGAGCAGACGGGTACGGCATTTTCCTTCGCCCCACGGGGTTTGGAATACGGCTTCCATGCCGTCTGAAGAAGCGGTGAAATCGGTAATGCGGATATCGGCTTGCTCGCCAAAGCCGTAGCCGTAAACGGCTAAATCGGGACAGTCTTTTTTCAGACGGCCTACCAGTTCTGCACCGTATTCATCATCGACATTGATGATGGCGTGTTGCAGACCATGCCAGTAGAACAAGCGCGATTTGATGGCGCCATAGGCTTCCATGGTGCCGTGATAATCGAGGTGGTCTCGGGTAAGATTAGTGAAGATTGCACTGCGGAATGGCACGCCGTTGACGCGCGATTGGTCAAGGCCGTGGCTGGAAACTTCCATCGCGGCGGCTGTTGCGCCTTGTTGACGGAAACGGTAGAGCAGGGTTTGGACATCGACGGGAGCGGGGGTGGTGTGCGTGGTTTCTTCCAATGCGCCCCAAAAGCCGTTGCCGACCGTGCCGATAATGGCGGTTTTTTCTCCCAACAAATCGGTGGCTTGCGCCAGCCATTGTGTGATGGAGGTTTTGCCGTTGGTGCCGGTTACGCCCCAGACTTTGAGGTCGTCTGAAACATTGCCATAAACTTGCGCCGCCAACATGCCGGCACGGTGTTTCAAATCTTTGATGCCTTGATTGGGGACTTTCCATTCGGGATTCCACGCGAATTTGCCGTCGTCGTCCCAAAAAACAAAAGCCGCGCCGTTGGCAATGGCTGCGGGGATATAACTGCGACCGTCCGTATATTCGCCCTGACAGGCAACGAAAATATCACCTTGTTTAATTTGACGGCTGTCTGAATGCAACAAACGCCCTGCTGCGTTTGCACACAGCAGAGGCGGAATGTTGGTTTCAGCTAAAGGGGTTAACTTGCTGAACATAAACAATATCTCTTTGATTGTTTGGATTATGACGGTACTTTGACAGTAGCGGTATTACTTAAAGGCTTGGTCGGGGAAACGCCCAAGATGTTCAAGCTTCCGCTCATGACTTCTTTGAATACGGGACCGGCAACCACGCCGCCGTAATAGCCGTTGGCAGTCGGTTCGTCAATGGTAACGGCCACAATCACGCGTGGATTTTTAGCCGGAGCAAAACCGATGAATGTACCGACGTGTTTGTTGTCTACATAGCGACCATTGACCAGTTTACGCGCCGTACCGGTTTTCGCACCTACATCGAAACCATCCACAGCACCGGCAGTACCGGTACCGCCGGCTTCAGTAACGGAAACCATCAACTCGCGCACTTTTTTCGCAGTAGAGGCTTTGATGACGCGCTTGCCTTTAGGGGCAACCGCTTGTTTTTCAAAGCTGACCGGCAACAATTCGCCGTCATGGGTCAAGACAGTATAGGCTCGCGCCAACTGCAGCAGGCTTAATTGCAGGCCATAACCGAAAGACATGGTTGCTTGTTCGATTTTTTGCCATCTGCGCCAGCTTCTCAACAAACCTGCAGTCTCACCAGGAAAGCCTGAATGCATGCGCACACCCACACCTAAATCATGATAGAAATCGTACATTTCTTTAGGCGTAAACATGGCAGAAAGTTTACTGGTACCGACGTTGGAAGATTTTTGCATAATGCCGCGCACATCCAAAGTAGGATAAACGTGGGTATCTTGTACGGTAGCCGGACCAATTTTGTAAGGCAGGGTATTGAACGTATCGGTTGCATCCACTTTGCCCGAATCCAATGCTTTGGCAATGGTAAACGGCTTCATGGCAGAACCGGGTTCGATCATGTCGGTTACGGCGCGGTTGCGGCGCTGTTCGCTATTGGCTTGACCCGGTTGATTCGGATCGTAAGCCGGGCTGTTGACCAAAGCCAAAATTTCGCCGGTTTGCGCATCCAATACCACAACTGTACCCGCTTTGGCTTTGTGATAAGCCACCGCTTTGTTTAACTCGTCATAAGCGAGCGTTTGAATACGCTGATCCAAAGACAAAATCATGTCTTGGCCGTTTTTAGGCACGCTGTTGCGTGGAGAGTCGAGGCTGTCTACGATATTGCCTTTGTTGTCACGCAATACAACTTTCGCACCATCTTCACCGCGCAGGCTGTCTTCACGGGAAAGCTCCAAGCCCTCCTGACCTTTGCCGTCGATATTGGTAAAACCGATAACGTGCGCAAACAGATTGCCCATCGGGTAATGGCGTTTCAATTCTTTTTGGAATGCAATGCCTTTAATGCCCAATGCTTTGATTTCTTCTGCTTTCTCGTAGCTGAGTTGACGTTTCAGATAGATAAAGCCTTTGTCTTTTTTAGACAATTTATTTTTCAAAACTTCAACAGGCACATCAGCAATGGCCGACAATTTTTCCAACTGCTCGTCAGTCGGCATTTCCTCCATACCGGAAGGCATGGCATACAATGATTCGGTAGGCGCACTCAAAGCCAATGTGGCACCATTGCGGTCGGTAATCATACCGCGTGATGCCGGCAGCGGAAGCGTACGCACAAAACGTTGGTCGCCCTGATTTTTCAAAAATTCATGCTGACTGGTTTGCAGATAAACCCCGCGCACCAACAGACCGGTAAATGCCAGCGCAACAGCGCCCAGCACCAAACCGATTCGCCCGTTACTTGTCAGCGGCTTTTTCGTTTTTGTTGTTCCAGACAGCATTTGAGGTTTATATTCGTTCTTAATTAACATGTTGAACTTCTCATGACTTAGCTGCTCAGTGAGCCATCAAATCCCGTAAATCTTGCACCAATGCAAGGCTCTGTATTCTTATTTTTTGCGTTCCAGCATAGCCGTATTATGCGCACCCGGAGGAAGCAGATGTTGCTTTTCGGCCGCCACTTTAATCAACTTGTGGTTTGCCAATCTTGCTTGCTCCAATTTCAGGCGCGCGTAATCCTGTTCCAACTGAATTTCCCGTTTTTGTGCCTTATCCAACTCGATAAAATGCAAACGGGACTGGTTTTGCTTAAACACTACGGCAAAGGCTGAGACCGTCACCAAAACCAGCAATAAAATATTCAACTTACCCATCTCAAACTTTCAGACGGCCTGTCAACAGGATTATCTCTTACGACAGCGTTTAGACGCCATCCCCTACTCAATAACCGAAAATTCGCCACTGCTTCGCTCCGCCACACGCAAAACTGCACTGCGCGCACGCGGATTGGCTTCAGTCTCTGTCGAATCCGGTTTGATTGCTTTGCCCACAGCCTTCAAAGGCGGCTGAGGCAAATCCGCTTCCTTAACCACTGCCCAACGGGGCAATGGCGCATGTTGCGAATATTTTTTAATAAACTGCTTCACAATTCTGTCTTCCAGCGAATGGAACGCAATGACAGCCAAGCGCCCACCCTCTTTCAGACGGCCTGCAACCTGCGGCAAAACTGCCTCTACCTCTTCGAGCTCGCGGTTAATAAAGATGCGAACTGCTTGGAAGGTGCGCGTTGCAGGGTCTTGTCCGCGCTCACGAGTACGGACGTTTTGCGCCACAAGCTGCGCCAGCTTGCGGGTTGTATCGATGGGACTCTCCTCGCGTTGCGCAACAATGGCGCGCGCAATCTGGCGACTAAACCGCTCTTCACCATAATTCTTAATTACCTCGTGTAAATCCTGTTCGGATGCAGTTGCAATCCATTCTGCCGCAGACATCCCACGGGTCGGATCCATCCGCATATCCAACGGCGCATCAAAGCGGAAACTGAATCCGCGGCTGCCATCGTCAATTTGCGGCGACGAAATCCCCAAATCAAAAAGCGCACCGTCAATCTTATCGATGCCCAATTCATCCAAGGCCGTCTGAAATGTTTCAAAACCATTGTGTACGACACTGACACGTTTATCTTGCGCCGCCAGCTCATTGGCTACCGCAATCGCCTCGGGGTCTTTATCAAAAACAACCAAACGCCCCTGCTCACCCAAACGCGACAAAATCAGCCGGGAATGCCCTCCCCTACCGAACGTACCGTCCACATAAATCCCGTCTTCACGGATTGCCAATGCATCCACCGCCTCATGCAATAAGACAGTAACATGCTGATAATTTTCAACTTTACTCACAATTGCAAATCCGTTTGACTCAATTGGAAAGCCAATTCATCAGGATCGATATCCAAAGCCTGATTCATTTCCTCTTCCCAATGTTCGCGACCCCACAACTCCATACGGTTTGCACGGCCAACCAAAGTAACTTCTTTTTCAAAATCCACGCGTTTGCGCAGATTGGCCGGAATCAAAACGCGTCCGGCGCTGTCCCACTCCAAAATCTCCGCATTGTGCAGCAGCAAATTCTGATACCGTTGCAAAGATTCATTGCCGGCTACTTTCAACTTCAGAATCTGCTCGGCTTTTTCTTCCCAAACGGGCTCGGGGTACATCAATAATTTTTTTCGGGAATCCAGGGTGACCACAATTGCAGGCGTATAACGGCGCAGCAAAATATCGCGGAATTTGGCAGGAATCGCCAACCGCCCTTTACTGTCCATACTCAATTCATGAGCACCGCCAAACACATCACACCCCAAATTCGATTAAAATAAAACAGAGTGGGATTAAAAATCCCACCTTCCTAAAATCTTTCGTTTTCACTTCCACGGAACACTTTTTAGGAAAAAGTAACCACTTTCACCCACTATGCCCCACTAACCGACACTATAAGAAATTTTGGCAATCAGGTCAAATCCGTTTCTTATCTGAAATAAAACACTAAACACTTTAAATTCAATATCTTATATATATAATGATGCATGACATATGGGTTTATTAAGTGTCTCGTTTAGCATTAAATACTATATGTAGTATTATTCATGGTATAAAAATACTACATATAGTATTTTTATACTCAATTACCACCCCTCTCATAAGGAGCTATAATATACAAACAAATTCAATTTTTTTACATTATCTAACAGTCATGAAGCCTCAACTCCCCCTTCCTTCCCCTGATGCACAAGCCTCTTCAGCACACCTGACCAAGCTTATAAAAAACGAAATTGAACAACATCAAAACTGGATACCCTTCTCCCGTTTTATGGAGCTTGCCCTTTACACACCTCAATACGGCTATTACAGCGGAGGCAGCCATAAAATTGGTACGGACGGCGACTTCATTACCGCCCCCACCCTCTCCCCCCTATTCGGACAAACCCTTGCCAAACAACTTGCCGAATTACTGCCGCAAACAGCAGGCAATATCTATGAATTTGGTGCAGGTACAGGTCATCTCGCTGCTACACTCTTGCAAAACCTTTCAGACGACCTGAATCATTACTATATTATTGAGCTATCGGCAGAACTTACAGAGAGACAACGCCAATATATTATTGAACATACCTCCCCAGAAGTAGCCGCCAAAGTCATCCACCTCACCACATTGCCCGAACATTTTGACGGCATCATCATCGGCAACGAAGTATTGGATGCCATGCCGGTGGAACGCTTGATTTATCAAGATGAAGGGTTTCAACAAATCGGCGTTAGCCTAGAGAATGACGAGCTAATCGAAGTCATTAGACTATTAACCCAAGCCGAACTTACGCAAACAGCCGCCTTATACTTCCCTCCCCTTCCCTCATACACAAGCGAGCTGCATCCGGCACAATATGCCTTTATCCAAACCCTGGCCGCCAAATTGCAGCGCGGCGGCATGATATTTATCGACTACGGCTTCGATGCCGCTCAGTATTACCATCCGCAACGCAAGGAAGGCACATTTATCGGCCACTATCGCCACCACACCATCCATGATCCGTTTTTCAATATCGGCCTGACCGATTTGACTGCGCACGTCAACTTCACCGATATCGCACGCGCCGGCACGGAATCAGGTTTGGACTTAATCGGCTACCTGCCCCAATCTTATTTCTTGCTCAATCTCGGCATCACCGATCTGCTGGCACAAATCGGCAGCCCGGATTCGGTTGAATATATCCAAGCCGCAGCAGCAGTACAGAAACTGATACATCAGCACGAAATGGGTGAACTTTTTAAAGTGATCGCTTTTGGCAAAGACATCGATATTGATTGGACAGGCTTTAGCCACGGCGATATTTGCCATAAGCTATAGCCTGACAACTTACTTTTTATTTTTTAAAAACAATAAGAAATAAAAAAAAGCAAAATTAGCGCTTGCCAAATATTCAAAAAAAACTATAATAGCGACTTCACGAAACGGCGAATTAGCTCAGTCGGTTAGAGCAGAGGAATCATAATCCTTGTGTCCGGGGTTCGAGTCCCTGATTCGCCACCAAATTTCGGGGGTATAGCTCAGTTGGTAGAGCGCTTGCATGGCATGCAAGAGGTCAGCGGTTCGATCCCGCTTACCTCCACCACTAAACAAAAAAGCTCTTGTTAAACGCAAGAGCTTTTTTGTTTGGTTTAATTAATAATTAATTGCTCATTAATTTTGCCATTTCAATACCCAATCAATAAAGGCCGTCTGAAACATTTCAGACGGCCTTTTATCTTTAATTACTTCACAAGCTTCAATACTTTTTTCGGTTTTTCTTCCGCAGATTCAGCTTTTTTATCTTCCGCCTCTGCAGCTTCAACAGAAACAGGCTGATATGGTTCTACCTCAAAACCCATACCCTCTCCACTTTCGCGGCCAAATATACTGACAATATGACCAACCGGAATCCAAATCTCGTGCGCTACGCCGGAAAAGCGTGCAGAGAAATTGACCCATTCGTTGTCGATATTCAAGTTATGGCTGGCGGTAGGACCAATATTTAAAACAATTTCATTATCGCGTACATACTGCATCGGCACACGGGTATGCTCATTTACCCAAGCCACGATGTGCGGTGTTTGGTTATTATCCAAACACCATTCATACAAAGCACGCAACAAATACGGTTTGGTTGAAGTTACCATAGATCCGTCCCTTAACGACGCATGGCTTTTTCAGCCGGCGTCAATGCTTCAATAAAGGCTTCGCGTTGGAAAATACGCTCGGCGTACTTCAGCAAAGGCGCAGCAGATTTACCCAGTTTGATGTCGTAATAGTCCAAACGCCACAACAGCGGAGACAAGGCAACATCAATCATGGAGAAGTCATCGCCCAAGATGTATTTGTTTTTAGTAAAAGACGGTGCCAACAGTGTCAGACCATTGCCAATGGCTTCACGCGCTTTAGCTTGTTCTTTATTGGTAGATTCAGGGTTTTCCAGCACTTGCACCAAGCTGAACAATTCTTTTTCCATACGGTACAGTACCAAACGGCCGCGACCGCGCATAACAGGATCACCCGGCATCAACTGAGGATGAGGGAAACGCTCGTCAATGTATTCGTTGATAATGTTTGATTCGTGCAAAATCAAATCACGCTCAACCAGAACCGGTACTTGGTTATACGGATTCATCAAAGCCAAGTCTTCAGGTTTATTGAACACGTCCACATCTTTGATTTCAAAATCCATGCCTTTTTCGTACAGCACAAAACGGCAGCGCTGGCTGAATGGACAAGTAATACCTGAATACAATGTCATCATAATCTTTTACTCCTGATAAATCTTTTCAGACGGCCTTAAGCCTTATAAAAATTCAGACAGAATTATACATAATTTCAAACACTTAATCCAGAAATTTCATATATCACATTGTTTATATTAAGTAATTTTAAAATTTACATTATTTCTGCATAAACCAATTTCACAAACAAAAAAGGCAAACCTGAAACAGGTTTGCCTTTTTGATTCAAAAGAATTAGTGAACGTCTTTCCAGAATTCTTTTTTCAGGAAGTAAGCCAATGGCAGCATTACCGCAAACAGGAATGCCAGAACCATGTAGCCGATGCGGTGGCGTTGCAACTGAGCAGGCTCACCCATGTACACCAAGTAGTTCACCAAATCGCGTACATAAGTATCGTACTCTTTTTGGATCACTTTACCGTTAGGCAGGCGACGGCTGTGCAGACCGGTAGATTCCCAATACAGCTTAGGAGTCAGGTTGCCATGCTCGTCTTTAATCATAACGGGCTGACCTTTAGCATCCAACTCAACGGCTTGAACACCTTGTTGCTCCCACAATGGGTGAGGCATACTCGCGCCAGCCAAAACAGTATTGTTCCAACCGGTTGGACGAGTTGGGTCTTTATAGAAGCCGCGCATATAGGCGTACAGGTAGTCTGCACCTTTAGAACGTGCGATCAGGGTCAAATCCGGCGGAGGCGCACCCAACCATTTGGAGGCATCTTTCGGATCCATTGCCGCTACCATGACGTCACCAACGTTGTCTGTTGTGAACATCAGGTTTTTCTTGATTTCATCTTCAGTCAAACCAATATCTTTCAGACGGTTGAAGCGCATACCGCTTGCAGAGTGGCAAGACAAACAGTAGTTTGTAAAGATTTGCGCACCGTGCTGCAGACTGACTTGATCACGCAGGTCGATATCGACTTTTTCGTAGTGTCCGCCGCCGCTGGCGACGGCTGCACTCATAGGCACTGCCAGCAATAAGGCAGCAAACCAGTTTTTCAGAGTTTGTTTCATTTTCGCTGCCCTCATCAGATATTGGTTGCAAACAAGTAAGCACCGACAACGGTAATACCGACGTAAACAAAGAACATAATTTTTTGTTTAGTAGTGCTCATGGTTACGCGTTCAGGCGTAGCTTTTTCGCTATTAAACGCATTCAGGAATGGAATAGCTGCAAAGAAAACAGTGTAAGCCAAAACGAACGCCTTAACGATGTAATTTGGCAAGACTGCAACTAAATACAGGTTATAAATAATTAAAGCTGCATAAACAAACAGACTAATTAAATATTTAATACCACCAGCTTTTTCAGCCAACCATTTAGGGTTTGTATGCAAAGGCATACCGATGAAGAACAAGAAATAGAATGCACTGAATGCACGAGCAAAAGCTGTACGAGTATCATCTGCTACCAATGCACCCAGAATTCCCAAGCCGATAAAAGATACAACAAACAACGCCAACATTACTTTGAAAGAGTTGTTGCGGTAACGAACAGATTTTACAGGTGACTTATCCAGCCAAGGCAACAAGGCAATCAATACAACTGCTGCACCCATGCCGATTACACCCCATACCTGAGTACCTG
The DNA here is from genome assembly GCF_051962875.1 of Neisseria sp. P0007.S010. Taxonomy (NCBI): domain Bacteria; kingdom Pseudomonadati; phylum Pseudomonadota; class Betaproteobacteria; order Neisseriales; family Neisseriaceae; genus Neisseria; species Neisseria sp. P0007.S010. The sequence goes on along the minus strand of NZ_JBQCUX010000003.1, from coordinate 70,716 downwards.
CCATCGAAGGAATCGCACGCAGAATTGCGTAGAACGGGGTGAAGTACCATACCGGCGCAATGTGCGGAGGTGTTTTCAGCGCATTTGCTGCATCGAAGTTTGGCGCTTCCAAGAAGTAGCCGCCGCCTTCAGGTGCAAAGAACAACACAGAACAGAAGACAATCAGGAATACAACGACACCCAAAATGTCTTTAACGGTGTAGTAAGGATGGAATGGGATACCATCGCGTGGAATACCGTTTTCGTCTTTGTTTTTCTTGATTTCAACGCCATCAGGGTTGTTAGAACCCACTTCGTGCAGGGCGATGATGTGAGCCACAACCAAGCCGAGCAATACCAAAGGCACAGCGATAACGTGCAGGGCGAAGAAGCGGTTCAAAGTAACGTCGGAAACGTTGAAGTCACCGCGGATCCAAGTGGACAAATCAGGACCGATAACAGGGATGGCGGAGAACAGGTTAATAATTACCTGCGCACCCCAGAAGGACATTTGACCCCAAGGCAACAGGTAACCCATAAAGGCTTCTGCCATCAATGCCAAGAAAATCAGGGAACCGAAAATCCACACCAATTCACGAGGTTTTTTGTACGAACCGTAAATCAGACCGCGGAACATATGCAGATAAACGACGATGAAGAAGAAAGATGCGCCGGTGGAGTGCATGTAGCGGATAATCCAACCTCCGGACACGTCGCGCATGATGTACTCTACTGCGGTAAAGGCAGCAGGCAGATGGTAAGCGTTAAGGTTGCCGTCCGGTTTGTAGTTCATGGTCAGGAAAATACCGCTGACGATTTGAATTACAAGGACGAGTAGAGCCAAAGAGCCGAAGTAATACCAGAAGTTGAAGTTCTTCGGCGCATAGTATTGAGCCAAATGCTCATTCCACATTTTAGACAGAGGGAAGCGATCGTCCATCCAGCCTAACAATGCTTTTGCTTTGCTATTGGTTTGGTTTGCCATAATTATCGTTCCTTATTTTTAGTCTTCGCCCACCAAAACAGTCGTATCGCTCAGATATTTGTAAGGCGGTACAACCAAGTTGGTCGGTGCAGGAACACCTTTGTATACTCGGCCTGCAATGTCAAATTTCGAACCGTGGCAAGGGCAGAAGAAACCGCCTTTCCAGTCTGCACCCAAGTCGGCGGGAGCAATATCGGGACGGTAAGTCGGAGAGCAACCCAGGTGGGTACAGATACCGATAGCGACGAGGAGGTTCGGCTTGATCGAACGGGTCTCGTTTTTAGCGTATTCCGGTTGCTGATCCACTTCGGAATTGGGATCGACAACTGCGCCATCCAAACTTTTCAAGTCTTTGAGCTGTTGATCTGTGCGGTTGACCAGCCAAATCGGTTTGCCCTGCCATTCGGCAGTCAGCATTTGGCCTGCTTCGATTTTGCTGACATCTACTTCGACAGCAGCACCGGCAGCCTTAGCTTTCTCCGATGGGAAGAAGCTGGCCACGAAAGGCGTAGCTACGCCCAGAGCCGCCACACCGCCTGCACCGCATGTAGCCAGTGTCAGGAAACGGCGGCGACCGTTGTTGATTTCTTGATTATCCATTATTCAGTCGTCCTAAAATTTTGGGAATACCGAGCCATTAAACAGCGTAATTCTACCTAGTTTGTTGTAATACTCAAAGCATTATTTAAAATAAGGTAAAGTTTTTATGATATTGCTCAATACTCAGGCAGGGTTGTTTTCATCAAAGTGAACCACTTCGATACCGAATTTTTCTGCCACGGCATCGCCTAAGGCGCGGACGCCGTAACGTTCTGTCGCATGATGGCCGGCACTGATAAATGCCACACCCGTTTCGTTGGCAAGATGATATTGTGCTTCGGAAATTTCACCGGTCAGATACGCATCGACACCTTCGTCTGCGGCCGTCTGAAAAAATCCCTGCGCACCTCCGCTACACCAGGCAATACGTTTGATTTCGCGTTCAAGATCGCCGATAACGGTCGGCTTGCGGCCGAATACCGCCTCGATGCGTTCAGACAACTGCGCCAGCGTTTGCGTGGTTTTCAGACGGCCTGCATTCAACAGGTTTTGCTCGCCGAATTGTTTTTCGAGCACCCAATCGAGTTTCTCGGCCAACTGTGCGTTATTGCCTAATTGCGGGTGCGCGTCCAGCGGCAGGTGGTAGCCCGCCATATTGATTTGGTGTTGCAGCAAGGTTTCAATGCGTGCTTTTTTCCAACCGGTAATCGTGACAGGCTCGCTTTTCCAAAACATGCCGTGGTGGACCAAAAGCATATCCGCCCCCTGCTCTACGGCAAAATCGATGGCAGCTTTGCTGGCGGTAACCGAAGTGGCGATTTTGGCAATTTCTTCTTTGCCTTCGACCTGCAAACCGTTGGGCGCATAGTCCTTAAACAGCCCGACCTGCAATGTCTCATCGCACCAAGCCAGAATTTCGCGGCGTAAAGCCATATTCCGCTCCTTATATCTATCTTCAAAAACAGCTTCGCATTCTAACCGCAAAATCTGTTTATGCCTCAAATTCTTACATTCCGATTTCAGCAATCATTCCCAACATTAATCAATTGCACATCATTATGAATTATTTTAATATACACCACCTTACCCACAGGCCGTCTGAAAACATATGGACTCTATTATCGAATTGCGTCATCTCAAAACCTTGCTGGCTTTAGAAGAAACCGGCAGCGTTTCCCTTGCCGCCAAACGGGTTTTCCTGACCCAATCCGCCCTGTCGCACCAAATCCGCGCCTTGGAAAATTATTACGAAACGCCGTTGTTTGAACGCAAATCCACACCACTGCGCTTCACTCCGGCCGGTATGCGCCTATTGCAACTGGCACGCGAGCTGTTGCCGCAGGTTGCCGCCGCCGAACGTGATTTGGTGCGGATTATTGAAGGCGAAGCCGGCGAACTCAGGCTTGCCGTCGAATGCCACACCTGCTTTGACTGGCTGATGCCTGCCATGGGCGAGTTCCGCCCCTTATGGCCGCAAGTTGAATTAGACATCGTTTCCGGTTTCCAAGCCGATCCGGTCGGGCTGCTGCTGCAACACCGCGCCGACCTTGCCATCGTTTCCGAAGCCGAGCCGCTCAACGGCATCAGCTACCGCCCCCTGTTTGCCTATGAAATGGTCGGCATCTGCGCAGAAGACCACCCGCTTGCCGACAAAGACATTTGGGAAGCCGAAGACTTTATCGACGAAACCTTGATCACTTATCCCGTCCCCGACGAAATGCTGGATTTGCCCAAAAAAGTGCTGCTGCCCAAAGGCATTAATCCGCCACGCCGCCATAGCGAGCTGACCATTGCCATTATCCAGCTGGTTGCCAGCAAACGCGGCATCGCCGCCCTGCCCTATTGGACGGTCATGCCGTATTTGGAAAAAGGCTACGTCGTCCACCGCAAAATCACTTCAGACGGCCTACAAAGCAAACTTTATGCCGCCATTCGTACGGAAGATGCCAACAAAGGCTATCTGGACAACTTCTGCCAAATCACGCATGACCGCTGTTTTGCCGACTTGCCGGGTTTGAGCGAATTGGAAATGTAAACTTGAAACAATCAAAAGGCCGTCTGAACAATTTCAGACGGCCTTTTTTTAATATACACAAAAATCTCACTGCTTCTATTCGGATTCATCCGAACCTAAACACGCCGACAAATCGATTTCAGACGGCCATGTTTTATCAGGCGCAACCCGAATATCGAAATGCTCGCCGCGATAGTCGAAAACCAAACGCCAAGCGTGCAGAAACAGATGTCCCGCCTCATCGCCGCCATACAGCGTATCGCCCAAAATCGGACTGCCTATGCTTTTCATGGCCACGCGCAGCTGATGGGTTTTGCCGGTAAACGGTTGCAACACAAACAGGCGCAAACCGGGCTTCAGGCTTTGGCTGCTGAAACGGGTAACGGCAAAATTATCCTCGTCTCGCGTCAGCTTCCATGTACCGCGCCGCGAACGCGCCATACTGCCTTTCACCCAACCCTGCTTTTTCGCCGGCTTGTGCGTACCGAGTGCCAAATAAGTTTTACGCATGGTTTTCTCGGCAAATTGCGCCGACAAAGCCGTCGCGCTGTCGCGGTTGAGCGCAAACAGCAACAGGCCGCTGGTGGCTTTGTCCAAACGGTGAACCAGCCACACGCGCTCAACGCCGAGCTGCTGCGCCAGCGAAGCAGTCAGGCAAACATTCCCTTCCGATTCGCTGTGCACCGATACGCCGCAAGGCTTATTGATGACCACAAAATCTTTGTGTTCAAAAACAATGTCCCACATTTCAGACGGCCTTCAACACAATACTGTCGCCAAGCAGGGTCAAAATACCCAGCAGGCAGAACAAGATACATGCGGCAATGCGCACTGCTTTGGCCGGAATTTTACGCATCAGCATTTCGCCCAAATACACGGCAGGCACAGAAGCAATCATCAAACCGGCAATACTGCCGACCACGACCAGCAGGATAGATTGGTATTTTGCCGCCAAAAGAACCGTCGCAATTTGCGTTTTATCGCCGATTTCAGCCAAGAAAAACAGGACAACCGTCGCCGTAAATGCGCCGTATTTCAGCCACTTGCCGTCAGGGTCTTCGTCTTTATCCGGCAACAGCAGCCATAATCCGACCGCAATAAAACTGCCGCCGACCACCCATTTCATGACTTCGGGCGAAATAGCGGATGCCAGCCAGACACCGAGTGCGGCTGAAACAAGATGGTTCAACAGGGTTGCAATAAAGATACCGGCAACAATCGCATTTTTGTGGGCAAAACGTGCTGCCAAAAAGAGCGCCAGTAATTGCGTCTTATCGCCGATTTCGGCAATGGCAACGCCCAGCATCGAGGAGAAAAAAGCTTCCATGATTTAAGATACTCAACCGAAAAGCGGGCAAACAAAAAGCGCTGTGCATACCGCCCGCAAGGGTATGGACAACGCTTACGTCTTGCCTGTCTTCCGATAAAGCAGAGAAGATACCGCCGCCACGGCCGCACAAGCCGATTATGTTGACAACGGTTTCGGCATTGCGCCGAATGGCTACTCCCGTAAGAGTGAGGCGCGAATTATAAGGCAAACCATGGCTTGAAGCAACAAAAAGAAAAACAAAAGGCCGTCTGAAACCCAATGTAAACATGTTTCAGACGGCCTTTCTACAGCGATTAATTATCGGAGAACAAATCTCCTACTTTTTCCCAAAACGATTTTTTGCGCGGGGTTTGGCTGAGGTCAAGGCCGGAGGAGATTTTTTCAAATTCTTCCAGCAACTCTTTCTGACGGTCGGTCAGGTTAACCGGTGTTTCAACCAAAATGTGGCAGTACAAATCGCCGGTCGAGCTGGAACGCAGAGACTTGATGCCTTTGCCTTTTACGCGCATACGGCGGCCGGTTTGCGTTTCTTTCGGAATGTGCAGTTTGACTTTGCCGTCCAAAGTCGGCACTTCGACTTCGCCGCCCAATGCGGCAATGGCAAAGCTGATCGGCAGTTCGCAATGCAGGTCCAAGCCGTTGCGCTCGAAGATTTTGTGCTGTCTTACGCGGACATTGACGTACAAATCGCCTGCCGGTGCACCGTGTTGACCCGGCTCGCCCTCGCCGCTCAAGCGGATGCGTTGACCGTCGTCGATGCCTGCCGGAATGTTGACTTCAACCGTTTTGCTGGTTTTGGTGCGGCCTTCGCCACGGCATTTGACGCAAGGATCTTTGATTTCTTTGCCTGTGCCGTGACAAGTCGGACAAGTCTGCTGCATTTGGAAAATGGCTTGGCGGACGTGTACCGTACCTGAGCCGTGACAGGTCGAACAAGTCGATGCGGATGTGCCCGGTTTGGCACCTGAGCCGTGGCAGACATCACATTCTTCGTAAGTCGGAATGTTGATGCGTTTTTTCACGCCTTTGGCGGCTTCTTCAAGCGAAATCTCTATGCCAACCTGCAAGTCCGCACCGCTGTAATCCGGCTGACGGCCGCCTGCGCTGCCGCCACCGCCGAACATTTGGCTGAAAATATCGGAAAAATCGAAGCCTTGCGCACCACCGAATCCGCCTTGGCCGCCAAAACCGCCAAAGCCACCGAATCCGCCCGCACCTGCGCCCTGTTCAAACGCGGCATGGCCGTATTGGTCGTACATGGCACGTTTTTCCTTGTCAGACAAGGTGTCGTAAGCTTTTTGGACTTCTTTAAATTTTTCTTCCGCTTCTTTGTTGTCAGGATTGCGGTCGGGATGGTATTTCATTGCCAGCTTGCGGTAGGCTTTTTTGATTTCATCGTCGCTAGCGCTGCGGGCAACACCAAGGGTTTCGTAATAATCTTGGGTACTCATAATTTTGATAGTGTTTTGAATAAGTTTGAACTGGGTCGGATATGTGGGCGGAAGGTAAAAAACTCAAGTCGATATTTTTAAGGCCGTCTGAAAATTTTGTTTCAGACGGCCTCCCTCGCCTTGTCACAGCATGATAATGACCTTAAAGTGAAAGAGTATTTTACCCTATGCCGCTGTTTTATATTAGAAAGGTTTTCCTCCATGATGCAAAAAATTGCTTCCTTTTTATGCCTGATTCTGATGGCGACCGCTGCCCAAGCCGCGCCGTCCGACAGCGAACGCATTGCGGCACTGGAGCGCCAAGTAGCCGAACTGACTGCCAAAGTAAACTTTCTCCTGAGCGAACGTTTGGACGAGCGTTCCGCACGCAGAAACAACGAGGTTCATGTGTGTACGTTGTCGGCATTTACCGACACCTTCCGTGCCGAAAACGTCAACCGCGGCCGCGCCCGCTTGGATGTGATTCAGCAATGCCGCCGCCAGCACGCGGAAATATTCTGCAAGGAAGAAGCCGTCCGTTGCCAGACTTACCGTTAACCTTTCATACTCAGGCCGTCTGAAACCTTATTTTCAGACGGCCTTTTGATTATTTGCGTTCTTCCATATCAAAACAAACGGGAAACAACAATGCCAAAGCGGTTTGACATGATGTTACGACACAAGCAATCCGCTTCTGAATCCGCTATAATCTGCGTTTGATTTTATTTTCCAACGCCTTTTGTATAAAGCGAAACATCATGCAAGAACAATATCAACCCGCCGCCATTGAGCCTGCGGCGCAGAAAAAATGGGACGACGCCCGTATTTTCAACGTCTCCGAAGACGCTTCCAAACCAAAATACTACTGCCTTTCCATGTTCCCCTACCCCAGCGGCAAGCTGCACATGGGGCATGTGCGCAACTACACCATCGGCGACGTATTAAGCCGCTTCAAACTCTTAAACGGTTTCAACGTCATGCAGCCTATGGGTTGGGACGCGTTCGGTATGCCTGCGGAAAATGCGGCAATGAAAAACAACGTCGCCCCTGCCGCATGGACTTACGACAACATCGAATACATGAAAACCCAGCTCAAAAGCCTGGGCTTTGCAATTGACTGGGAACGCGAAGTCGCCACCTGCAAACCCGAATACTACCGCTGGGAACAATGGCTGTTTACCAAGCTGTTTGAAAAAGGCATCGTCTATCGCAAAAACGGCACGGTAAACTGGGACCCGGTCGATCAAACCGTCCTTGCCAACGAGCAAGTCATCGACGGGCGCGGCTGGCGTTCGGGCGCGTTGATCGAAAAACGCGAAATCCCGATGTATTACTTCAAAATCACCGATTACGCCGAAGAGCTGCTCAACGATTTGGACAAGCTGGAACACTGGCCGGAACAAGTCAAAACCATGCAGCGCAACTGGATCGGCAAATCACGCGGTATGACCGTGCGCTTCGCCGTTTCAGACGACAGCAAACAAGGTTTGGAAGGCGATTACGCGAAATTCCTGCAAGTTTATACCACCCGTCCCGACACGCTGATGGGCGCAACTTATGTTGCCGTTGCCGCCGAGCATCCGCTGGCAACCGCCGCAGCCGCCGACAAACCCGAATTGCAGGCATTTATCGCCGAATGCAAAGCCGGTTCGGTTGCCGAAGCCGATATGGCGACGATGGAGAAAAAAGGCGTGCCGACCGGTCGTTTTGTCATTAATCCTCTCAGCGGCGACAAGCTGGAAGTGTGGATTGCCAACTATGTATTGTGGGGCTACGGCGACGGCGCGGTAATGGCGGTTCCGGCGCACGACGAACGCGATTTCGAGTTCGCCACCAAATACAGCCTGCCGAAAAAACAGGTCATTGCCGTCGGCGACAACGCATTTGACGCAAACCAATGGCAAGAATGGTACGGCGACAAAGAAAACGGCGTATTGGTCAACAGCGGCGACTTGGACGGCATGAATTTTCAGACGGCATTCGACGCCATCGCCGCCAAGCTGCAAAGCCAAGACGCAGGCGAACCGAAAACCCAATACCGCCTGCGCGACTGGGGTATTTCGCGCCAACGCTACTGGGGCTGCCCGATTCCCATCGTCCATTGCGAAAAATGCGGCGACGTACCCGTCCCCGCCGACCAACTGCCCGTCGTCCTGCCTGAAAACGTCGTACCCGACGGCATGGGTTCGCCTTTGGCAAAAATGCCCGAATTTTACGAAACCACCTGCCCATGCTGCGGCGGCGCGGCGAAACGCGAAACCGACACCATGGACACCTTCATGGAATCGAGCTGGTATTTCTTCCGCTACATGTCGCCCAAATTTTCAGACGGCATGGTCGATCCTGACGCCGCGAAATACTGGGGCACGGTCGACCAATATATCGGCGGCATCGAACACGCGATTCTGCACCTCTTATACGCGCGCTTCTTCACCAAACTGATGCGCGACGAAGGCTTGGTCAGCGTGGACGAACCGTTTGAACGCCTGCTCACACAAGGCATGGTCGTCTGCGAGACCTACTACCGCGAAAACGACAAAGGCGGCAAAGACTGGATCAACCCTGCCGATGTCGAGCTGACTTTTGACGACAAAGGCCGCCCTGTTTCCGCCGTTCTGAAAGCAGACGGACTGCCAGTCGTCATCAGCGGCACGGAAAAAATGTCCAAGTCCAAAAACAACGGCGTCGATCCGCAAGAGCTGATTAATGCCTACGGCGCGGACACCGCCCGCCTGTTTATGATGTTTGCCGCACCGCCCGAACAGTCCCTCGAATGGAGCGACAGCGGCGTCGAAGGCGCACACCGCTTCCTGCGCCGCCTGTGGCGCACCGTTTACGAATACTTGAAGCAAGGCGAAGCAGTCAAAGCGTTTGCAGGCAGCCAAGACGGTTTGTCTAAAGAACTCAAAGACCTGCGTCACAAACTGCACGCCACCACCGCCAAAGTTAGCGACGACTACGGCCGCCGCCAGCAGTTCAACACCGCCATCGCCGCCGTGATGGAATTGCTCAACCAATACGACAAAACCGACACCGGCAACGAACAAGGCCGCGCCGTCGCCCAAGAAGTATTGGAAACCGCCGTACGCCTGCTGTGGCCGATTGTTCCACACATCTGCGAAACCCTGTGGAGCGAATTAAACGGCGCGAAACTGTGGGAAGCAGGCTGGCCGACAATCGACGAAGCCGCTTTGGTCAAATCCGAAATCGAAGTGATGGTTCAAGTCAACGGCAAACTGCGCGGCAAAATCACCGTCGCCGCCGACGCATCCAAAGCCGACCTCGAAGCCGCCGCCCTTGCCAACGAAGGTGCAGTAAAATTCATGGAAGGCAAGCCTGCGAAGAAAATCATCGTGGTGCCTGGCAGACTGGTGAACATCGTGGTGTAAAGTCTGATTCGGCATTGATTGCTGTAATAAGAAAGGTCGTCTGAAAACTTGGGAACAGGGTTTTCAGACGACTTTTTTAAGGTAGATAGAGTTGTCTACATTACAGACCTCAAATAACTTAAATCTCAAAATCCTAAAAAAGTTCCCTTAGCCTGCACAACAAGATAATTTCGAAATATCTTTATCGAACGTAAGTGCAACTAATTTTAGCCCTTCAGCCATTGTTAAATATGGTGCTAGGGTTTCTGTTAAATCTTCTATCGTTAAGCCAAATTTAACAGCTAATGATGCTGCATAGATGACATCTCCTGCATTTTCAGATACAATATGAACCCCTAATACTTTTAGTGTTTCTGCATCTGCTACTAGTTTAAATACACCGGTTGTTTCACGGTTTACAATTGCTCTTGGAACAGCATCTAAAGGTAATACAGATGTCTTCACATCATACCCTTTCTCTTTTGCTTGTTCTTCTGTTAAACCAACCGTTGCAACCGTCGGATTCGTAAACGTAACAGCAGGAACTACCGATAAATCTATTTTTTTGTTTAATCCACCAATAGCATTATCAGTAATAATTCCACCTTCATAGGCTGCTACATATACAAATTGTGGTCCTAAAGTCACATCTCCTGCTGCATAAATCTTTTCATTACTTGTTTGACCAAAATCATTGATCAGGATTTCATTATTTTTTCCAGTTTCAACACCTGCTGCACTTAAATTTAAAGAATCCGTATTTGGTTTTCTTCCAGTGGCAACAAGTAACTGATCTGATTCAATGACTTCTCTACTGCCATTTACTGTTACGTAAACCCTTTTTATCTCTCCACTTTGTTCAACACGCTCAAAAGTTGCCCCTTTGACAAGGTTTATACCCTGTTCAATTAACGCTTTTTCAACTGACTCTGAAATCTCAGGATCATACTCCTTTAAAAGTCGCTCACTTCTTTGCATAAGCGTTATTTCTGAACCTAAATGATGAAATAGTTGTCCAAGCTCCATTCCAATGTATCCTGAACCAATTACAGTTAATCGTTTTGGTATTTTCTTTAACTCAAGAAGTGTTGTACTAGTTAAATAGTCCATTTTTTCAAGTCCTGAAATTTGGGGCAACGAAGGCGATGCACCTGTTGCAATTAAAAAGCGTTTTGCAGATAACTTTGCCCCATTGACCTCAACCGTACTAGCATCAACGAATTTTGCTTCACCTTTAATTAAATCAAAATTATATTCATCAATTAAATCCATATATTTTTGATTCCGAAGTTCGCTCACCAATTTATCCTTTTGCGTGATTAAACTAGCTAAATCCACTTCTCCAGCGGATGTTTGTAAACCTATAAACGGATTGTCTTTTGATAAATGATTGATTTCCCCTGCCCTAAGAAGAGTTTTTGACGGAACACAGCCAATATTCACACAGGTTCCCCCAACCGTTCCACGCTCAATCATTCCAACTTTTGCACCGTATTCTATAGCTTTAATTGCCGAAGAAAAGGCAGCAGCACCAGAACCAATAATAAGAAGGTCATAATTGTCTTCATTAATTAACGCCACGTTTTCTAGTGATGATACTTCTTCAATTTCTCCGGCTTGGTAATTTGCTTCATCAATCGCCTTTATTGCACTTTCAACCTCAATATCATCGGGCAGTTCAAATACTGCTTCACCACGACGATAACTAGACTCAATATTTTTAGCACCTATCTTTTCAAGTGCTGATTCTACGTGTTTTTCACAACCCGTACATGTCATTCCTGAAATGTTTACCTTAAATTTATTCATAAAAAAGCTCCTTTCGTTAATTAATCTCTCATGTTAATGTTTCTATTATTGGACACGAATGTAATTGCTTTTCATCTGGACATCGTTGTTTTAAGTCGTCTAACATAGTTTCAATTCGTTTTAAATCCTCTATTTGTTTTTGCACTTCCTTTTGTTTTTTAGAAACAAATTCGAACATATCTTGACAACGAACTTCATCTTTATCTACAACACCAAGTAATTTATAAATCTCGCTTAAAGAGAAACCAAGTTCCTGTATTCGTTTAATAAACCCAACACGCTTAACGTCATCATATGAATATATCCGATAACCAGCTTCCGTTCGGTGAGGTTCTTGTAATAAATTTTTTCGCTCGTAATATCTGATCGTTTCTTTATTAACTCCACATTTATCTGCAAACTCACTAATGCGATAAATCATCTTATTTCACCCCCTGAATATTATAAACCATGTACCATAGTACACGGTCAAGTAAATTGGACTATTTTATTTTTTTCCCAAAGTATCACTCGTATGTGATTGATACTTTTATATAATACTATTGATTATCCTAACATCCCACCAGAAAATCCGATTTAAACACCAGTTGTTTTTAAACTATTAAGAAAGTAATTCCACTATATATTCCGAAGACCCAAAAAACCATACGAATCAGTTAGATTCATTATCACAGTTCCCGTCATTAACATAGCCCTTAAAAGTTCAGGCAAAGAAATATCTAATGCGCTAGCCAAACGAATAAGATTTAATAGGGCGGGGTTACGCTCTCCACGTTCTATCATTCCGATATAAGTCCGGTACATATTCACTTTTTCAGCCAATGCTTCCTGACTTAAATCCTGGAGTTGTCTTAAATAACGAACATGTTTGCCAAATTGTTTTAAAATTTCTGATTTCATGATGACTATTCTTAATGTTTGCAAATTAAATTCCACATACAATAAGTATCAACTTTAGTTCTAATACAAAAGGCCGTCTGAAACCCTATATTCAGGTTTCAGACGGCCTTTTTAACTGCCCGATTTTATTCGCCGTAGTAGGCTTTGGTCAGGATTTCTTCCATATCAGCCACCATGGCGAGGCGTGGGTTGGCCGGGGTGCATTGGTCTTCAAAAGACATCATGGCCAGCTCTTTTCTGCCGTCGAGGAAGGTTTTCTCATCGATGCCCTGCTCTTTCAACGACATTTTGATGCCGACGTTGACCGCCAGCTCATGGCAGGCGCGGGCGAAGGATTCGACGCCTTCTGCCGGTGTGCTGCATGGCAAGCCTAAAGTACGGGCGATTTCCTGATATTTCAGGTCGGCTTTGTAGTAGTTGTACTTCGGCCAAGTGGCGGTTTTCTGCGGACGCGTGCCGTTGTAGCGGATGACGTGCGGCAGCAGGATGGCGTTGGCGCGACCATGCGGAACGTGATATTTGCCGCCGATTTTATGTGCCATCGAGTGGTTGATGCCCAAGAACGCATTGGCAAACGCCATGCCTGCGATGGTGGAGGCATTGTGCATATGCTCGCGCGCTTCGGGATCGGCCGCACCGTGTTTGTAGGAGCGTTCGAGGTATTGGAACACGAGCTTGATGGCTTGCAGGGCGAGGCCGTCTGTAAAGTCGTTTGCCAGTACAGAAACGTATGCTTCTACGGCGTGGGTCAGTACGTCCAAACCGGTATCGGCGGTTACGCCTGCCGGTACGGTCATGGTAAACGCAGGATCGACAATCGAAATGGTTGGTGTCAGCGAGTAGTCGGCAATCGGATATTTTTTGTCGCCGTCGCTGATGACAGTAAACGGCGTCACTTCGGATCCTGTGCCCGATGTGGTAGGGATACCGATAAATTTGGCTTTGCGTCCCAATTCAGGGAAGCGGAACGCGCGTTTGCGGATGTCCATGAATTTTTGCACCAAGTCTTCAAAATCGACTTGCGGCTGCTCGTAGAAGAGCCACATGGCTTTGGCTGCGTCCATTGGCGAACCGCCGCCCAGAGCGATGATGGTGTCAGGCTGGAAGCTGCGCATCAAATCGGTGCCTTTATAGACGGTTTGGACGCTCGGATCGGCTTCGACATCGGTAAACAGCTGGATGGTCACTTTGTTTTTGCGTTGATGCAGTTGATGGGTGATTTTATCGACAAAGCCCAGGTCAACCATCGAACGGTCAGTCACAATCATGACTTTTTCGCAGTCTTTCATGTCTTGCAGATATTGGATGGAATCGCGTTCAAAATAGATTTTGGCGGGCACTTTGAACCATTGCATGTTGTTTCTCCGACGGCCTACTTTTTTGATATTTAACAGATTGACTGCGCTGACGTTGCCGCCGACGGCGTTTTTACCGTAAGAGCCGCAACCGAGGGTCAGAGAAGGCAGGAAGGCGTTGTACACGTCGCCGATGCCGCCGAAGGTGGAAGGCGAATTCCAAATCACGCGCAGCGCTTTGACGCGGGAACCGAACGTTTTGACCAATTCTTCATCGGCGGTATGGATGGCGGCGGAGTGTCCCAAGCCGTCAAAGGCAACCATTTCTTCGGCGAACTTCAAACCTTGTTCGGTCGAATCCGCCTTAATCATGGCCAAAACAGGCGAAAGTTTTTCGCGGGTCAGCGGCTCGTTTGGACCGACTTCGCGGCATTCGGCGATGATGATGTTGGTTTTTTCAGGTACTTTAAACCCGGCCTGTTCGGCAATCCATGTTGCCGGTTTGCCTACTACCGCAGAATTGAGTTTCGCCCCGCCGCAGCTGGCGCAATTCGCCGTTACACCGAAGATAAACTCTTCGAGCATGGCTTTTTCTTTTTTGTTGGCAAAGTACACGCCGTAGGATTTGAATTCTTCGGCCAACTCTTTGTAAATCTCTTTATCGGCAATCACCGCTTGCTCGCTGGCGCACACCATGCCGTTGTCGAAAGATTTCGACATCACAATATCGTGTGCCACCTGTTTGATGTCTGCCGTTTTTTCAACATAAGCAGGTACGTTGCCCGCCCCGACGCCGAGCGCAGGTTTGCCGCAAGAGTACGCGGCTTCCACCATCGCATTGCCGCCGGTCGCCAAAATCGTTGCCACGCCCGGATGCTTCATCAGCGCGGAAGTGCCTTCCATAGACGGCTTTTCAATCCACTGGATACAGTTTTCCGGCGCACCGGCCGCAATCGCCGCATCGCGCACGATACGCGCTGCATGGGCGGAACACTGCTGGGCGGACGGGTGGAATGAGAAAATAATCGGATTGCGGGTTTTCAGCGCAATGAGGGATTTGAAAATGGTGGTGGAAGTCGGATTGGTTGTCGGTACGATACCGCAAACCACGCCGACCGGATCGGCAATTTCCGTAATACCGGTTACATCGTTTTCGCTGATGACACCCACGGTTTTCAAATCGCGCAGGCGGCGCACGACGTTTTCGCAGGCAAACAGGTTTTTCGTCGCCTTATCCTCAAACACGCCGCGCCCTGTTTCTTCTACCGCGTGCATGGCGAGTACACCATGTTTGTCCAGCGCGGCGATAGAGGCTTTGGCCACAATAAAGTCAATCTGCTCCTGATCGAGCTTAAGAAACTCGTCCAATGCCCATAAACCCTTGTCAATCAGGCTGTTTACCTCGGCTACGGCTGGGCTGACGACGTTGTCGGCTGATGCGTTCATGGTGTATCTCCTTAATAAAAGGTGGCAATAAGGTCAATAAATTTTCACTACGATAACTATAGGTAATTTAGTTACATTTTGCTTTGACCTACATCACAAACCATGATTGAACTTTTCAGACGGCCATTTTATCGTTTATTCATTTTAATTCTTTGAAGTATAATATTTTTATCTACGCAAAAACAAAGACGGTTATTCTTCGTCGCTTTCCTCGATAATTAAGATAAAAACAGAAAATCGATGTATTAAAATTACAAACGTAAATGAAAAAGGCCGTCTGAAAATATTTTTCAGACGGCCTTTTTCATGTCTATCTTTTATTGGCTAATGTCTTCCAGCGTACGGCCTTTGGTTTCCTCACCCAATACCAAGACTACTGCCACAATCAGCAGCATAACCAGCGCAAACATCATAAAGATTTTGCCAAAGCCGCCGCTATTGCCCACCATCGCCGCTACTACCATGGGCGCAAGTATGCCGCCGACGCGACCGATGGCGCCTGCCCAGCCGGATGCGAAAGCACGGAAGCGCAAGGGGTAGAGTTCGGGGGTGTAGGTGTATAAAACGCCCCATGCGCCCAAGTTGAAGAAGGACATCAGGCTACCCCAAATCATGACTTCGGCCGCAGTGGTGCTTTGCCCGAAAAACCATGCGCACACTGCGCACGCGGCCAGAAAGCCTGCCAGCGTTGCTTTGCGGCCGATTCTTTCCACCAAAGCCGCGGCGGCTATATAGCCGGGCAGTTGCGCCACAATCATCACCAGCACATATTCAAAGGTTTTGACCACAGTATTGCCCTGCTCGACCAGCAATTTGGGCAACCAAGTGAAAATGCCGTAATACGAAAACACGATGCCGAACCAAACCAGCCACAGCATCAGCGTGCGCCGTGCAAACGGATGTTGCCAAAGCTGAACGAAGCGGATGCGTTCGCGCGGGGCGGCCGGTGCGGCAACGGCTTCTATCGACGGCGTGATGCCCGATTGGATTTCCAGCGCGGATACCAAACGGTGTGCTTCGTTGATTTTGCCGCGGGAAAGCAGGTAAGGCACGGATTCGGGAACGAATTTCAACACCAACGGCACATAAAACAGGGGCAAGGCGCCGAATAAAAACGCGCTGTGCCAGCCGGTTTGCGGAATAAAGAAATAAGACACCAGCGCGGCCGAGAGCCAGCCCAAGCCCCAAAAGCTTTCCAGCAACACAATAAAACGGCCGCGTACTTTCGGCGGCGCATATTCGCTGACCAGCGACACGGCGACGGGCAGCTGGCCGCCCAAACCGACGCCGACAAAAAAGCGGCACACCAGCAAAACCGTCAAATCAGGCGCAAGCGCGCACAAACCTGTGGTAATGCTGTACACCACCATCGTGCCGGCAAAAACGGTTTTCCGTCCGAACCTATCCGCCAGCCAGCCGCTGAATACTGCGCCCAGAGCCATGCCGACAAAGGCAATGCTGACAATCCAACCCAACTGCGCCGGAGCCAGCGCCCAATCTTTGCCCAAAGCCGGCAATACAAACGACACCAAGCCTGTATCCATAGCATCAAACAACCAGCCTATGCCGACCAAAACCAGAAGTTTGTAATGAAAGCGGGAGGGCGGCAGATTGTGCAGCCGCGTCAGAATATCCATAGTTTCTTTCCTTTGTTTGCGTATTATTGAATTGGATTTTATCAATAACTGCTTTAATTTCAGTGACAAACCTGAAACCGAAACATTGTGTCGATTTTAACATTGGTACCATATGCAAAGAATAGGAAGCGCGTGTTTTTTAGATATTTTTATCGCCAGAACCGCACGCCCTATTAAAACTCTGAATAAGGGTTCACGGCAGGCCGTCTGAAAGTTGATGGTTTGGGTTTCAGACGGCCTGCCGTTTTTTGCAAAGGCTTCATGCTTGGGTTATGATGTTTATTTGTAATATGTAAACAGATGATTGCCTGTTTTTACATAACAGGCCGTCTGAAACAACGGAGAACGATATGAATGCGGTTGTAATTGCGGTCATCATCATGCTTGTGCTGTCTTTATCGCGCGTGCATGTGGTACTCAGCTTGGCTGTCGGCGCGTTTGTCGGCGGCTTGGTGGCCGGTATGCCTTTGGAGAATGTAACCAACGCGGCCGGCGATGTGGTGCAGCAAGGGATTATTCCTGTTTTTAACGAAGGCCTGAAAGGTGGGGCGCAAATCGCGCTGTCTTATGCCATGCTCGGCGCGTTTGCCATGGCCATCACGCATTCCGGTCTGCCACAACAGCTCGCCGGCGTGATTATCCGCAAACTCAACGGCGGCGAAGGCAATGCGAAAGGTGAAGGTGCGGTCAAATGGCTGCTGCTGGCGATTATTTTGTGCATGGGTGTGATGAGCCAAAACGTTGTGCCGATTCATATTGCGTTTATCCCGATGATTATTCCGCCGCTGCTGTTGGTGTTCAACCGTTTGAAACTCGACCGCCGCTTGGTGGCCTGCGTAATTACGTTTGGCTTGGTAACGACTTATATGTTCCTGCCTTACGGCTTCGGTGCCATCTTCTTGAACGACATCATGTTGGGCAATATCCGCTCGGCAGGCATGGACACCAGCGGCATCAATGTGATGCACGCAATGGCGATTCCGGCTTTGGGCATGGTGTCCGGCTTGCTGCTGGCCTTTTTGCACTACCGCAAACCGCGCATTTATCAAAACAATACCACTGACACGGAAGACAATCGTGCGGCAGTGCAACAACAAGAGCCGTCAACCTATCGCAGCTTGGTGGCGGCCGTGGCGATTGCCGTGTGTTTTGCCATTCAGCTTTTGTATGATGGTTCGCTGGTGTTGGGCGCTATGTTGGGCTTTGCCGTGTTTATGATGTTGGGCGTGATGAACCGCTCCGCCGCCAGCGATGTGTTCGGCGAAGGCATCAAAATGATGGCGATGGTCGGCTTTATTATGATTGCGGCGCAAGGTTTCGCCGCCGTAATGAACGCAACCGGCGACATTCAGCCTTTGGTCGAACGCAGCATGGCTTTGTTCGGCGGCAATAAAGGCATGGCCGCATTGACCATGTTGTGCGTCGGCTTGCTGGTAACCATGGGCATCGGCTCGTCTTTCTCCACCTTGCCGATTATTACCGCGATTTATGTGCCTTTGTGCATCAGCTTGGGCTTCTCCCCAATGGCTACCGTGGCCATTGTCGGCACGGCAGGCGCGCTGGGTGATGCAGGCTCCCCTGCTTCCGACTCAACGCTCGGTCCGACCATGGGTCTGAACGCCGACGGTCAACACGACCACATCCGCGATTCAGTTATCCCGACTTTTATCCACTACAATATCCCGCTGATGGCTGCCGGCTGGATTGCCGCGATGGTGCTGTAATATGAGCGATATTCAGGAATTGGAATACCGCGTCACAGAGCTGGAAATTCAGACGGCCTTGCAGGAAGATTTAATCGGCAGTCTGAACGACACCATCGCCAAGATGCAGCAGGCTTTGGATTTGCAGCAAGGCCAGTTGCGGCTTCTGTATCAACGGATGCAGGACAAAGGCGCAAATGGCGAACGCGAACCGTACAGCCTGCGCGACGAGATTCCGCCGCATTATTGATAACCTAAAAAAGGGCGTGTTTGATATATGCCCTTTTCTTTCATAACAAAGGCCGTCTGAAAGTCAATCAAGCTTTCAGACGGCCTTTTAAACAATCAAACCTTACAAACAAGCCAATTCGTTGGCCATTTGCTGCTCGACGGTTTCACGTTGGCGGATAAGTTTGCATTCGCTACCGTCAACCAATACTTCCGCCGCACGGTTGCGCGTGTTGTAGTTGCTCGCCATGCTTGAGCCATACGCACCGGCGCTGCGGATAAGCAACAAATCCCCTTCTTCGCAGGCGATGGTGCGGTCTTTGCCGAGGAAGTCGCCGGTTTCGCAAATCGGGCCGACGATATTGGCCATCAGAGGCTCAATGTCTTTGGTTTCGACCGCTTCAATGTGATGATAGGCGTCATAAAGTGCCGGACGCATCAAATCGTTCATCGCCGCATCGACCATCACAAAGTTTTTCTCTTCGCCATGTTTGACGAACTCGACGCGCGTCAACAACGCACCGGCATTACCAACCAAGCTGCGGCCTGGCTCGAGAACCAGTTTCAGACGGCGTGTACCGATCAGTTTTTGAACGGCTTGGGCATACACGCCCAAATCAGGCACATTTTCGTCTTGGTAAACAATGCCGACACCGCCGCCCAAGTCCAAGTGTTCCAACACAATACCTTCGTCTGCCAGTTGGTCGACCAAGGCCAAGATACGTTCGCAGGCTTCGATAAGCGGGCTGAGGTCGGTCAGTTGCGAGCCGATATGGCAGTCGATACCGATGATTTTCAAATGGCTTTGTCGGGAAGCATGACGATAGGCCTCAAGCGCATCGGCATAGGCAATACCGAATTTATTGGCTTTCAAACCGGTGGAGATATAAGGGTGGGTTTTGGCATCGACATCAGGATTGACGCGCAAGGAAACCGGAGCGACTTTACCCAAACGCGC
This sequence comes from Neisseria sp. P0007.S010, assembly GCF_051962875.1. Classification (NCBI taxonomy): domain Bacteria; kingdom Pseudomonadati; phylum Pseudomonadota; class Betaproteobacteria; order Neisseriales; family Neisseriaceae; genus Neisseria; species Neisseria sp. P0007.S010. Next base: position 51,094 of record NZ_JBQCUX010000003.1, on the reverse strand, counting down.
GGCAACTTTCTGAATACGGTCGATTTCGGGAATGCTCTCCATATTGAAGCATTTCACGCCCGCATTCAGCGCAAATTCAATTTCTGCCTCACTCTTGCCCACACCAGAAAAAATCGTTTTCGCCGCATCGCCGCCGGCCGCCAAAACACGCGCCAACTCGCCGCCGGACACAATGTCAAAACCGCTCCCCAAAGAAGCAAAGTGTTTGATGATGCTCAGGTTGCCATTGGCTTTAACCGCGTAGCAGACAAGCGGATTCAAAGCAGCAAACGCGGTTTGGTAGTTGTCAAACGCCTCGGTCAGCGCAGATTTGCTGTACACATAAAGCGGCGTGCCGAATTCCTCGGCAAGGTGGGAATAAGGGATTTGTTCGCAGGATAAGGTCATGTTTGTGAAGTCTTTTTTTAATCGTTAGTTTGAGTGGTCGGCTCTTTAGCCGTATCGAATTTCAAGCCGGTCTGAATCACGCCGAAGCGCGCCTTGTCGCCTTCTTTGGGCAGGTAGAGGTCGCCTTTGTAGCCGCAGGCAGAAAGCAGCAGAGCCGTTGCCGCTGCAAAAAATACGCCGTATTTCATCAGTAAAACTTTCTTCATCATTACGAATGTGGCAAGATTCGGTATCTTAAACAAAAACCACATAAAAAGCCATGATGACCGAAAGCGAATTCATCCGTATGAGCGAAGAATTGTTCGAACACATCGAAGACCAAATCGACGAAAACGGCTGGGATTTTGACTGCCAGTTTGCCGGAAACGTACTGACCATCGAAGCCGAAAACGGCACACAAATCATCGTCAACCGCCACACGCCCAACCAAGAATTGTGGATTGCCGCCAAAAGCGGCGGCTACCATTTCGCCGAGCAAAACGGCAAATGGCTGGCAACACGCGACAGCCGCGATTTCTACGATGTTTTGAACGAAGCACTGAGTGCGGCTTCGGGCGAGGCAATTGAGATTGCAGAATTGTGATTCAGTCTCCAAACATCCCTAGCTAAAAATCTATTTACCTCAAAGGACACCCAAATGCCCCTACTAGACAGTTTCAAAGTCGACCACACCCGTATGCACGCCCCTGCCGTACGCGTGGCAAAAACCATGACCACGCCCAAAGGCGACACCATTACCGTGTTTGACCTGCGTTTCTGCATTCCCAACAAAGAAATCCTGCCCGAAAAAGGCATTCACACGCTGGAGCATCTGTTCGCAGGCTTTATGCGCGACCACTTAAACGGCAACAGCGTTGAAATCATCGACATTTCCCCGATGGGCTGCCGTACCGGTTTCTACATGAGCCTCATCGGTACGCCCGACGAGCAAAAAGTGGCCGACGCATGGCTCGCTTCAATGCAGGATGTTTTGACCGTTCAAGACCAAAGCAAAATCCCCGAGCTGAACGAATACCAATGCGGTACTTACCTGATGCACTCGCTTGCCGAAGCACACGAAATCGCCCAAAACGTTTTGGCACGCAAAGTCGCCGTCAATAAAAACGAAGAACTGACATTGGACGAAAGCCTGTTGAACGCTTAATACGCTATGACAGCAAAGGCCGTCTGAAACTTTAGTATGACAAGTTTCAGACGGCCTAAGACCTTTTATTCCAATTTTCAACCTTTCAGCCACAGTTTTACACCGCCTAAAAATAAGTTGGCGGATGCTGACAGTGTACATAGTATAATTACACTTTGAACAAACAACCTGATTCTATTGCCTTTATGAAACCGTTTTTCTGCAAAACCGCCATTGCCCTCAGCCTGACCCTCCCCGCCGCCGCTAATGCTGCCGAGTATGTCTGCAATGTTGAAGGCATCACCGTTTATACCTCACACCAGATCAACAATACCTGCCGCGTTACCGATTCGTACAGTCCAGTAGAAACAAATGTATTTCAAACAAACGCTGAGCAGCTAAATTTGAATTCGACTCTTACAGAGCAACAAACAGATCCGAAATTGGTTGGAACACAGAACATTTTCGATAAAACAGGAGTAACAAACCAAAAAACTACTAGATCAACGGCTGATCACTATGTTCCTGTTATAGAAACACAAACGGCAATAGCTCCTGTTGAAACCAAGCAATATCCCGTTAATACTTTCGCCATATTCAATACCACACCTGTTGTTCAAGTATACCCCTCTGCACCTATCGCTCAGGTACAAACTACCCCTCAGGAAAGTCATAGATCGGATAGCTTTTTCTCTCCTCATACTGAGCAGACATCTACCCAAACTCTCGCCGCCCCGAACGTGCACACTGACCAAGCTACCACCACCCAATTCCTGAATCATTCTCTAGATTTGGAGCCATTGGACAACAAGACAGCAAAAAGTACAACAGCCGAAGAACCGGCCAAAACTGAAGTTACACACACAGAACAAACTGTTTCCAAAACATCGATAAACCGCACAACCAATATTAAAAAAACAGTAACTAAACCACTTAATGCTGAAAACTCTTCTGCATCGTCCGACAAAACCAATATATTAACAGGATCTACAACCGAGATTTTCGCACTGACAGACTCGGTCAAGCCGACCGAACCCATACCAGCGGCAGCAACTCCAACGAAGCCTACCAAAACCCCATTGCCCAAAGCATATGGACCAACCACTGATGCACTCTTCAGCGATAAAGATGTCGATAACGACATCAAAATTCTGCTAAATGGTCCGATCGGTGGCGTTACCAATACTGCCGAAGCTGCTAATCCGCGTCTGAATATCCTCCTACGCAACAGCATACAGAAACGCCAGGCCAAGCAAAACAGCCAGCAAGACATCCGCCGCAAAGCACCAATTCGTACCATTCCTGCAACCATTGCTGCACCACAACCCAAACCTAAAGAAACACGTAAACAGGTATTACAAGGAGAAATTCGCAACGAACAGGCCGCCATTACCCGCCTTCAAACACAGCTGAATGCGGCCAAACAAAAAGGCGATCAAATTAAAATCCAACAACTGACCCGTACCATCAACGCCCGTAAAGCGAATATCCGCGCTATTCAAGGTGAGATGTCTCGTTGATTGATTTTTATACAAAAGGCCGTCTGAAAATATTTTCAGACGGCCTTTTTAATGGCTCACAACCTATTTACTTCAACAAACAAACTCATTCTCTAAAATCATTTTCCCCATCACGCCAAAGTACATTTCTTTACAACCTTACCCTCGTGCGCCATTACTGCTTCTATCCAATCGACGATATTTTGCCAATAATATTGCGGCTTTTCAGACGGCCTATCAGCCTGAATACCTTCATCATTCAACACAACGGGAACCCCCTGCTCTGCACCGGCTTCAAGCAAAATCCAGATACTGCCTTCTTGGGTATCGGCACGGGCTGCTTGATGTTCATACGCCCAGCCAACCGCAGCTTGTCCGCCATTTTGCAAAGACTGTATCGCCAGCAAAAATGGCTGAAAGCAGGTATCTACATTGTTGTCGGCAGTAACGACCAAAGTTGCACCATGCGTGCCTAACGCTTGCGCGGCATGAAAGACTGGGGAGTTGTGCAGATTGGCGATAAAATCAAACGGCATCGCGGCGTGATGGTTCAGTACATTGTCTGCCATTTTTTCAAATACGGATGGCGAAGAAAACGGTGTACCGAGAAAAACAGCGCAATCAGAACGGATTTCGCTTTGTTCCTTCAGTTGCCCTGCACCAAGCGCGGCAATCAAACTCAAGCGGCTGAGGCGGCGGGTATCTATACTGCTTTGCTGCTTTAAGGTTTGTTTGAGGATTTTACCGCCGGTGTCGGCGTCCGTATCAAAACGCACGGCGGCGGTAATACGGATATTAGGATTTACGGTTGCCATTGCCATACCAAAGATGTGTTGCTGCCGCCAAAGCCAAACTGATTGGCCAAACAGAAAAAGCCGCCTTTTTGTGAAGCTGCGCACTCGGAAAAACGAATTTCTCGCCCCTGATAATCGCTGCTTCCACCTTGTTTTAAAGCGGATAAAAGCAGGGCTGTTTCAAGTGCTGCCGTTGCGCCAAGCGTGTGTCCGATTTGCGGCTTGAACGCCATCAAAGGCGGCAGTGTACCGAATATATTTTCCAGTGCGGCCAATTCGGCGGCATCGCTGTCAGCCGTGCCGATGCCGTGTGTTTTAACGGCTGCAATGCTTTCAGGAGCGATGCCTGCAACATCCAAAGCGCATCGCATCACTTGCTCCTGCGCTTGTCCATCGCTTTGAATCAGGTCATTGCCTGTATTGGCGGCGTGTCCGATAAGTTTCAGACGGCCTGAAGAAGACTCGGGAGCGACGGAAGATAAGGCAAGCGCAGCAACACCTTCGCCTAAAATCAAACCGTTTCCGCCAAAAGGCCGATACTGCTCGGCCAGCAAACCCAAGCTGTGAAAATGCAGCAAAGTCAGCTGGTTGAGATTTTCAATACCAAGCACAAAGGCACGCTCCGCCCCGCCGCGCAAATAATAATCCGCCTGAATCAGCGCATGGGCGGATGAAGTGCAGGCAGTAGCGAAACTGAAAATCTGCCGATTGCCGCTGCGCCGGCGCAAATCTTCGGCAAGATAAAGCAAATTGTGTTCTTCTACCGCCCTATTGCCCGCAAAATGGCGGTTTTCATATTCGGAGATGGAATAGGAACTGGAACCGATAAACACCGGCGCATCATGCCAGCTTTCAGACGGCCAGCCTGCATTTTCGGCAGCTTGTCGCAAATGTTGTTCGGCGATATCCGCAAATTCCTTCCGCCCCAAACTGTCGCCGGCAAATGCACGAAAATAAGCAGCCTGCTGCGGCTGGTTTAAAAACGTATAAGACACCGCATCAGGCCGTCTGAAATCCATTTGCGGATTCAAGGTAGAAGTGGCCGCCGTACCGCAAACCCAACTCACGCGCCATGCTCCGCACGGATAAACGCCGCCAAATCGCGTACGCACATCATATGTTTGCGCACCATCCGGTCGCCCTGCAGGCGCACTTGGAAATACTGTTGCAAAGCAACGCTGATTTGCAGCGCATCAAGCGAATCCAAACCGACCGGACTGTCATCGCCAAACAAAAGCGCATCGTCGGTGAAATCATCCATATCCACATCGTCGGCCTTATCGGCCTCTTGCACGATTAACTTTTTCAATTCCGCTTCCAGCTCGTGCTCGGCCAGTGTAAAGGTGTAAGACATTTTTTAAACTCCCATTTTTATCTCATGAAGCAACAGCTTGTTTTAACAAAACTCGCTACGCTCGTTTTCAGACGGCCTGAACTTTATGCAAAATCGCCCCAAAGCGTCTGCATGGCGGCGATGGCCGCAAGTGAGGCGGTTTCGGTACGCAACACCCGTTTGCCGAGCGTAACGGATTGAAAACCGGCATCAAATGCCTGCTGCTCTTCCTTCTCCGTCCAGCCGCCTTCCGGGCCGACCATAAACACGACCTTACCGGATTGCGGCCGAACATCGCTCAGTTTTTGTGCGCGGTTCAAGCTCATTAACAGTTTGCTCGTTTCCTGAGGCAACTGCTGCAGAGCCTGTGCATAAGTCGTCAGCGGCAAAACCTTCGGCACAATATTGCGGCCGCTTTGTTCACACGCCGAAACGACGATTTCCTGCCAACGCGCCACCCGCTTTTCAGCGCGTTCGCCGCTCAAGCGGACGACACAGCGTTCGCTGATGACCGGACGAATTTCTGCCACGCCCAATTCCACGCTTTTCTGCAAAGTGAAATCCATGCGCTCTGCGGCGGATACCGCCTGTACCAACGTAATGTTCAGCGGCGATTCGTTGTCCGTTGCCTCTTCACGCAAAATCCGCACGCTGGCGCGGCGTTTTTCCAAAACTTCGGACAAAGCCGGATATGCCTTGCCATTGCCGTTGAACAACACGATTTCTTCTGTGTTTTTCACGCGCAATACATTCAGATGGCGCACCACATTATCGGGCAATTCGACCACGCTGTCGGGGCTTAAGGCAAAATCAACATAAAATCGGGGCATGGTTTCCTGCTTTATTCATGTATATAATTTGAACTTTCGTGAACGAAATTGAAACACGGCGACATACTCCTGCCTGATTTCGATTTCATCCACTATAATTTAAAACTTCCCGAATTTTAATCCACTGTCACGCAAAACTGCAAAAAACAAGGATACACCGTGCTATATCGTTTACAGAAAGTCGTCCGCCACATCGCCCAAACCGAAGTCATGCCGCGTTTTCTGAACACGCCGTCACGACGCAAGGAAGACGGCTCGGTTTTGAGTGAAGCAGATTTGGCCGCACAAACCGCTTTTGCCGCCGCCCTGCCCTTATTGGAGGATTGTCCGATGTTGGGCGAGGAGATGAGCGTTCAGGAGCAAACCCGTTTGTGGAACGAACATTCAGACGGCCTGTGGATTGTCGACCCTATCGACGGCACAAACAACTTCGTCAACGGTTTGCCGCATTTTGCCGTATCCGTCGCGCTGGTTAAAAACGGCCACGCTGAATTGGGCGTGATTTACAATCCGGTCAGCGGCGAATGTTTCTATGCCGAACGCGGCAAAGGCGCATTCCTCAACGGTACTCCGCTGCCACTGCGTTCGGAAAACAAAAAACTCAACGAATCCATTGCCGGCGTGGAAATCAAATACCTGCGTTCGGGCAAACTTGCCAGCCGCATGAATACCCTTGCCCCATTCGGCACGATCCGCAGCATGGGCAGCAGCACGCTCGATTGGTGCTACCTTGCCAGCGGCCGCTACGATATTTACATCCACGGCGGACAAAAGCTGTGGGACTACGCTGCCGGCGCATTGATTTTTGAAGAAGCCGGCGGCTGCCTGACTACTTTGGAGGGCGACGATTTTTGGAGCGGCGAACATGTATTTAAGCGTTCCGTCATCGCCGCATTGCAACCCGAGCTGTTTCAGCAATGGGTGAAATGGATTCGAGAAAATCAGTAAAAATACCGTTTATCTTCAAAAAATCACGATTATCTTGCAACTTATTGAAATTATTTCACTTCTTAACAGCATTTAATACTAAAAACGGTAGAATATTAATCGCTGACACAACACCGCTCTTTCATCCCTTTTGGGCGGTGCAGCAAGTAAGACGTTTTCCCGCAATGTATTGGCCATTCATACTTCTCCCTTAGTATGAATGGTTTTTTTTATCTGCAAAAACAGCTCAGGCCGTCTGAACGTTCAGACGGCCTGTTTACACTACTATTTGAAAAACTGTCCGCAACACGCCTTAAACTTTTTGCCCGAACCGCACAAACAAGGCTGTTTCATCGTCGGCAAAGCAACGGTCAGATCAATAAAGTACCAACGCCCGTCTATTTTCACGAACGCCGACAATTCATGATGGCACTCAGTTTGCCCATTCTCCTCAAAATACGCCTCAAACTCGACCAAAGCATGCAGTTTGCCAAACGGCACATGACGGATAACCTTCAATCCCGACCACTGCGTCTGCTTACTCCACGACGCCAAATCCTGCTTGTCCAACAAATTCTGCTGCGCAGGGACAGTCGTGTCCACGATATAGTCGATTTCCTGCAAAACATACGCACTGTAACGCGAACGCATCAACTCTTCCGCCTTCGAGGCCGCCGCCTCACACGCATGAAACGGTGCGCAACATTCCGTATAAACACGTCCCGACTGACAGGGACAAAGTGTAGCCGTCATTCCTAATTACCCGAATAAATCCATTTCAAAATTATAACGCAAACCCGGCTCAGGCCGTCTGAAAACGAGCGTAGCGAGTTTCGCTAAAATAAGCAAAGCGGGTTTCGCCAAAATAAACGCAACAATCTGATATAATGCGCCTTTTCGATTTTGACTATCCATGATGAACATTCCCATCCAAAGCATCAGCCGCCTGTTGCCGCAAACCCAATGTCGTGAGTGCGGCTATGAAGGCTGCCTACCCTATGCGCGCGCCCTGTCGGTAGGAGAAGCGCCGGTAAACCTGTGCGCGCCGGGTGGGGAAACCGTCATGAAAGATATTGCCGACCTGTTGGGCAAACCCTACCTCGCCCAGGCAAAAACACAAATCAAAGCCGTAGCCCTGATTGACGAGGCCGTCTGCATCGGTTGTACCGCCTGCATCCGCGCCTGCCCTGTCGATGCCATTATGGGCGCGTCCAAACTGATGCACACCGTCATCAGCGACGAATGCACCGGCTGCAGCTTGTGCGTTACCCCCTGCCCCGTCGACTGCATCGACATGGTTCCCGTATCGCAGCCCTTCCTGCCGTCCGCACGCCGTTTCAGCACCTCTGCCGAACCGCGCTTTGCCGCCGCCGAACACGCACAAAGCCGTTTCGAACGCCATACCGCGCGCAAACAGCGCGACGATGCCGAACGCAAAGCCCTGCTGGCGCAACGCGAAGCCGCCGTCAAAGCCAAACAGGCCGCACAGGCACAAACCCAAACAGCCGCACCAAGCGCCGCATTCAACCCCATGGATTTGATTGCCAAAGCCATGGCAAAAGCGCAATCGCAACAGGACAAACTCGTCTCCTCCGACAACCGCGAAGACTTCAAAGCGCGCCAAATCGAAGAAGCCAAAGAACGCGCCGAACTGCGCCGCGCCCAACGTGATGCCAAATACGGCAACGAAGCCGAAAAAGCCGCCGCCATCGAATTTCTGCGCCGCCACAAAGCCGAGCAGGAAGCGGCTAAAGAAGCCCGCTGATTTCTAAAACAACAAACCCATTCCGACCGCTTCAAGCCGTCTGAAAACATTGCACGAAAACCAATAACTTTATGACCATACAAGAATTTCCACACCAACATACCGCCCATTGCGAAAGCGGTGTGATGTCCACCCTGCTCAAATACCATGGCCACAATTTAGACGAAGCCATGATTTTCGGCATTGCCCACGCGCTGACATTTGTCTGGATGCCGCTGATCAAATTAAACGGCATGCCGCTGGTTTCCTACCGCATCGCACCGCGCGGCATCATCAAAAACACCTGCAAGGCATTGGGGCTGAAATTGTCCGTCCGCAAATTTTCCAATGCCCAAAAGGGACAAGACGCGCTGGATGCCGCGCTTTCATCGGGCAAGCTGGCGGGTTTGCAGACCTCCGTATTCTGGCTGCCGTATTTCCCGCCGCAAATGCGTTTCCATTTCAACGCACACAATCTCTTGGTATACGGCAAAGACGGCGGCGACTACCTGATCAGCGACCCCGTATTTGAAACCGTGCAGCGCTGCGCCGCCGAAGATTTGCAACGGGCGCGCTTCGCCAAAGGCGTATTGGCGGCAAAAGGCATGATGTACACCTTGGAAGATAACAGGCCGTCTGAAAAAATCATGGCAGACTTGCCCGCCATTATCCGCAAAGCCATACGCAAAAACGCCAAACATATGCTCGCACCGGTCTTTTTCATCGGTGTAAAAGGCATCCGCACACTGGCCAAAAAAATCGAATCCCTGCCTGCCAAACAAAATGACAAATACCAAAAGCTGTTCCTCGGCCATCTCGTGCGGATGCAGGAAGAAATCGGCACCGGCGGCGCAGGTTTCCGCTATATCTACGCCTATTTCCTCGAGCAGGCCGCCCGTATCTGCGACAACCCCACGTTTCAGACGGCCTCGGAACAAATGACCGCCATCGGCGACCAATGGCGTCAATTCGCAGCCATGTGCGTGAAGCAGTGCAAAAAGCCGTCTGAAAACGGCTGCCGCAACATCGCTGAATTTCTGCGCAAAATTGCGGATGATGAAGAAGCGTTATGGCGGGGATTATTGAAATAATGGGGTTATGCGGTAGCGAGAAATTTTCTGTGCCCGTTTGTACACAGATGACCTAATGCCACCTTTGTCAATGATTTCACTATGCTCCATCCATACTAAGGCCGTCTGAAACCATGATTCACATCCAATCCCTCTCCCACCGTTATCCCAAAGCCGAAACTGCCGCGCTGGACAATGTGTCGTTCGATATTGCCGACGGCGAATGTTTGGGGCTGCTCGGTCACAACGGTGCGGGGAAAACGACGCTGATGTCGCTTTTGGCAGGCTTGCAGGACGTACGGCAGGGCGAAATTTTGTTTGACGGCAAGCCGTTGCGCCTGTTGGGCCGCAGCGAACGTCAGAAAATCGGTTTGGTGCCGCAGGATTTCGCGTTTTATCCGCAGCTTTCGGTATGGGACAACCTGCTGTTTTTCGCCTCACTTTACAAAGTGCGCGACAAAGGCCGTCTGAATGCGCTTCTAGAACAGACCGACCTGACCGCCCACAAAAACAAAGCGGCAAAGCATCTTTCGGGCGGGCTTAAACGTCGCCTGAATTTTGCCATCGGCCTGATTAACACGCCGCAACTGGTGTTCCTCGACGAAATCACGGTCGGCATCGACCCGCAGTCACGCCGCTTTATCCTCGACAGCGTGGCGGATTTGACGCGGCAGGGAGTAACGGTGGTCTACACCTCGCACTATCTGTCGGAAATCGAGCAGCTTTGCGACAAAATCGCGCTGCTGCAACACGGCAAGCTGGTGTACCACGGCGGTTTGGACGAGCTTTTAAGCACGCAAACAGGTGTCGTGCGCTTTACCGTCAAACCGCCACTGCCGCCTCAAACGCTGACCGCTTTGGGTGCCAAGCAAGTGGATAGCCGCGGCATGATGGAAACAACGCACGATGCCGCCGCCGTTTACGCCGCCCTGCAACAAAGCGGCGCACAAATCCGCTACTTCCAGCAGGGACACGGTTCGCTGGAAACGTTTTACCTTGATTTCCTGCGCAAAGACGAACCGGCAACAGATAAGCAAAATCCACAATGACGATTTCCTCCCTCCTCAAAGAACTCAAACTGCTCTGCCGCGACCTGCACGGTTTGGCCGTGTTGTTTGTGATGCCCATCGCCTTCATGCTGATTATGTCGTTGGCGCTGAGCCGCGACCAAGATCCGCATACTGACAGCCGCATCGCGCTGGTTGGCGTAGCAAACGACAGTATCAATACCGCGCTGGCCGCCGCGCTGGAGAAAGAACAAATCCATGTCACACTGATGCCGTCTGAAAAACTGACCGACGCGCAAAACGGCCTACACGACAAACGTTTCCAACTGGTGCTGCACAACCCGAACCCCGCTTCCGGCAAAATCGCCGACGACAAAGCCCTGCAAATCTATGTACCGCCCGATACCGAGCCTTCATGGCTGGCGGCTGTCAAAGGCGTTTTGCAGCAGCACTACACCCAAACGCGGCTAGACGATTATTTCGACAACAACGACGGCATCAAAATCGACAATAAAAAACTGCCCCGCTCTATCCGCAAAGACATCCAGAAAAAAGTGGATGAAAAAAACGACGAACAATTCGCCGCCGTGCGCAGCTTTTTAGATAAAAAAATGCTGGAAGAGCATTACCTGAGCGCAGGAAGCGGCACAGTGGAAAAACCCAACGCCGTACAGTACAGCGTACCCGCATGGCTGATTTTCGGTATGTTTTTCATTATGATACCGCTGTCGAACGTCATGGCATTAGAACGCCAGACCAACACCATCACCCGCCTGCGCCTCGCCCGCGCTTCCGCATCCGGCCTGATTGCAGCGAAACTTGTCCCCTATTTCCTGATTAATCAGCTTCAGTTTGTCGGAATGCTGCTGCTCGGCCGCTACCTGCTGCCCGAAATCGGCGTACCCGCCCTCATACTCAACGGTAGCCTTGTTCCCTACGCGCTGCTGTCCGCCGCCGTCAGCGCCGCCGCACTTGGCTACGCACTGTTAATCAGCGTCTGCGCCAAATCCACCGAACACGCCGTCGTCCTCGGTGGCGGTGGCATTATCCTGATGGCGGCAATCGGCGGCATTATGGTACCCGCCCACGTCATGCCCGAAACCATGCAGCAATTCACTTGGATTTCCCCAATGGCTTGGGGCTTGAAGGCTTTTCAGGAATTGCTGCTCAACCGCAGCGGACTGGACGGAGTCGGCCGTTATCTGCTTTTATTGTCTGCATTCTCTTTTGCCACGCTGACTGCTGCCGTATTGGTTTATCGTAGGCAGTTGCAGACGCAGGTAAGGTTTTAAACGTTTGTCTGCCCTAAGTAGAAAGCTTATTTCTCAAAAACATTCCTATAAAAAACTTCAGGCCGTCTGAAAGATATTTTCAGACGGCCTGATGCTTGATGCGCTATGGATTGTCTCAATAATAAAATATGCTCAATAAAATCCCAAAATCCAAACGTATAAAAACCTGCTTTTTTCAAAGCAGGTTTTTATATTTGGTGGGTCGTGAGCGATTCGAACGCTCGACCAACGGATTAAAAGTCCGCTGCTCTACCGACTGAGCTAACGACCCGATAAGCTGTGCATTATAGAGATAGTGCACACAGCTGTCAACACCTTTTTTAAACTTTTTTATTCGACAACGATTTTCGGGAAGCGGCTGCTGAAGTCTTTGCCTTTATCGGCAATGGCCAGCGCGATTTGGAATGCGGCTTCGGTGTAAATGTCGGCGATGGTTTGGTTGTTTTCAAACAAGGCTGAAGATGTGCCACTGTCCATAGCTTCGCGTACAGGCAGGCTCAACGGAAGCTGGCCGAGCAATGGTACGTTCAAACGCTCTGCCAAGTTTTTGCCGCCTTCTGCGCCGAAGATTGCTTCGGCATGGCCGCAGTTGGTGCAAATATGGACAGACATGTTTTCCAAAACGCCCAAAATCGGAATATTGACTTTGTTGAACATATCCACGGCTTTGCGTGCATCAATCAGGGCGATGTCTTGCGGCGTGGTCACGACAACGGAGCCGGTCACAGGGATTTTTTGCGACAGGGTCAATTGGATATCACCGGTACCGGGCGGCAGGTCGATGAAGAGATAATCGACATTGTCCCATTCGCTTTGGAACATAAGCTGTTGCAAGGCTTGGCTGACCATCGGGCCGCGCCAAACGACGGCTTGGTCGGTATCGACAAGGAAACCGATGGACATCACTTGAATGCCGCTTTCGGCTTCAACAGGAATGAGTTTTTTGTTTTGTTGGTCGGGTTTGCGGTCTTGTACGCCGAGCATGGTGGGCTGGCTTGGGCCGTACAGGTCGGCATCGAGTACGCCGACGCGCGCGCCCATTCTGGCCATTGCGGTGGCAAGGTTGGCTGTGGTCGTTGATTTGCCGACGCCGCCTTTGCCCGATGCAACGGCGATGATGTTTTTCACGCCTTTGATGGTTGCTACGCCAGGTTGAACTTTATGCGTACCGATTTCGGTATCGATACTCAAGTGAATGTGGGTATCGCCGGTATGCGAAATGACGGCTTCTTGAACGGCGTTGGCAATGTCTGCGGCAATATGGGCAACTGGGAACGCGAATTTCAGGCCGATATGCAGGCCGTCTGAATGCTCTTCCAGAAGCGAAACGGCTTTTTCGCTGCCCAAAGTGCGTATTGTGGTGGGAATCAACACGGCATCGAGTGCGGTTCGGATGGCTGGGATATTCATAATCTGCCTCTTGAATGTGGGAAATTGTTTATGTGCGCGATTTGTCGTGCGACAAATCTGCCGAATTATACCCTTGAACGCCATGCAAGGGATACGCCCGAAAAACTTCAGGCTGCCTGAATCATCGGGCAGCCTGAAAAAAGGGTCAACTGAAACGCGGCCTTATTCGCTCAAGAGCGCAATGTCGGCAACTGCGTTCATTTGTTCTGCCAAGCGGTTCAACAGGTTCAAACGGTTTTGCTTCACGGCGGCATCTTCAGCCATTACCATCACGCCGTCGAAGAATGCATCGACTTGCGGTTTGACGGAAGCCAGCTCGGACAAAGCAGTTTGGAAATTGCCTTCGGCAACGGCGGCAGAGATTTTCGGCTGCAAACCTTGAGCAGCGGCGTACAAGGCTTTTTCTTCGTCCTGTTGCAGCAGGCTTTCGTTAACCGCGCCCAACTCGGCATCGGCTTTTTTCAGCAGATTTTGCACGCGTTTGTTGGCTGCGGCCAATGCAGCGGCTTCAGGCAACTGTTTGAACGCGGCAACGGCCTGCAGTTTGGCCACTACGTCGTCCAAACGGCGCGGCTGTTTCGCCAATACAGCGGCAACGATGTCTTGCGGATAATCGTTTTGCAACAACACGGCCAAACGCGCCTGCATGAAGTCGGCGGTTTCAGACGGCGTTTTCTCGTTGAGCAAACCTTGCGGGAAGCTGTTGAAGGCCGTCTGAATCAGTTCGTTTACGTCCAAACCGTACTGCATCAGCATACGCAAAATACCCAATGCAGAGCGGCGCAGGGCGTAGGGGTCTTTGTCGCCGGTCGGAATCAGGCCGATACCCCAAATGCCGACCAAGGTTTCCAGTTTGTCGGCCAAAGCAACGGCGGTTGCCACTTTGCCGTTCGGCAGGTTGTCGCCGGCAAAACGCGGTTGGTAGTGCTGCTCGATGGCTTCGGCGATTTCTTCGGTTTCGCCGTCCAAGCGGGCATAGTATTTGCCCATGGTGCCTTGCAGTTCGGGGAACTCGCCGACCATTTCGGTCACCAAGTCGGCTTTGGCCAAACGTGCGGCGCGCTCGGCTGCGGCGGCATCCGCGCCCAATGCTTTGGCGATATGGGCGGCAATGCTTTGCAGACGTTCGATGCGCTCGGCTTGCGAACCGATTTTGTTGTGGTAAACCACGCTGGACAATTTCGGCAGGCGGCTTTCCAAAGTCGCTTTTTGGTCTTGTTTGTAGAAGAACTCGGCATCAGACAGGCGCGCGCGCAAAACGCGTTCGTTGCCTTGAATGATGTGCGATGGATCTTCGGTTTGCAGGTTGGATACCAGCAGGAAGCGGTTCATCAGTTTGCCGTTTTGATCGAGCAGCGGGAAATATTTTTGGTTTTGCTGCATGGTCAGAATCAGGCATTCTTGAGGCACGGCGAGGAAGTGTTCTTCAAAACCGGCTTCCAATACCACAGGCCATTCGACCAATGCTGTCACTTCGTCCAACAAGGCTTCATCGGCGGCAACGGTCGCGTTCAGACGGCCTGCCTGCTCGTTCAAGGCCGTCTGAATGGCGGCTTTGCGTTCGGCAAACGATGCTTCCACTTTGCCTTGCTCGCGCATTTGTGCGGCGTAGCTGTCGGCATTTTCAATGGCGATTTCGCCGCTGGAAAGGAAGCGGTGACCCAATGTTTTGTTGCCGCTTTGCAGACCCAAAACGCTGACGTTTACGACGTCGCCGCCGTGCAGCACGATCAGGCTGTGTACAGGGCGCACGAAAGTAAATGTGCTGCTGCCCCAACGCATGACTTTCGGAATCGGCAGCTTCTTAACAGCTTGATTGATAATATCTTCCAAGAGTTCGCCCAACGGTTTGCCGGTTTGGACGTATTCGTAGGCGTACACATCCTGCTTGCCGTCGTGGATGATAGTCAGGTCTTCGATTTTCGCACCCGCACCGCGCGCAAAACCTTCCAAAGCCTTAGTCGGCGCACCGTCTTTCATGGCATTCGCCACGGCCGGGCCTTTTTTCACGATTTTTTGATCGGCTTGAACGGCCTTCACGTTTTTGACTTGAACGGCCAAACGGCGCGGAGAAGCGTAGGCAGTGTATTCGGCTGCGCCGTCAATCAGTTGCGCTTTTTCCAAGCCTTCGGCAACAGAAGCGGCAAAATGGTTGCCCAGATTATTGAGGGCTTTTGGCGGGAGTTCTTCAGTGAGAAGTTCGATTAAAAGGGTTTGGGTTGTCATGTGCTTATCGTTAAATAGGAAATTGGTTTAGCGTCTGAATACGGCATCATGCGGTTTTCAGACGCAAGGTTAATTGAATTGACGGCGATTTTATCATTTTCAGACGGCCTGTGGCTGTCTTTCACAAACAATTTGCCCGATTTTCAAGCAACTTCGTACGCAACGGCTTCAATTTGCGACGCGGATATACGGCAAACCGCTGGTTTCGTCGTATTCGGGAATGTCGCTTCCGGCAAACAGCGCGCCGGCCAAACGCACGGCCGCACCGGTAACGGCCGGAGAAATCATAAAGCCGTGGCGGAACAGGCCGTTGACTTCAATCAGGCGGCGTTCGCGGTTGAAGCGGATTTCGGGATTGTGGTGGTTTAAAGTCGGGCGCAGGCCGGTGGCCAGTTCCAAAAGATTCGCCTCGCCAAAGGCCGGATGCACGGCATACAGCGCAGACAAAAGTTCCAAACCGGAACGCACGCTTGCCGGCGCTTGGCTTTCGCTTTCGATTTGGGTCGCACCAATCACAAAAATATGGTTTTCCTTCGGCGCGATATACAAAGGATAGCGCGGATGCAGCAGGCGCACGGGGCGGGACAGCTCGATTTCGGGTGCGTAAACGCGCGCCACTTCGCCACGAACGCCGCGCAAAATGCTTTCAGACGGCCTGTTCCACGCGCTCTTTGCGCCATAACCGCGGCAGTCGATGATCCAATCGTATTGCGCCGCCAAATCTTCGACTTCGCGTTCGCACGACCAATGACACGCTACATTCATTGATTCCAAAGCATCGGCAAGCGCATTCAATACCTGCCGTCCGTCCAGTTGCCCTTCTGTCGGCAGATACAGGCCGTCTGAAAACCGCCCTGCCAGTTGCGGCTCGTTTGCCGCGATTTCATCCGCGTTCCAACGTATGGTTTCATGTTCTGCCACGCCGCCGCGCTTCAAATGACGGGCAAACTCGGCAGAAAGCGGCTTGTCCTGCGTGTGCCAGACAATCAGGCTGCCGTTTTCCTGCATCATCACCGGCGTATTCAGACGGCCGACAATAGCGCGCCAAAGCGCAATGCTTTGTTTGCCTAAACGGATGACTTCGGGCGTTGCCTCCACCGCTTCGGCAGACGGCGCCAACATGGCCGCGGCAACATAAGCGGCGGCTTGCGCGCCGTCGCGTTCGCCTTTCTCAAACAACTCGACCGAAATGCCCTGCTCTGCCAGCTGGAACGCCATCAGACGGCCCGACAGACCGCCACCGAGTACAGCAATCTTAGACATTAGTTTCTCCTTGTTTTTAATATGAAAATGAACTGCATATTTTAGAACTTGTTTTGCTTTATCACAATATCGACACAAAATGAGAACAGTTTTTGCAGATCATGTTCGGGCTGAATCAGTAATACGTAAACAAAAATCTTCCCTCAAGCTGCCAATCAGCTTTTATAAAAATATCTTCCTTACATAAAACCTACTATTTAGAGTGAGTTTGTCGTGGCAGTAAATTGTGTTGCCGTGCAGGCTTTGACGCTGAATACGTCCGCCTGTTTATCCGAACTTCACTTCTGCCCCGAATACTTCCTGCCACAGTTTTCGCACATTGCCGTAATGGGTCAGCAATTCTTCCGTCACTTCGGTTTTTTTGGCGTCGCGCAGTTTGGTGTTGTGTTGCTGCTGTCGGTAGAAGCGGTAGGCGGTGCGGCTTTGTTCGGCTAGGGTTTTGTCGATGAGGCCGCAGTCGGCAGCGATGTTCAACAGGGCGATGTTTCCGTAATTATCGAGGAGTTGCGGATACTGACGGGCATGGGCAAGTATCAGATATTGGACGATAAATTCGACATCGACCACGCCGCCGCGCGCGTATTTGATGTTGCTGTCAACCGGCGGATGAGTGGGGAACATTTTTTCGCGCATTTCGATGATTTCGCCTGCTAAAACGGTTTGGTCGCGTTCGGCGGTGAGGATTTCGGTGCGGATGCGGTCGAAGGCCGTCTGAACATCAGGCGTACCGCAGATAAAACGGGCGCGGGTGAGGGACTGGTGTTCCCATGTCCATGCGTTTTCGCGCTGGTATTTTTCGAAGGCGGCGATGCTGTGGGCGAGGAAGCCGGCGTCGCCGTTGGGGCGCAGGCGCAGGTCGGTTTCGTAGAGGCTGCCTGCGCCGGTGGCGGCGGAAAGCCAGTTGGTCAGGCGGCGGGCAAGGCGGCTGTACACGTCGCCTGCATCAGGATGCGGGTCGTCGTAAAGATAGACCAAGTCGAGGTCGGAGGAATAGCTGAGTTCTTTACCCCCCAGTTTGCCGTAGCCGATGATGGCGAATTGCGGCGTGTCACGGTGTTTTTTGGGCATGTCCGCCCACGCGCACGGCACGGCGGCGGCGAGGATGATGTCGGCAAGGGCGGAGAGCTGGTCAGAAAGTGATTCTACCGTCCACAATCCGGCAAGGTCTTGAACGGCGAGGCGGAAGACTTGGGCGTGTTGGAAATGGCGCAGTGTGTCCATTTGCGCTTCGGTGTCGCCGCCGCAGGCTTTGAGGTCGTTTGAAAGCGAGGCGGCAAGTGCCGGCCAGTCAAACACGGTATCCAAAAGCTGGGCGCTGATGAGTTCGTCCAGCAGAATCGGGTATTTGCTCAGATACGCCGCCACCCATGAGCTTTGGCTCATGATTTGTGCCAGGTGCGCCAAGGTTTGCGGATGTTCGTTGAGGAAGGCGAGATAGGCGGAGCGGCGACTGATGTTTTCGAGGAAGTCAAACAGCCGCATTAATGTGTCGGTCGGGTTGGGTTGCTCGGCCGCCGCCTGTACCAACAACGGCACAATGGCGTCAAAACGCGGCTGGGCGTGTGCGGAAAGGTGGCGGTATTTATGGCCGTTGCGGATTTGGTCGAGCCGCGTGGCGATGGTTTCGGCGTCAAACCCATATTCTTTCAGACGGCCTAGCCGTTCTTCTTCGTCGGGTTTTTCCTGCCATGCCCATTGCCATTCGCTGTTGCTTTGCGTTTGTTCTTCGGGTTCGCTCAAGATTTCGTTGAACAACTGATTGACTTTGTTCCGATGAACATTGAGGCCGTCTGAAAAAGCGGCATAGCTGTCGAAACCCATGCTTTCGGCAAGCAATTGTTGCTGTTCGGGCGAGGTCGGCAGGGTTTGGGTTTGCTGGTCGTCCCAGTATTGCAGGCGGTGTTCGACGTCGCGCAGGAATCGGTAGGCGGCCAGCAGGGTTTCGACGTTTTCAGACGGCATGATGCCCAGCTCAGCAAGTTTCTTCAGCGTTTCCTGCGTGCCTTTCAGTTGCAGCGCGCGCATTTGTCCGCCGCGTATCATTTGGAAAATCTGGGCGATAAATTCGACTTCGCGGATGCCGCCCGCGCCGAGTTTGATGTTGTCTGCCATGCCTTTTTTGCTGACTTCGCTGCGGATTTGACGGTGTAGGTTGCGCATTGCTTCATATGCGCTGTAATCCAGATATTTGCGGAACACAAAGGGGCGCACCAGCGCTTTGATGTCGTTCGTATGCGGCGTAACCACGCGGCCTTTGCACCACGCATAGCGTTCCCATTCTCGCCCTTGCGTAATCAGGTATTGCTCCAGCGCGGTTTCACTCAACACCAGCGCGCCGGAGTCGCCGTCCGGCCGCAGCCGCATATCGACGCGGAACACCTGCCCGTCGGCGGTAATGTCGTTCAGCAGCGCAATCAGTTTCTGCCCGACTTTGGTGAAAAACTCTTGATTGCCGCGTTCGCGCCTGCCGTCGGTGTCGCCCGATTCGGGATAGACGAAAATCAAATCGATGTCGGAAGACACGTTCAACTCATAGCCGCCCGCCTTGCCCATCGCTACCACGCTCAAATGCTGCGGCGATTTCGTATAACGCCCGATCGGCGTGCCGTACATGTCCCGATAATAGGCGTAGGCAAAATCCAGCGCGGTATTGACGGCAAAATCGGCAAACAGCGTAATCGTGCGGGTAACTTCGTTCAAATCGCTGATGCGGTTGATATCGCGCACGATAATCTGCGACACGACATAACGGCGCAACTCGCGCAACTGCCGCGCCAATTCTTCCTCGTTTTCTTCCGCACGGATTTTGTCCCAATCGGCAAAAGCTTGAAAATCAGCTTCGGTCAACGCCTTGTCCAGCATAGGCAGGAAAATTTCGGGCTTGAGTTTGCCGGAATCAAGATTACGGGCGAGAAAAAGGGAATAACGGCGGGCAGTATCAAGGCGGTTCATAATCTTTGCCTGAATAAACAGAAAAGACCATCATAGCAAGCTTTCAGGCCGTCTGAAAGCCACGCTTTCCCCTATCCGTGCAATCGGCTAAAATACCAACTTTGCAACCCATCATAAGGAAACCGCCATGACCCGTATGGTTCACTGCGTCAAACTCGGCAAAGAAGCCGAAGGCATGAAATTTCCGCCGCTGCCCAACGAACTGGGCAAACGCATCTTCGAAAACGTTTCCCAAGAAGCATGGATAGCTTGGACCCGCCACCAAACCATGCTGATCAACGAAAACCGTCTAAGCCTTGCCGATCCGCGCGCACGCGAATACCTCGCCCAGCAGATGGAACAATACTTCTTCGGCGACGGAGCAGATGCCGTACAAGGCTACGTTCCGCAAGAGCCTAAATAAGCATTGAAAAGCCAAGGCCGTCTGAAACCCGATTTTCAGACGGCCTTTAAAATTCCCGATTGCCCCGCATATTAGGCAAATAGAACAGATAAATCATACAAACCCCTGATTCTCTGTTAAAATCCAAATTTCATTCATTTTCAATCCACACTGGAGCAAACGCCATGCAAAACGACGTTTACGACTATACCTCGCAAGGCTCGGTTGCCAAAAATACCGTCCTGCAAAAAACCTACCGCCTGCTCGGCCTGTCTTTCATTCCTGCTGTTGCCGGCGCGTTCTTTTCCGCCAAAACAGGCTTTAACATTTTCTCCATGTTCGGTTCATATTGGATTGCCCTGGCCGCCTTCTTCGGCTTCTTCTACGGCATGACCTTCCTGATTGAGAAAAACCGTTACAGCAACGTCGGCGTAGCCCTGTTGATGATCTTCACTTTCGGTATGGGCCTTGCCATCAGCCCTATGTTGCAATACGCCTTAGTGATTAACAACGGCGCGCAAATCGTCGGTACGGCCGCCGCCATGACCGCCGGTGTATTCTTCACCATGTCCGCCATGGCACGCCGCACCACAATGAACATGAACAAACTCGGCAGCTTCCTCGGTGCCGGTGCGATCGTACTCATGATTGCCGTTGTGGCCAACATCTTCCTCAACATCCCAGCCCTGAGCCTGACCATCGCAGCCGGCTTCGTTGTCTTCAGTTCCCTGATGATTATGTGGCAGGTGCGTGCCGTTATCGACGGCGGTGAAGACAGCCACATCAGCGCGGCGCTGACCATCTTCATCTCCATCTACAACATTTTCAGCAGCCTCTTGAGAATCCTCATCTCTATTAGCGGTGACGACTGATAAAGCCGCAAAGGCCGTCTGAAAGTTCAGACGGCCTTTTTGATTTTTGACATCACCGGCAAACTCCCCTATCCTGAACGTACACAAACCCCATTCCCAACCCAAAATGACCACGACCACTCCACGCCGTGCCGTGTACGCAGGCAGCTTCGACCCTCCCACCCTCGGCCACCTGTGGATGATACAGGAAGCCCAATCCCTCTTTGACGAACTCATCGTCGCCATCGGCACCAATCCCGAAAAGCGCAACACCTACACCATAGAAGAACGCCGCGCCATGCTCGATGCCATTACCCACCCCTTCCCCAACGTCCGCATCAGCGTGTTTGGAAACCGCTTTTTGGTCGATTACGCCCGCGAAGCCAACGCCAATTTCATCGTCCGCGGCATCCGCTCCACCGCCGACTACGAATACGAACGCTCGATGCGCTACATCAACAGCGACATCGCTCCCGAAATTTCCACCGTCTTCCTGATGCCGCCGCGCGAAATAGCCGAAGTGTCTTCCACCATGGTCAAAGGCTTGGTCGGTCCACAAGGCTGGCGCGACATGATAGGCCGCTACCTCCCCGACCCCGTCTATCAAAAAATCCTGCAAGACCACGAAACAAACACATAAAACAAAGGCCGTCTGAACATTTCAGACGGCCTTCCAATTTTCATTGATTATTTACGGGCAGACATCAACGCCTGCAGGTTTTGATTCAACGTTTCCATGTCCAACCAACCGGCGGCAATAAACAGCATCAAAATCACCGTACCCACACACAGCACGCCGATACCATACAACAGATAGCCCACCAAAACACGGCCTACCGTCGCATTCCCCATCCACATCAAACCGCGTACCTGCACCACAAAAACCCAAGCCTGCCACAGCAGCGCAAACGCAGCCAACGCCGGCACATACAACACCAGCAACAGCGGCAGCAGCAAAGCCTCAGACACCAAAATAAAGCCCCACAAAGGCAACCGGGGCGCACCGTAATAATGCAGCACCTTGCGCATCGAGCGGCTCAACACCAACCATTTCACAATCACCAGAATCACCGACAGGCACACCGCCGCCGCGCCACTGCCAAACAAAGGCAACATGCTGGCCGCGTTCACCACACCCAACAGCAGCAACACCGCCGCCATTACCAACGGCGAATACAAATACGTCTCCGGCGAACGGTAGCGCAAACGCAAAACATCCCACATATCACGAACAAACACATACAGCATGGCATAAATCCAAAGCAAAAAAGCCGATTGTATCTTAGGCCGTCTGAAAATCAAACCA
Source organism: Neisseria sp. P0007.S010 (assembly GCF_051962875.1). NCBI lineage: Bacteria > Pseudomonadati > Pseudomonadota > Betaproteobacteria > Neisseriales > Neisseriaceae > Neisseria > Neisseria sp. P0007.S010. The sequence continues at coordinate 28,698 of NZ_JBQCUX010000003.1, read as the reverse complement.
GCAAACCTAAAAACCGCCAATTAAAACGAAAAATAATTCAATACAAAACAAAATCTTAATTTACCGCCTCAAAAATAAAGCCACAAACGCTTGCACAAGGCAACGAAATTTGGTTTAATTCACATCTCGCAACGAAACACGCGAAGGCCAGATAGCTCAGTTGGTAGAGCAACGGATTGAAAATCCGTGTGTCGGCGGTTCGATTCCGCCTCTGGCCACCACCCACCGCCTTGAAGCGGTTATTTTTTTATCTATACGATTTGCACGCCATACTTAGCGCAAATCCTGTTCCAGACCATGCGTCCCGATTTCCACACAAGGCCGTCTGAAAAATTTCAGACGGCCGTTGTTCATGTTGGCATAGCATAAAAATCCGCTTCACCGCCCCATTCCGATAGAATACGGCGCTTCCATCCAAATCGGCTGAAACCTTCACGGACATACTGAATATGAATAAAGTTCAAGGCTGGTCGGTTTACTATATAATACCGTCCAAACCAACCATAACTTACTCATTGCAGGGAAGATAATGAAAAAAGTGCTGATTGTGCATTACTCGCAAACGGGGCAGCTCTCCAGCCTGGCGCGAAATTTTGCCGCGCCGTTGCAAACAGCCGGCGTACAGGTCGATTGCGTCAATATCGTACCGGAGCAGGCATTTCCGTTTCCATGGCCGTTTTGGCGTTTTTTCGATACCTTTCCTGAAACCGTCCATTTAAAACCCACCCCGATTTTGCCACCGCAAATTCCATCCGAAGATTACGATGTGGTGGTCATTGCCTACACTGTTTGGTTCCTCTCTCCTTCGCAACCGATGACCGCCTTTTTGCAACGCGAAGAAACGCGCCGGCTACTGGACGGCAAACCGGTCATCACGCTTATCGGCTGCCGCAATATGTGGCTGGGCGCGCAGGAAAAAATGAAATCTTTGCTGAAACAAAACGGCGCCAAACTCATCGGCAACATCGTAAAAATCGATGACTGCAACAGCGCGGCAAGTTTCATTACCACGCCCGCATGGATGCTGACCGGCGACAAGCGCTATTTCCGCTCCCTGCCCTCCGCCGGCATTGCTGAAGAAGAATTGGCGGATGCGGCGCGGTTTGGTACGAAATTGCGCGATGCACTGTTAAACCAACAACCTTTGGACGAAACCCTGTTTCAAAATATGGGCGCGGTGACGGTCAATGAAAAATTGATTTTCAGCGAACGCGCCGCCGGCCGCAGCTTCTTCGTCTGGGGCAAGCTTTTGATGGCGGCAGGCCGCATTTCCCCGCTCTTGCGCCGTGCCTTGCTGTGTTTCTACATCGTCTTTTTATTGTTGATGATTTTGGTAGTTTTGCCCGTCAGCGTAATTTTGAAAAAACTGCTGCATCCGCTGCTCAAAGGCCGTCTGAAAAAACTGGCGGACTATTATGAACAACCGTCAGGAAGATAATACGTTTCAGACGGCCTCAAACTAGGAATCCATCATGCCCGAAGTTATCCACTACCCCGAACGCCGTCGCTTTCAAATCGATATTGACGGTTTGGAAGCAGGCTACATCAGCTATACCGAACACAACGGCGGCTGGGACATAAACCATACCGTGGTCTCGCCCAACTTCCGTCATCGCGGCATTGCCAAACTGCTGGTAAGCGCGCTGATGGAATACGCCGAAACACACCACATCCCGTTGACTGCAAGCTGCGACTACGCGGCGCGGTTTATCGGTTGATTATTTTGACAAACACATCATGACATCGAATAACACACTCAAAGACGTTTATCTCAACCGCGTTTCTGCCTTCTTGCCCAATGCCCCCGTCGGTAATGACGAAATGGAAGCCGTCCTCGGCATGGCAGGCGATGTGCCTTCACGCGTGCGCCGTATGATTTTGCGTTCCAACGGCATTTTGTCGCGCCATTACGCTATCGACCCCGAAAGCCGACGCACGACGCACACCAATGCCGAATTGGCTGCCGAAGCGGTCAACGGTCTGTTTGCCCAAGGCGTTCCTGCAGAAGCCATCGGCAGCCTGGCCTGCGCCACTTCCTATCCCGACCAAACCATGCCCGGACACGGCGTGATGGTGCATGGCTTGCTGGATATGCCGCCTTGCGAAGTGTTCAGCATGGCAGGCGTATGTGCGGCAGGTATGGCGGCGATGAAACACGCTTACAACGCCGTGCGTACCGGCGAACATGCACATGCGGTTTCCGTTGCTTCCGAAAATGCCTCGGCAGTCATGCGCGGCGAAGTGTTTCAAAGCGAAACCGACCATAAAAAACTGGAAAACGCGTCCCCTGAAATCGGGTTTGAAAAAGACTTTTTGCGCTGGATGCTGTCTGACGGCGCAGGCGCGGTGTATCTGTCCGACCGCCCCAATTCAGACAGCCTCAGCCTGAAAATCCATTGGATAGACCTGCTTTCCTACGCCAACGAAATGCCACCCTGCATGTATGCCGGCGCAGAATTCCGCGACGGCGTATTTGAAGGCTGGAAACACGCCGATGCCGATTACGGCCGCCGCCACAGCCTGATGGCGGTCAAGCAGGACGTCAAACTGCTAAACGAAAACATCGTCCGTTATACGGTGGAAAAACCCCTCTCCCAAATCGCCGCCAAACACGGCATCCGCGCCGAAGAAATCGATTGGTTCCTGCCCCACTACTCTTCCGGCTTTTTCCGCGACCGCCTTTCAGACGGCCTGAAAAACATCGGCTTCGACATTCCGCAGGAAAAATGGTTTACCAATCTGCACAACAAGGGCAACACGGGTTCGGCCTCGATTTACATCATCCTTGAAGAATTTATGCGCACTTTTCCCATCGAACACGGCCAAAAAATCCTGTGTTACGTTCCGGAAAGCGGACGCTTTTCAACATGTTTCATGCTTTTGGAAGCAGTAAAGGCCGTCTGAATGAAGATTGACGACATTCCTCAAGACAACAGCGCCAGCTACCACGGCCACCGCAAAGTCATCTACGGCACCCGCGACGGCCACTACGAAGCGGCCACCAGCAACGGTTGGCAGGACGAAGCCTACGCCACCGAAATGGCGGTGTTCGAACTCGATGCCCAAACGCAGGCCGCGCGCGAAGCCGTCAAAAAAGGCGAATACTCGCCGCTGTACTACCATATGTTCCGCTGCCGTTATGATGAAACCGGCTTGGCCCTGGCGGCAGGCGTATGGAAATGGCAGCTTCGTCGGCATTTCCGCCCCGAAGTGTTCGCCAAACTACCGGCCAAAACCCTGCAAAAATACGCCGATGCCTGCCAAATCAGCATAGACGGCCTCAAACAAACCAATATTTAAAGTCCCTCATGATTACCCTGCATTCGCTCAACCAATCCCGCGCCCTGCGCATTGTTTGGCTGCTTGAAATCCTCGGTACGCCCTACCGCCTGCAAACCTACCGCCGCCATCCCGACACTTTGCTCGCCCCTGACGAACTTAAAGCCATCCATCCCTTGGGCAAATCGCCTTTATTGGATGATGACGGCTTTATCTTGGCGGAAAGCGGCGCGATTACCGACTACCTGATTCAAACCTACGGCAACGGCCGTCTGATGCCCGAACGCGACAGCCGCGAATACTGGCAATATCAACGCTGGCTGCATTATGCCGAAGGTTCGCTGATGCCGTTATTGCTGCTCGGGCTGGTGTTCCGCCGGATTGAAAGCGCACCCATGCCGTTTTTCGTCAAACCGATTGCCCGCAAAATCAGCGGCAGCGTCAAAAACAGCTTTATCCATCCGCAAGCCGCGCTGCATCTTGCCCACATCAACAGCGAGTTGGAAAACCGCGAATGGTTGGTCGGCAACAGCCTCAGCGGTGCCGACATCATGATGAGCTATCCGCTGCAAGCCGCGGCCGACCGCTTCGATTTTGCCGATTACCCCAATATCCGCGCCTATTTGCAGCGCATCGAAGCGCATGAAGCCTACCGCCGCGCCGTTGAAAAAGCAGGTTCGCCTTTATTGAAACTCGACAAATAAAACAAGGCCGTCTGAAACGTTTTCAGACGGCCTGAAACCTTGGTTCACTTATCGAATAGCTTTGCGATAAACGGCGTTTTTACCCAAGCGCCGCCCGAGTGCTTTGTTCCCCCTCGCCGTTCCACTATAATGGCAACCCATATCCTTCTAAAAAAATACACCATGCCAACCAACAACCGCCCGACTCTTGCCATCGACACCAGCACATCCTTTTTGTCCATCGCATTGGAACATCAAGGCGAAATCCGCCTGTTTCATGAAAACGTCGGCACTAAGCAATCCGAACAAATCCTGCCGCAAATCGAACGCCTCTTTAAAGAAGCGGGCATCACTGCCGCCGATTTGGGCTGCATCGTTTATGCACAAGGCCCCGGCGCATTTACCGGCCTGCGTATCGGCGCGGCGGTTGCACAAGGTTTGGCTACGCCGTTTGACACGCCCATGATCGGCATTCCCTGCCTCGATGCCGCCGCTTCGTTGCTGTCGCCATCAAGCTGCGTACTGGCGGCCACCGATGCGCGCATGGGCGAAGTGTTCTACGCATGGTTTGATACGCAAAACCACGTCCGCTTGAGCGATTTCACGGTTGGCAAAGCCGCCTCTATTACCGCGCCCGAAGGCAAAACGCCTACCGGTGGCATCGGCAATGCCTTTGCCCTCGCCGACAAACCGCCTTTTGACGGTCAAGCCGATATGCCGACCGCCGCCGACTATCTTAAACTTGCCCGCAGCGGCCGCTATCTTGCTACTGACTCGGCGCATGCCGAGCTGCTCTACGTCCGCAATAAAATTGCCCTGACCGCACAAGAGCAAGCCCAACAAAAGGCCAAACCGTGAACCTGCGCCCAGCCGTACTTGCCGACTGCCCCGCTCTTGCCACCATCGACGCACAAGGCAATCCCTCGTCGTGGACGGCGCAGCAGTTTGAATCAGCCGTTCAACACCATCCCGACAGTGTTTGGCTCAGTCAAACCGACCACCAAATTACCGGCTTTATCGTGTGGCAAACCGTATTTGACGAATCCGAGCTGCACCTGATTGCCGTCGCGCCCGAATACCGCCGCCAAGGCATTGCGTCCGCCCTGCTGCAACACTGGCAAAACGCAGTGCAACAACAAGGCGCAACCCGATTGCTACTCGAAGTCCGCTCAAGCAATGAAACCGCGCAACAGCTCTACCGCAAACACGGTTTCCAAACCTGCGGCCGCCGCAAAAACTACTACGCCCTGCCCGATGGTGGCAGCGAAGATGCCGTATTGATGGAGAAATCATGTTAAGCAGCCGCTATCTGCACCTGCACGAAGCCTTGGGTTTGGGCCACATGTGGCTGAACCAAAACGCCAAAATCATCCATGCCGCGCCTCAAGCCGCAGCATCAGCCGCACCCGTCCGCCCCAAAACCATTGCTGCCGATACCGCGCAAGCCGTGCGCACTTTATCCGCAGGCGCCCATCAGGCACGCACTGCCGCCATTGCCACTGCGCAAACGGCCAAACCTGTCGTCCGCGTTCCCGAAGCGGTACCCAAAGCCATTGTCGAAACACAGGCAAAAACAGAAAAAGCCGCACATTCAGACAATCTGCCACGCCTTGACGTAACCATCAGGCCGTCTGAAATCATGGTGGTCAGCATTTGCCCGTCTACCGAAGACAGCCTGCACGGTACGCTGTTTAGCGGCGACGTCGGCACGCTTCTCGACAACATCCTCGCCGCCATCGGCCTCAAGCCCGAGCAGGCGCACAAAACCGCATGGGTCAAAACAGCGCCCGTATTTACCTCCCTCCCCGATGCCGAACACATCCGCTCCGAGCTTGCAGAAATGCAAAACGAGCTGACTGCATCGCAAGCGCGCGCAGTATTGTTCCTCGGCAAAATCTTCGACAGCCCCGACATGATCGGGCTGATGAACGAATTGTGCGCAGAGCGGCCGCATTTCGTCATTCCCCACCCCGCCCGCCTGCTGATGCAGCCGCAACTCAAAGCTCAGGCATGGCAAATCTTAAAGCCATTGAAACAGCTTTTGGCCAAGGCCGTCTGAACATTCTGTTCAATCTGAAATCAGGTTTTTCACCAACAAAAAAGGGCGTGTTCGACACGCCCTGACGTTTATCAATATTCCGCCGAATGCCAGAAAGGCTGGCCCACCGTCGGCGTACTGGCGCGCGCTTTCTCACGCGCCTCCACAGGTTCCGCCTCATAAGCCAGACGACCCGACTCGACCGCAAGCGCAAAAGCGCGTGCCATATTGACCGGATCGCCGCTGCGGGAAACGGCGGTATTCAGCAGCACGCCGTCAAAACCCCATTCCATCACTTGCGCCGCCTGCGAAGGCAAACCCAAGCCCGCATCGATAATCAACGGCGTATCGGGCAGACGTTCGCGCAGGACTTTCAGCGCATAGGCGTGAACCGCGCCCAAACCCGTGCCAATCGGCGCCGCCCACGGCATCAACGCCTGACAGCCTGCATCAAGCAATCTGCGGCAGGCAATCAAATCTTCGGTGCAATAAGGCAGCACTTTGAAGCCGTCTTTAATCAGGATTTCCGCCGCTTCAACCAGTTGGAACACATCCGGCTGCAACGTGTCATCATCGCCGATAAGTTCGAGCTTGATCCAATCGGTATCAAACACTTCGCGCGCCATTTGCGCAGTGGTCACGGCTTCCTGCACACTTTGGCAGCCTGCGGTATTGGGCAACACAGGCACGCCCATTTCTTCCAACAACGACCAAAAACCCTGCCCGTGCGCTTCGCCGCCGCTGCCGGCACGGCGCAACGAAACGGTAATCATCGCCGGTTGCGCGATTTGGACAGACTGCTTGAGGATTTCCGGCGTCGGATAAGCAGCCGTACCGAGCAGCAGCCGTGAAGGGAAAGTTTCTCCATATAGGGTAAACATGATGGATTCCTTTGTATTGTTTTTTAGATTTTAAGCATAAGGCAATCGGGCAACCCTGCCCGATATTCAAACAGGCAAAAGTCGGGCACAAATGCCCAACCTGTTGATTGCAAACCGCCTATCCGCCGACCACCGGCCGCACAATATCGACTTTGTCGTTTTCTTTCAAAACCGTTTCCGCATACGCGCCTTTGGCGACAAAATGGGTATTGACGGCAACGGCAAACGGTTTTTGCGGCGCGGTTTGGGTGATAAGGTCGGCAACGGTTGTGCCGTTTAATGTGATGGCTTCATTGTTCAATATAATCTTCATAATGTTTGCTCCTCTTGTCAGACTTCTTATTTTCAGACGGCTTTATTCATTCCACAAAGCCTGAAACGCTTTAACCACCGCTTCGGGATTTTCCGCTTCGGTCACGGCGCGGACAACAGCGAGCGAGGAAACGCCGGTGGCAAGCACATCTTCGGCGTTGTTCAAATCGATGCCGCCGATGGCGACGACGGGCGTGCCGCGTGCCTGTCTGACGTATTCGCGCAGTTTGTCCAAACCTTGCGGGGCGGTTGGCATTTGTTTGGTCGTAGTCGGAAAAATCGCGCCGCTGGCGACATAGCTGGGGTGTACGGACAAAGCGCGGTCGAGTTCGGCGACGGAGTGCGTACTCAAACCCAAGCGCAAACCGGCGGCGGTGATGGCGGCAAGGTCGGCGGTGTCCATGTCTTCCTGTCCGAGATGTACGCCGTATGCGCCCGCTTCTATCGCCTCGCGCCAGTGGTCGTTGATGAAAAGCTGCGTGCGGCTGCCCTGACAGGCGGCGACGCAGCGGGCGATTTCGCATTTCAATTCATCGCCGTGCAGGGTTTTGCAGCGCAGTTGCACCGTGTTGGCACCTGCTTCGACCATGCGCTCGACCCAATCGGCGGTGGGAACAACGGCGTAGAATTTAAGCGGGGATTTTAGGGGCGGGAAGGTCATAGGGTGTCCTTTTCATTTCTTGCGGAGCAATAAAGGTTGTCTAAAAACATCGAGTATTCGCATTCATGCCGTAGAGCAGAAGAGGGGCGATACTTGATGGGAAGCTTTCGCTTTTATAACCAACGGCGGACGCGCCGACAATAAGACTCGTACTCTGCACCGAATTTCTGCTCCAAAACGCGTTCTTCGGGCATGATTTGAAAGCGTGTCATATAGGCAACAAATGCAGCCAAAAACAACCACGGCAGCGGGTGCGCCAAATAGCCCGCCCAGGCGACCAGCCAGCAGCCCAGACCCGCATACATCGGGTTGCGGCTGAAACGGTACACGCCGTCTGAAACGAAGTGTTCGGTTTGTTCGGGGTTTAGCGGGCTGACGGTCGTGCGCACACGGCGAAACGCCCACACACCTAATACGCTCAACAGAGTCCCAAACACCATGAAAACAACCGACAGCAATATAGGAAAGCGCGGCAATATGTCGGCTAACGCCGACACTTGGGTAGAGATGTACATCAACAACGCACAAATAAAACATATCGCAGGCGGCGGAATTTTGGTTTCTAAATTCATATTGTTACCTTTATAAAACTTATAGCGCGACGTTTTCAGACGAACTAAAGCTTATTTTACCTAAAACTTATTTTTCAATATACGCCAAACCGCTTTCTTCATCACGTTCGGGCGCGTCTTTTCCGTCAAACAGTGCCACTGCCAATCTGACGGCGGCGGCGGTTACAGCGGGAGAAATCATGAAACCGTGGCGGAAACAGCCGAAAATCTGTGTTTAGGTTTCGGCTGTTGGGGGGAAGGGCTTTTTTGCAAAGGTCTCGGCCTTTTAAACGGTTTGAAAAAGGACGTGTCGAACACGTCCTTTTTTCCTATTACAACAGGAATATGGTTGCCAATCCCAAGAAAATCAGGAAGCCGCCGGAGTCGGTTACCGCGGTAATCAGCACCGAGCTGCCCAATGCCGGGTCGCGTCCGGCTTTGTCCATCATAACGGGAATGAGGACGCCGACGGTCGCGGCAAGCAAAAGGTTCAAGGTCATCGCGGCCACCATGACCAAACCGATGCCGATGTTGCCGTAGAGCAGCCATGAAATCACGCCCATCACGGTGCCCCAAATAATGCCGTTGACGAGGGCGACACCGACTTCTTTTTTCAGCAGGCGGCCTGCCTGTGTGCCGGTCATTTGTCCCATCGCCATGGCGCGGACGATCATGGTGATGGTTTGGTTGCCGGAGTTGCCGCCGATACCGGCGACGATGGGCATCAGCGCAGCCAGTGCGACGATTTTCTCGATACTGCCTTCAAATGCGCCAATTACGCGGCTGGCGATAAAGGCGGTACACAGGTTGATGGCGAGCCACATCCAGCGGTTTTTCACCGAGTCTAAAATCGGGGCGAACAAGTCCTCTTCTTCTTGCAAACCGGCCATGTTCAACATGTCGGCTTCGGATTCTTCACGGATCACGTCTACCATTTCGTCAATGGTGATCCTGCCGATCAGCTTTTTGTTTTCATCGACAACCGGCGCGGTCACCAAGTCATAACGTTCAAACGCCTGCGCTGCTTCTTCCACGTCGTCTTCGGGACGGAAGCGCACGACATCGGTGGCCATTACGTCCGCCACCATGTCTTCGGGGTCGGCGACCAAGAGTTTGCGGATGGGCAGCACGCCTTGCAACACGTCGTTTTCATCGACCACGAAAATCTTGTCGGTATGGTCGGGCAGGCTGTCGAAACGGCGCAAGTAGCGCAATACGACTTCACACGCCACATCGGCGCGGATGCTGACCAATTCAAAGTCCATAATCGCGCCGACTTGGTTGTCTTCGTAAGACATCGCCGCTTTGACCTGCTCGCGCTCTTCTTCATCACGCGTTTGCAGCGCTTCGTACACCACTTGGTGCGGCAAGTCGTCTGCCAGTTCTGCCAATTCGTCTGCGTCCAAATCATCGACGGCGGCCAACAGCTCGTCTTTGTCCATGGACTCGATCAGCGTTTCGCGTACGGCGTCGGATACTTCCAGCAAGACTTCGCCGTCGTCTTCAGGGGCGACCAAAAGCCAAACGATGTTACGCTCGCGCGGTGGCAGAGATTCCAAGACGGCGGCCACGTCGGCAGGGTGCAACTCGGCCAAGAGGACGGTCAGCTCGGTGAACTTGTCGCACAGGCTTTCGTCTTCAATCGGCATGCCTGCTTCGATTTGTTCAAATGACGGCTCAAGGATTTCGCATAAGGCGTGGATGCGGTCGATATCGTCAGAGATGCGATCGTCAGAAATGCGGTCTTCTACCACATCATTGTCGGGGATATTGTCGAGATTCGGAGGGGTTTGTTCGATGCTCATAAATGCTCCGCCCGCCAGACGCGGGAAGGCATTTCGGCGGGATGATTATTGTTGTTGTGTATCAGATGGGAAGTTCAAAGACGAACTGGGAAGGTCCATAATTCAAGCCTGCTGAGAGGCGCAGAGTTGTAAACGGTCCATATTCTACTCTTTTTTAGGCCGTTTTACCATTTTTAACGGGAAAGGCCGTCTGAAATTTAAATTTCAGACGGCCTTTTCATTTGCTCAAACCTTATTCTTTAGGCAGGCGCAGGACGGAGACGATGAATCCGCCCCAAATGACGATCAATGCGACAAGCATCATAATAATGGCTGAAGTACTCATTATTCGTCTCCTTCACGTTCGTGTTCATGTTCGTCTTTGACGTTGAAGTTCTGACCATGTTTCCACGGCAAGAAAGATAGCAGGACGGACAATACCAAGAGAGTGCCTACCATGCCCCAACCGAAGATATTGAGGAAGCTGTCAGGATAGCCGCTGTAATTCTCTTTTAAGAGGCTGGCAGTATCTTGATACAGCATATAGCCGAGCATAGCGACGGTAACCACCACGCTGGCAGTCCACACTTTACCGACACGGATGGAAGACAGCGCGTTCAAGTGGTTGCGCAGTTCCGGCAGCTTGTTCAACAAGACAATCGCCAAAACATAAATAAAACCGGAAGCCACAATGCCGTAGGTATTGATGAATTTGTCCAACACATCCAACACAGGCAGGCCGGTAGTCGTACCGAACAGCAAGGTAGAAATAATTGCCATTGGCACGCCTGCAATCAGCGTTGCGCTGACACGGCCAATGTTCATTTTGTCTTGAATCGCAGCCACAATCACTTCAACGATGGAAATCATCGAAGTGACACCGGCAAACACCAGAGAGCCGAAGAACAACACGCCGATCAACGCACCCATAGGGGCTTGGTTAATGATGGTCGGGAACGCGATAAACGCCAAACCGATACCGTTGGATGCCACTTCGCTGACTTCTTTGCCTGCGGCTTGAGCCATAAAGCCCAATGCGGCAAATACGCCGATACCGGCGAGCAACTCAAAGCTGCTGTTGGCAAAGCCGACAACCAAGCCAGTACCGCCCAAGTCGGTTTTTTTCTTCAGGTAAGAAGAATAAGTAATCATGATGCCGAAGCAGATGGAGAGCGAGAAGAAAATCTGGCCATATGCGGCTACCCAGACTTTCGGATCCGCCAAACGGCTCCAGTCAGGCGTAAACAAAGCGTTCAAACCTTTTGCCGCACCCGGCAGAGTCAGCGCAATGCCCACCATGATGACGAACATCACCACCAACAAAGGCATGAAGAATGTAGATGAACCGGCCACGCCTTTTTGTACGCCCAAAGCCATAATTGCCAGCGTAAACACCCAGACGGCAATCAGCGGGCCGGCAACTTTGCCGACAAAATCCAAGCCCAAGTCTTTGGCATCGGCCATTTGCAGGAAGTCTTTGAAGAAGAATGCCTGCGGATCCGCACCCCATGCCGAAGTCAAAGAATAATAGGCATAGCTTGCCGCCCAGCCGACAATCACGGCGTAGTAGATACAGATGATGACGTTGGTCAGGAAGTTCCACCAACCCATCGGCTCAAACAAACGGCCGAGGCGGCGGAAAGCCAAAGGTGGCGAACCGCGGTAACGGTGGCCGATGGCGTAGTCGAGCAGCAACAGCGGAATACCTGCCGTCAACAGCGCAACCAAGTAAGGGAGGACGAAAGCACCGCCGCCGTTGTCGAAAGCGATGTAAGGGAATCGCCAAATGTTGCCTAAGCCCACGGCCGAGCCGATGGCAGCAAACATAAAGGCGCGGCGACTGCTAAACGTCGCGCGTTCGCTGGATTGAGAATTTGACACGATGAACCTCTTAAAAGTCGAGTGCCGCCAAGGCCGTTCAGCCTTGCGCGTATATATTTAGGAATCAGGCCGGGCAAGCCGGTCGGTTAAAGTAGATATTCGGACAAGGATAATATCCGGTATAGAGGATGCACCGCTTATGGCCATGCAAACATAATCTGACCTTATCGTAAAAAAATTTAACAGTGTTGACAAGTCATAATTAAATTAAAATCACAAGCAAAATCTTCATACACTACGACTAAAACCTTCATACACTTATTTATATAACCCCCAAACACAGCTCAATCCACCGTTTTTCCCTCCCTTGTTCCGACAATTTTCCCCTTTGCTAAAAACCGCCCTCCCCTTATCCGGCAAGGAAAACCGGGAATCCAAGGCGTTTAAATTCCATGTCATCAAAAATGTTCAGACGGTCTTTTCCTTTTGCTCGATTAAACCCGGGCCGTCTGAAAATTACACTGTTGTATGTTGTAATCAAAAGCCACACTCAAATTCTGTTTAATATAAACAAAAACAATCCGCCTTTTCCCGTTTCATTCATTACCATGATTTAAAACGAGCATAAAACACTAAAAACAGAATTAATAAAAAATGAAATTTCAAAAAATATTAAATAACATTAAATTTAAACCTGTATTTCTACTCTAATCATCTACAATTAAAAATAATCGAACCTAAAATTTTCAATAAAACATTAATTACACAGCACTACATTTTTGCTATAATTGCCACCATTCACTCCCCACCCAAACCCAAACCCAAAAGAAGAGGAAAAGCCATGGGTATCAAAGTTGCCATCAACGGCTACGGCCGCATCGGCCGCCAAGTAGTGCGCGCTATTTTTGACTACAAACTGCAAGACCAACTCGACATCGTTGCCATCAACGCCAGCGGCAGCATCGAGACCAATGCTCACCTGACCAAATTCGACACTGTTCACGGCCGCTTCAACTCTGAAGTTTCCCACGATGAGAAACACCTCATCATCGACGGTAAAAAAATCCCTTACTTCTCTACCCGCAACCCAGCCGAATTGCCATGGGGCGAATTGGGCGTTGACCTGGTAATGGAATGTACTGGCGCGTTCACCAGCAAAGAGAAAGCCAAAATCCACTTGGAAAGCGGCGCGAAAAAAGTGCTGATTTCCGCTCCCGGCGGCGATGACGTTGACGCAACCATCGTTTACGGCGTAAACGACGACGTGATTACCGACGACATGACCGTTATCTCCAACGCGTCTTGTACCACCAACTGCCTGGCGCCTGTGGCCAAAGTGTTGAACGAAAACATCGGCATCGTAAACGGCGTGATGACCACCATCCACGCGCTGACCAACGACCAAACCGTAACCGACGTACGCCACAAAGACCTGCGCCGTGCGCGTAGCGGCGTGGAAAACATGATTCCGACCAAAACCGGTGCTGCAAAAGCCGTCGGCTTGGTATTGCCTGCCCTCAAAGGCAAACTCGACGGCCTGGCCATCCGCGTACCGACCGTCAACGTTTCCCTGGTTGACCTGAGCTTCCAAGCAGGCCGCGACACTTCCGCCGAAGAAATCAACGCGCTGATGAAAGCCGCTTCCGAAGAAGGCCGTCTGAAAGGCGTATTGGCCTACAATACCCTGCCACTGGTTTCTATGGACTTTAACCACACCACCCAAGCCAGCACATTCGACTCTACGCTGACCAAAGTCACCGCAGGCAAAATGGTTAAAGTGTTCGCATGGTACGACAACGAGTGGGGCTTCAGCTGCCAAATGCTGAACACCGCGCGCCGTATGTTCGGTTTGGAAGTACGTCCGTTCTAATCGGCTTCCAATACAAAGGCCGTCTGAAACATCTTTTCAGACGGCCTTTTGTATTTCCTTTAAAATATCGCATTCCCATTTATTTTCAGACGGCCTCTTCATGTTTCCCAACGAATCCGCCCCCAACCTCCTGCAAGGCTTAAACCCCGAACAACTCTCCGCCGTAACCTGGCCGCCGCAATCCGCCCTCGTTTTGGCAGGCGCAGGCAGCGGCAAAACGCGCGTACTGACCACGCGTATCGCCTGGCTTTTGCAAAGCGGACAAGCCAGCGTGCACAGCATTATGGCGGTAACGTTTACCAACAAAGCCGCCAAAGAAATGCAGACCCGTTTGGGCGCAATGATTCCAGTCAACATCCGCGCCATGTGGCTCGGCACGTTCCACGGCCTCTGCCACCGCTTTTTGCGCCTGCACCACCGCGACGCAGGCCTGCCCTCTTCCTTCCAAATCCTCGACAGCGGCGACCAACTTTCCCTGATCAAACGCCTGCTCAAAAGCCTCAACATCGCCGAAGAAATCATCGCACCGCGTTCATTGCAAGGCTTTATCAACGCGCAAAAAGAATTCGGTTTACGCGCTTCCGTCTTGAGCGCACCTGATCCGCACACACGTCGCATGATTGAGTGCTACGCCGAATACGACAAAATCTGCCAACGCGAAGGCGTGGTCGATTTTGCCGAACTCATGCTCCGCAGCTACGAAATGCTGCAAAACAACGAAATCCTGCGCCAGCACTACCAAAACCGATTCAACCACATTCTGGTCGACGAGTTTCAAGACACCAACAAGCTGCAATACGCGTGGCTGAAACTGATTGCCGGCAACCACGCCGCCGTCTTTGCCGTCGGCGACGACGACCAAAGCATTTACCGATTCCGTGGCGCAAACGTCGGCAACATGACCGCGCTGATGGGAGAATTCCACATCGACGCGCCCGTCAAACTCGAACAAAACTACCGCTCCGTCGGCAACATCCTCGCCGCCGCCAACTCCGTCATCGAAAACAACGACGAACGCCTCGGCAAAAACCTGCGCACCGACGCCGAAGCAGGCGACAAAATCCGCTACTACTCCGCCTTTACCGACCTCGAAGAAGCCCAATTCATCGTGGATGAAACCAAAGCCCTCGAACGCGAAGGCTGGGATTTGGACGAAATCGCCGTCCTCTACCGCAGCAACGCCCAATCCCGCGTCATCGAACAAAGCCTGTTCCGCAGCGGCATCCCCTACAAAATCTACGGCGGCTTGCGCTTTTACGAACGCCAAGAAATCAAACACGCCCTCGCCTACCTGCGTCTCGCCGTCAATCCCGACGACGACAACGCCCTCTTGCGCGTGATTAACTTCCCACCGCGCGGCATCGGCGCACGCACCATCGAAAACCTTCAGACGGCCTCAAACGAACAAGGCATCACCCTCTGGCAGGCAGCCTGCAATGCCGGCTCAAAAGCCACCAAAATCGCCGCCTTCGTCCGCCTGATTGAAGCCCTTCGCAACCAAGTCGGACAAATGCCCCTGTCCGAAATCATCGTCGGCATCCTCAAAGACAGCGGACTGACCGAACACTACCGAACCCCAAAAGGCGACAACCAAGACCGCCTCGACAACCTCGATGAACTCGTCAACGCCGCCATCGAATTCAAACCCGAAGACAGCAACTTTGAAACCCTGCCTGAAAACATTTCAGACGACCCCGCCTTCCCCATCCTCGCCTTTCTAAGCAACGCCGCCCTCGAATCCGGCGAAAACCAAGCAGGCGCAGGCGAAAAAGCCGTCCAACTCATGACCGTCCACGCCTCCAAAGGCTTGGAATTTAACGCCATCTTCCTCACCGGCATGGAAGAAGGCCGCTTCCCCAGCGAAATGAGCCTTGCCGAACGCGGCGGCCTCGAAGAAGAACGCCGCCTCATGTACGTCGCCATCACCCGCGCCCGCAAACGCCTCTACATCACCATGGCGCAACAACGCATGCTGCACGGACAAACCCAATTCGGCATCGTCTCCCGCTTCGTCGAAGAAATCCCGCCCGAAGTATTGCACTACCTATCCGTCAAAAAGACCGCCTACGACAGCTACGGCAGCCCGCGCCAAACCGCCACATTCAAAGACAAAATCATCGACGACTTCAAACAGCCGCAAACCTACGCAGGCTTCCGCATCGGCCAAAACGTCCGCCACGCCAAATTCGGCACCGGCGTCATCATCGATGCCGTGGACAAAGGCGAATCCGCCCGACTGACCATCAACTTCGGCAAACAAGGCGTGAAAGAGCTGGATACCAAGTTTGCGAAATTGGAAGAGATGTGAAAAGGAAGATGGCATAGGCCGTCTGAATCCGGTAACAGCAAATTTTGCCCAAACCTCCGCCGTCATTCTCGCGCAGGCGGGAATGACGGACGATAAAAGTCGGGTATAGATACCTAACCCCTGTTTATAGCTGAAATCAATAAGGAAGAACATTATGTCCCAAGTTTTTAAAGATTTTGATTTGTCCTCCGTATGGAAAACTAATAGTTGGGCAGATAAAAACTACAAAGAAGCCCCATTTACACCTGAAATTTTGGCTGCCGTAGAAAGTGAGCTAGGCTATAAATTGCCGCAAAGTTTTATTGAATTGATGGCAGTACAAAACGGCGGGATATTTGTTAAAAACTGCTTTCCGACCACGCAGAAAAATTCATGGGCGAAAGATCATGTGCAAATTTGCGAGATGTCGGGAATCGGTTTTGAAAAAGAAGGGAGTTTGTGCGGCGCGATGGGGCAAAAACTTTGGCTGGAAGAATGGGAGTATCCACCTATCGGCGTGTATTTGGCCACCGACCCGTCAGGAGGTCATGCCCTGTTTGCCTTGGACTATCGAGAGTGTGGAAAAGACGGCGAGCCGAAAGTGGTGCTTGTCGAACAAGAATGGGATTTTGAAATAATCGAACTTGCCCCCGATTTCGAAACCTTTATCCGCAACTTGCGGCATGAAGATGAGTTTTTAGATAACTAATAAAAAGTAGGCCGTCTGAAAATTTTTCAGACGGCCTTTTAACATCTACCTAATTAAGCCGAAAAAGCCTTATATGCCATTGAAACGATAATCAGCAAAACCGTTACGACCAAAACCTTACGAATAACTTCTCCGTTTGAATTGATAGCATGGAGGCTGCCAAAATGGTTGCCCAACAAATTTGCTAAAATCATCGGGATTCCGATTAGGAACGCCATTTTCCCTGCTATCAAGAAGGCAACAAATGCCCCGATATTGGAAGCAAAATTGAAAATCTTGGAAGTAGCCGAAGCCTGCAACAACGACAATTTGTTAATGACAAACAAAGCAATGATGAAAATACTACCTGTACCCGGGCCAAAAAAACCGTCATAAAAACCAACAATCAGACAAGTTAAAAATACGGCGATAACGGATTTTTTTATCTCGCCACGCTCGTCTTCTTTTTTCAGCAAAACACCTTTAAACAAAGTTGCCAGCAAGCCTATGGGCAAAAACGCAAGAATAATGTAATTGATGGTTTCCACCGGAAGAATCAAAATGACTTTTGCACCGACAAATGCCCCAATTAAAGCCGCAACAATGCCAACCGGCACAATATGCCATACAATCGAACTGCTCTTCATAAAATTTTTAATCGCAGCCACCGTACCGATGGTACTCACCAATTTTTCCTGTGCCAACGCGACCTGAGGCGGTAAACCTACCATCAAAAATGCGGGAATCAAAATCAGCCCTGCTCCGCCCGCAATAGCATCGACATAGCCCGCAATCAAAGACGCGACAACCAGCAGGAAAAGGCCGAGATAAAAATAATCGGCAATAATACTGCCGGGAATAAATAATTGTTCCATGGATTGTTTCCTCTTGATTAAATTTAAATTTTTGTATACAGGTGGTGTTTACACGAAACATCTGAGAAATAGTTATCCCAAACACCCTAAACTCAATATGTCAGGTAACGTACTTCAGACTCCACACCCTCCTCGCAATCTTAAATACGTATAATAATGACTAAAGAAATTTTTAATATGTTGATTAATATTGTCGATTTTGTCAACAATATTAATTTATGTAAAAATATACTATAAGTTAGTTAACTTAAGCAAGAAAATTCTTATTTAAGAAAATCGTTTGAAACATGCTAAGATAAGACAGGTTGCAGATCATATACTCTATACAACTTTTAAAAAATAAAGGCCGTCTGAAACTTTTTCAGACCGCCTTTTATCTAAAATACCCATTATTTATTAACAATATTAATGATTCATCTAGCAATTAATCCATCAGCGATTAATGAAAATTCTTATATCCATATTTGATTATTTGTTCTTTATCATACAAATAAAAGATATGCTCATCTGATAGATATTCTCTGCTAGGATTCGGGCAAGCCTTCAACGGTGAGATTTTTATTTATTCTTACAACGGAGATTCCCTAATAAAATGAAACTATTATTTTCAGCTTTAGCCTTGTCCGCGTTTATGATGGATGCTCAGGCACATGTGACGATTCGCAATTACGCCAACGGCGTGGACAGTATTGCAGGAAAATCAGACCATTTCCGCCTGAATGTGCCGACTAATCGCGGCAAAGCGGTGACTAAAGTGAAAATGGTTGTTGCTGAAGGCGTTAAATTGTTGTTCGTCCATCCTATGCCGGGTTGGACTTATACGACCGAGAAAAATGCTGAAGGCAATATCGTCAGCATTACTTACAAAGGTCGCATGGAAGCTGGCGAATTTACTGCGTTCCCTTTTATTGCGCTCAATCCTAAAGGCGATGTTTCCGTTAAATACAAAGCATACATCACCTACGAAGACGGCGTTGTTGTGCCTTTCGACGGTTCGGAAGAAGCAAAAGGCTATCAACCGACCATCCACCTTCGTTAATCGGCTGCGTGCACCAGCCTGATTCTTGCAGATTCATCTAAAAGCCGAATCTGTCGCCAATCAGGCCAAAATGTATATCTGCCAAATATAAGGCCGTCTGAAAACTAAATGGGTTGAGACCTTTGCAAAATTCCTTTTCCTCCGACAGCTGAAACCTAAACACAGGTTTTCGGCTGGCGAGGGAGGGCTTTTTTGCAAAGGTCTCATATTTTAAGTATTCAACCAACAGCTAGCGATAAAGCATGCACAAAAGATATACAGAATACGAGCTATGCGTTATGTAATAATTGTAAAATCTTAGTTCCTACATTTGTTTTGAGAAACTCTTCTTGTTCAGCAGCGATTCTCAAAAGAACTTCTATATCAGAAGCATATTTTTTACCAGATTTATCTTCCTTTAAAAGGTACTTTTTTGTATGGTGCAAAAAGAAATCTTTTAAAATTTCTGTAACATCATGTCCACGACTTAGTCTCCATTTAGGTTCAGTTTGCTTTAGCTCATATGCTTTTTCAAATAAATCATCTATATCACTCTTTCTAGGGGAACATGAAGATAACCTTTTCCTGAGATTTTCTATATCAAAAGACATGTTCCAGTTAGATAGATTAGAATTATTGAACGAAATAAATTCAAATAAATCCACTCCGTCTAAGATCGTTCTTTTATCAGCCAACATTTCATTTGCTGCCCGAATAGCTCCTACTTCCCTAGAAAAATTTTCTAGTTTAGGAAGAAGAAGTCTAAGACAATCGTTAATATCGACATTATCTTTAGGGTGTAAATTCACAAGCAACTTAGTTAATGCTTGTGAGTTAACTAAAAATGTTTCTATATCATTAAAGAAAAATGTTTTAGTATCAGTACAATAAAAAGAATAAATTAAATTGGAATCTTCTTTTATTCTACTACATAAATAATCATAATCCACGTCTATCAAGAAATAAATTCCACGCTTTTCTACTTCCGATTTTTGGTTTAGGAGATCCAGCATATTTAAACTTTTGTCTTTACCTTTCGACTCCGTAAATCTAATTGGCTTCCCTATAAAAAAAGGAACTAATAAATCTCTATCTGTTTCTCCCTCTACCACCAATGTTATTTTTTTACATGAATTGAAAATTAATTTTGCCTCATTAATTATGTACGTAGGTGATTGGGCAACATCCTTTAATGATTTATGTGGTTTAATCATTTCAATCATCCCAAATATTGCTCAGATAATTCTAGAACATTATCCCAATTTCCATTAATCAATGCAGGGGCATGTGTAGCGATCACTACAGAA
Source organism: Neisseria sp. P0007.S010 (assembly GCF_051962875.1). NCBI lineage: Bacteria > Pseudomonadati > Pseudomonadota > Betaproteobacteria > Neisseriales > Neisseriaceae > Neisseria > Neisseria sp. P0007.S010. Next base: position 8,643 of record NZ_JBQCUX010000003.1, on the reverse strand, counting down.
AAGCTATTAATTTCTTGTATTTTTATCAAAATATTTACAAACTCTTCTTGCCATGCAGGATGTAAAGAAATTTCTGGCTCATCAATTAAAACTAGTGTATCAGAATCAATATTAAAAATTAATTTACCTATCAATAATATTAAATGCTGCTCACCAGAAGATAGCTCATCTAATGAGATGTTTTTAATATATTTTTGCTTACCCATAGGATATATTTCAAATCCTATCTCAGGAGAAACTTTTATATATTTAAAAGAAAGTAAAGTATTTAGATTTTGGGTAAAAAGGGAGATTTTTTTTGCTAAAGGCTCTAATTTTGCAAGACGTTCCACAATATCAGTCAAATAAACCTCTAAAACTTTTTCTCCTGTATTATCTTTGATATGAAGAATTAGAGACTGAATTGAATTAGGATTTAATGCTACATTTGACAATATCCCTAAATCTTGAAAGTTCTCTTCGTACTTACTAATTTTTGTTAATAATGAAAAAATTTTGGTTGTTCTGTTTGATGTATTAGACTTATCTAATTGCTTCAATAATCTTTCTGGAAAGGAAGCTTCTCTTTTTCGATTTTCAGTAAATTGTATTCTTAGGGATTGTTGTATTAATTCCTGTATACTATTTTGTAAACCAAATATTGTAAGGCTATTTTTCTCATAATCAGATACTTCTCCATAATTTTGTATATGGCTAAAATTAATTAATCTATTTGTCGATATGTATAATACTTGGATTTGTTGAGTAATCTCTATCAGCCATTCAAAATTTCTAGTTAACTCAAATATAGAAGTGTGGTTCTTAAACTTTCTAAGTATTTCTGGAAAGGTCAAGATAATATCTTCTGAGTCAAAAGATTTCCATTGATTTTCTCCAATCCTGTATATTGGCAGAAAATTTTCTAAATTAGCAATAGCATCAAAAAAATTACTATCTAACAATAATTTATTATGCAAGAAAGTTATATTTATTTCATCAATATAGTAATTACTTTTTATTTTTCGAAAAGTAATAGGTTTATTTTGATTAGATATGAAAAATCTAATTTCTTGAAAATCAGTATGTATGAAAAATAAAAGATTATTTTGAGCAAATGCTTCAATAATTTTTAAAATCGTAGATTTTCCATAACCATTAGGAGCAGTAATAATCTTAATAAAATTTTCTTTACTGGTTAAATTTATATTATAATTGAAAATACCAAATAATTTTTTGATTTCAATACGAGTGATTTTATTCGACATAATAAATATTTCCTTAAGTTCAAAATAAATAAGTGGTGTTACTAACTCAATGCGCTTCTTCCCAATTCATCCCCACGCCAACCTCCGCCACCAGCGGCACGTTCAACATCCCTTCGTCCACTTTCGCCATAATCCGCGGCAGTTTTTCTTTGACTAAATCCAGTTCGGCTTCGGGTACTTCCAACACCAGTTCGTCATGCACCTGCATAATCAGCTTGCTCTTCAGGTCATCTGAAGCCAGCCAGCGGGATACGTCTATCATGGCGCGTTTGATGAGGTCGGAGGCAGTGCCTTGCATGGGGGCGTTGATGGCGGCGCGTTCGGCTCCGGCGCGGGCGTTGGCGTTTTTGTTGTGGATGTCGGGCAGGTAGAGGCGGCGGCCGAACAGGGTTTCGACGAAGCCTTGGGCGGCGGCTTGCTCTTTGGTGCGCTGCATGTATTCGGCGACGCCGGGATAGCGGGCGAAGTAGCGGTCGATAAAGTTTTTGGCGGAGATGTTGTCGATGCCCAATGATTTGGCAAGGCCGTATTGACCCATGCCGTAAATCAGGCCGAAGTTGATGGTTTTGGCGTAGCGGCGTTGTTCGGACGAGACGTTTTCGGGGACGATGCCGAACACTTCGGCAGCGGTGCGGCGGTGAACGTCTTCGCCGTTTTGGAACGCAGCGATGAGGGTTTTGTCGCCGGAGAGGTGCGCCATGATGCGCAGCTCGATTTGGGAATAGTCGGCGGAAACGATGACGCTGCCTTGCGGTGCGGTAAAGGCGCGGCGCACGCGGCGGCCTTCGGCGGTGCGGATCGGGATGTTTTGCAGGTTGGGGTTGTTGCTGGCGAGGCGGCCGGTAATGGCGACGGCTTGGGCGTAAGTGGTATGCACGCGGCCGTCTTTTGGGGAAATCATTTCGGGCAGTTTGTCGGTGTAGGTGGATTTGAGTTTTGCCAGGCTGCGGTTTTGCAGGATGATTTTGGGCAGGGGGTAGTCGGGCGCGAGCTGTTCGAGCACGGCTTCATTGGTGGAAATGCCGCCTTTGGCGGTTTTTTTCAGGCCTTTGGTGGGGATGCCCATTTTGTCGAACAGGATTTCTTGAAGCTGTTTGGGCGAGTTGAGGTTGAACGGCTGGCCTGCGGCGGCGTAGGCTTCTTGTTCGAGCTTCATCAGCTCGGCGCCGAGTTCCGCGCTTTGGCGGGCGAGTTCGGCGCGGTCGATTTGTACGCCGTTGCGTTCCATTTCAAACAATACCTGCGCGACAGGCAGTTCCATTTTTTCATACATTTCAAGCTGCTTGGCGTCCATTTGCGCGCGCAGGTGCGCTTCGAGGCGCAGGGCGAAATCGGCGTCTTGGGCGGCGTATTCGGTCGCCTGCTCAATGGCGACGTCGGCAAAACCGATTTGCTTCGCGCCTTTGCCACACAGCGATTCGTAAGTAATGGTTTCCAAGCCCAACCAGCGTTTGGACAATTCATCCAAACTGTGTCCCAGATGGCTCTCGATGATGTAGGAAGCGAGCATGGAATCGCCGGCAATGCTGTTCAGGGCGATGTCGTAGTTGGCGAAAACGTGTTGGTCGTATTTGAGGTTTTGCCCGATTTTTTTCAGGACGGGGTTTTCCAAATGCGGTTTCAGACAGCCTAATACGTCTTGCAAATCAAGCTGTTTGGGCGCGGCAGTCAGACTGTGTCCTACGGGGATGTAAACCGCTTCGCCTGCTTGGAACGCGATGCTGATACCGACCAGCGCGGCGTTCATCGCGTCTAGGGACGTGGTTTCCGTATCGATGCCGATTTTGTCCGCCTGAGCCAGTTTGTCCAACAAGGCGGCAAACTGCGCTTCGGTGGTAACGGCTTGATAATCCAGCTTTTCGGGGGCTGGGGCGAGTTCGGGTTGTTTTTCAGGCTGTGTTTCCATCGCCAATGCGGCTTGTTCGCCGATATGCTCGCTGCCGAACAAATCCGTGTTTTGCGCTTCGTGCATACGGCTTTCCGCTTCTTTCAACCAAGTGCGGAAGCCCCAGCGTTTGAAATCGACAACCAGCTGCGCCCATTTAGGCGTAGTACGGCGCAGGCTTTCGAGGCCGTCTGAAAGCTCGGTGTGCAAATCCAAATCGGTTTTAATCGTTACCAAATCATACGACAGCGGCAGTTGTTCCAAAGCAGCTTGCAGGTTTTCTCCCACCTTGCCTTTGACTTCGGCAGCGTGTTCCATCACACCAGCCAGCGAGCCGTAAGCTTCCAGCCACTTCACCGCCGTTTTCGGGCCGCATTTTTCCACACCCGGCACGTTGTCCACCTTGTCACCCATCAGCGCGAGATAATCGCGGATTTGGTCGGGGCGCACACCGAATTTTTCCTTCACGCCTTCAATATCCAGCGTTTCGCCGCTCATCGTGTTCACCAGCGTTACGCGCTCGTTCACCAACTGCGCCATGTCCTTATCGCCGGTAGATACCACCACGTTCCACCCTGCTTCGCTAGCCATCTTAGCCAAAGTGCCGATAACGTCGTCCGCTTCCACTTGCGGAATCACCAATACCGGCCAGCCCATCAGGCGCACCAAATCCGGCAAGGCTTCCGCCTGCGGGCGCAAATCATCCGGCATCGGCGGGCGCGTCGCCTTATAGTCGGGGAACATCTCATGGCGAAAATTTTTGCCCTTCGCATCAAACACCACCGCGCAATAGTCGTGCACATAATCCGCCCGCAGCCGGCGCAGCATGTTCAACACGCCATACATCGCCCCAGTCGGTGCACCGTCGGGCGCGGACAAATTCTGCCCCATAGCATGATAGGCGCGGTAAAGATAAGAAGAGCCGTCAACGAGAAGGAGTGTGGGTTTGTTGGACATGGAAAACCTGCTGTGTGTATGAAAATAATGTACGGATTATAAAGGAAAAGGCCGTCTGAAAACCGAAAATCAAGTTCCAGACGGCCTGATGTTTACATAAATATACGGTTTCAGGTATTGCGCCTCAGAATCCCATCTTGTATATTTGTATTCAAATGAATACAAACCAAATCAAACGAATATGAATGCAACGAACCGTATCCCAATTAGTGTGCGCATCACTCAGGAAGATTCTGATTTTATTGCCGAACTTAAAATCGAAGGTGCGAATACGCCGTCTGAAAAAATCCGCGAATTGCTCAAGCTGGCACGCTTGGCGCATACGCAGACACGCGATTACAGCTCCGCACTGACGGCGCAGGAGCAGTTTTTCCAAGCGGCAAAACACGAAATCTTGCACGCTGAAAAACAGGCCGGAGTGCATTCGCATATCGTGGCGAGGTTGTTTGAACAACTGCCCGACTTAGGCGCAACACTCGCCGCCGACCTGCCCGAAGAAGCCGACCTCGACGATTTGAAAAAATACGAGCGCGAACTGATGTGGCGCATCGTCCGCCTGACTGACAGCATCCTGCAACTCGCCGTAACCGGCAAAGGCGCGGCATACGACGACAGCGTATTGCAACAGCTTGAAAACACTTTGAAACTGGCGAAGATTGTACAACAGGCAAATGAAGTTTAAGACTGCCTCCATACCAAATGAAACAAACACATTTTAGTGAAAGGAAAATCCAAATGAGCGAAACCCTATCCCGCCGAGTAGGCCGTCTGGTGAGCGGCGGTTTTCATGCCCTGATTGATGCGGCGGAAAACCTCGCGCCTGAAGCGGTTATGAACGAAAGCATCCGCGAAATTGAGCGCGCAGTAGATGAGGTGCGTGCTGAATTGGGCAAAGTGTTGGCGCAGAAACACCTTGCCGCTAAGAAAATGGCCGATGAAAGCAACCGCCACGAGGCCATCGATGCCAATCTGCAAGCCGCCGTAGATGCCGGTCGCGATGACCTTGCCGAAGCGGGTATCGCCGAGCAGATGGACATCGAAGCGCGTCTGCCCATCTTGGAAAACACCATTGCTGACTGTGCTGCACAAGAAAAAGAGCTGGAAGGCTTTATCGCTGCCCTGCAGGCGAAAAAACGCGAGATGCAGCAGCAGTTGCAAGACTGGCGTGCCACACAGCAAAGCATGGGTACAGGCAAAACAGCCGGTGGCAACGGCAGCAACCTCAACCGTATCGCCCGTGATGCCGAAAAAAGCGGCAATGCTTTCGACCGTGTGATGGGTCGCCAAAACTCGGTACACAACAGCACCGATGCGGCGCAGTTGGCAAAGCTGAAAGAACTGGAAGACTTAAGCCGCAACAACCGCATTGCCGAAAGATTGGCAGCATTGAAAGCGAAATCATAAGCCATATTGAGAAAATTGCAGTTTCAGACGGCCTCTATCTTCACGGGGCCGTCTGAAAAAAGAGAACCATACACGCCTCAATAACAAGAAGATGCCGGATTGGGAAAAATCCTGTCAGTTACGACAAATTAATAAAAAACCCATATCCAATCTGCTTAACTTTAAAATAAAATATATGCCGTCTGAAAATTAAAAAGAATAAGGAAATGCAATATGTGGAATTTAATCAACGCCCCTGAAACTGAAATTTTCGGTATTGCCATTGCGCTAATGGTTTTGCTCGGTGTGTTGGAAGTCATTTCCATGCTGGCAGGCGGTATCAGCGACTGGTTGGACAACCTGTTACCCGACAGCCTGACCGAAACCGCGCACGCCGAGGTCGGATTGGATGTGGTGGATGCAGGCATATTCGTGCGTTTCCTGAGCTGGCTGTATGTCGGACGTATCCCGGTGTTGATGTTGATGGTGGTGTTTCTTGCCGTATACGGATTAACGGGTTATCTGTTTCAGACGGCCTTTGCCACTGTATTCGGCAGTTATCTGAATGGCACACTGGCAGCAGTCATCGTTTGGTTTCTTTCCCTGCCCTTAGTACGCGTAACGGCTAGCGGTTTGTACAAAATTATGCCAAAAGATGAAACCACTGCCGTTTCGCAGGAAAGTTTGATCGGGCGCGTCGGCACGGTGGTGTTGGGCGAAGCTCGGGTAGGCAATGCGGCGCAAGTGCGCGTGAAAGATGCTTACGGCCAACAGCATTATGTGATGGTAGAGCCTGACTCTGAAGATGTATTAAAACAAGGAGATGCGGTATTGCTAGTGTCGTTGGATGGAAATACATTTAAAGCGATTTTGAATCCGAGCGGCAGCTTGGTTGATTAAGGCCGTCTGAAACTGCTGATTTATCGATACGGTAAAAATAGATACTTCACCGCTCTATCCTCACCATCTAGAAATTTGAAATAACAATGAGAAAAAACAACCACCCTATTATTTCAACCCATATTTTTAACCCTTTCAGACGGCCTCTTTCTCTCAAAGCCTTCTGAATCCACCGCCCCAAAAGGCATATTAACAAGAAGAAAGGAAAAACCATGAATTTGGTCTCCATCGGCACTATCGCCGGCGTCATACTCGTCGCGCTGTTTGTACTCGGCCTCATCCTGACCCGTCTGTATCGCCGTGCCAGCAAAGAAGTTTCATTTGTCCGCACCGGTTTTGGTGGTGAAAAAGTCATCATGAACGGCGGTGCGATGGTGCTGCCCGTATTGCACGAAATCATCCCCGTCAACATGAATACACTGCGCCTTGAAGTGCGCCGCGCTGCCCAACAAGCGCTGATTACCCGCGACCGTATGCGCGTTGACGTGATGGCGGAATTTTACGTCCGCGTTAAACCCAGCGCCGAGAGCATTGCGACCGCCGCACAAACGCTGGGTATGAAAACCATGTCTCCCGATGAGTTGAAAGACCTCGTCGAAGGTAAATTCGTTGACGCCCTGCGCGCCGTTGCCGCTGAAATGGCAATGGAAGAATTGCATGAGAAACGTGTTGATTTCGTTCAGAAAGTGCAACAAGTCGTGAGCGAAGACTTGTTCAAAAACGGTCTCGAACTCGAAACCGTTTCCCTGACCGGCCTCGACCAAACCAGCTTTGAGTTCTTTAACCCGCAAAACGCCTTTGACGCGGAAGGTTTGACCAAACTGACCGAAACCATCGAAGGCCGCCGCAAAAAACGTAACGAAATCGAACAAGACACCGATTTGGCAATCAAAACCAAAAACCTCGAAGCCGAGCAGCAACGCCTGAAAATCTCGCGCGAAGAAGAATACGCCAAACTCGAACAAGAGCGTGAGATTGCCGTCCGCCGTGCCGAACAAGAGGCCAGCATTGCCGAGCAAGAATCTCAGAAAAAACGTGAAGCGGAAGAAGCCAAAATTGCCGCTGAACGCGAAGTGGATTTGAAACGCATTGCCGCCGAACGCGACATTAAAAACGAAGACATTAGAAAAGCCCAAGCCGTTGAGCAGGCCGAGGTTGAACGCCGCAAAGCCATCGAATTGGCCGAGCAAGACCGCGCCATCGCCGTTGCCGAAAAATCGCGTGCCGAATCCGAAGCCAAGGCCGAAGCCGACAAAACCCGCGCCGCCGCCGTTCGCGAAGAAGAGAGCGTGATTACCGTACGCGAAACCGAACGCGCCGAGCGTGCCAAAGCGGTTGAATTGATTGCCGCAGAAGAAGCCGCGCAAAAAGATGCGATTTCGCTCACTGTTGCCGCTGAAGCAGAAAAACAAGCCGCACAAGACCGCGCAGAAGCCGTGCGTATTGCTGCTGAAGCCGAAGCCGAAAAACACCGCCTGCAAGCCAAAGGTGAGGCCGATGCCAAAATTCTGTTGGCGCAAGCGCAAGAGCAACAATACAAGGTTGATGCAGAAGGTACCCGCGCTGTGAACGAAGCTGCCAACGTCCTGAGCGTTGAACAGGTTGAAATGCAAGTCCGCCTTGCCCTCTTAAAACACCTGCCGGACATCATCCGCGAATCCGTCCGCCCAATGGAAAAAATCGAAGACATCAAAATCTTGCAAGTCAATGGTCTAGGTGGCTTTGCCGGTGGTGCAAACAGCGCGGAAGGTGCTTCAGACGGCCAAACCACACAAGCCAGCCTTGCAGACCAAATGGTCAACAGCGCCCTGCGCTACCGCAGCCAAGCCCCGTTGGTTGACGGTCTCTTGAAAGAGTTGGGATTGAATGGTGGCGACATCAACGGCCTGACCCAAGGACTTGATAAAACCATCGACCAATCATAAACAGATACCGTCATAATGATTTAAAGGCCGTCTGAAACAGGTTTTCAGACGGTCTTTTTTGTATGCAAGCTCAGAAAAACACTAATATTTTCAATATTGATAAATTCAATTCTATTGCGGTTGCAATAAATTAGGATTCATCTAATCTATTTTTTAGGATAAAAAGATTGGGGGTTATTTTAAATGAATCACAAGGCTAACTGCTTCAATAATGATCCACCAACAATTTAGTCATAAAAGCCAGTTCTACCGTTTCGATTTCAAACTTACCATCTGAGACCTTTGCAAAATTCCCCAAAATCCCCTAAATTCCCACCAAGACATTTAGGGGATTTTCCATGAGCACCTT
>NZ_JBQCUX010000002.1:162930-282968 GCF_051962875.1 Neisseria sp. P0007.S010 | reverse complement strand
ATTGTTCGATCGGTTGCCAATCAATCACCTGATCCAACTTCAATAGTGGGAAGCGGTCGATGTGTTTGGCAATCATGACTTGTGCGATTTGCTGGAAGAAGGTGCTCATGGAAAATCCTCTAAATATCTTGGTGGGAATTTAGGGGATTTTGGGGAATTTTGCAAAGGTCTCGGCCTTTTTGTTTTTGAATATTGTAAGTAATTGTAGAATTAAGAGAAATTGGAATTGATAGACTAAAATACTAGCATTATGAATTTAACATAATATAAATTATTTTCTTTTTTCCTATTCTTCTACAAATTCCGCTTATTGTTCCTATATGTCAAATGAGAATTAGTGATACTCTAGAGAGTGTGCTCATAGTACTCCAATTTTTAGTATAAAATCAATAGGTTTTAAGAGAAACTTGGCTATTTAATTTTACCTTACCTCTACTTCCTAATTTATTGTGTAGTGGAGTAGGAGAGATATAAGAATACCAAGTACCATCAAACTCTTGTGAAACAAGAAAGTGTAGGGGATAGCTAATTTATACTGCAAAGGCCGTCTGAAACATTAAGTTCAGACGGCCTATTTGCAAATTTTTTTAGCAAGTTGATAAGTTAAACTGTAAGAAATTTGCGAGTTAATCACATTATGAATATAAGATAATAATCTTACAAGAGATCATCTGGCTGACCTTTAATTTCAAAACCTATGCTCTATTTTAATTAGAAATTCATTCCGTTTATAGCGATTTAGCCAGGACGAGCTTTTGTTGTCAGTGTGTTTTACGGTGAGGATGGGTACGAAGCCGCGGAGGAAAGGGCGATCGAATTTGATGTCCAACTGGTAGGTGCGTTCGAAATCACGGCGGCGGGTTTCCAGCCAGGCATGGTAATCCTGATAGGCTGTTTTGCGCCAGATTGCCTGAAAGGTGGCGTCGATGCCGGATTCGAAACGTTTATTGACGCCCGCGCGCAGGCCGTGCCGGCGGTAGGAATCCACTTTTTCGCGGCTGTTTTTGCGCAGGTAGTCGTAGCCGCCGAATACCAGCCAGTCTTTCGGCAGGGCGTAGATGGCGGTGGTGAACAGAAGCGTCTGCGGGCCGTTGAAATGTTTTAATTCACCGCGGTAGCGGTCGTATTTGTGGTCGAGCTGCACGCCCAGCGAGGCTTGGTCGGAAAAGGTGCGGCTGTATGCCGTGCTGATGCCGGCGCTGCTGTCGCGCAGTTTCCCGCCCGACCATTCGTATTGCACCTGCGGGCCGATACTGAAGGAATGGTCTTTGCTCTGAAAACTGTAAGCGGGGCTGACGTTGATATTGTGTTCGCCGTATTCTTTGTTGCCGGGATAGAGCCGGCCCCATGCGTAGCCGCCCAGTTGCAGGCCGTGGTGGCCGTTGAGCGAAATGCGTCTGCTTAAGTTGGCTTCATATACCCACATCCGGTTTTTCAACGCATCGGGCGCGTAGGCGTCAAGCTGTTCGTTGCGGCAGGACAGCATTCCGGCATCGTCCAGAATCGGCTGCCCGTTCGAATCGAAACCGCAGCTTGTCTGATTGCGGACAACCGTCGTGCCCGACGACTGGTTTAAGTTGGTGTCGTAACCCGCGCCGAACGAAACCGAGCCGCTCCACGCATCGCGTTTCTTCAAAGCGTCGGCAAACACTTTGATTTTCTCATTGACGGCGGGCACTTCGGGAATATCGATGCCGTCGAACAATGCCGCCGATTCTTTGTTTTGTTTGTCTATAAACAGCAGCCGCGCCAAATCCAGGCGGCCGCGCAGAAATTCGGGATTTTTGCGGTAAAGCTCGCGGTATTTCGCCAGCGCGGCCTCCAAATCGTCGCGGGACACCGCCTGATTGGCCTCGGCAAACAGCACTATATCGGGGTCGTAATCATCCTGACGGCGGTAAATGTCTAACAGCCGAGCCGTTTCCTCTTCGTTTTGCGCGTTGACCGCCTTCATCAGCGACAACGCCAAATCTTCGCCGTCCTGCACTTCTCCCGCGCCGAATTCGATCGCCGTATTGTCCGCTTCGTTCCTTTCCTGCTGAGCGCGGCGGAGTTCCGTTCCCTGTTTGAGCTGCATGAAGCGGTCTTCCCTGTCGTCGGCAAACGCGTGGGGCAGCAGGCTGATAAAAAAGGGAAGGAGCAAAAGGCGTTTCATAAAATTCTTTCCTGTGTATCGGGCGGCTTTGTTTTTCAGACGACCTTTTCAAAGAAAAACTGACATTTCATCTTTACCGGGCAGAGCATTTTTTTATTTGAATGACGGGTCGTCTGAAAATGAGCTTCTCAAGCCCATCGAAACAGCACGCCTTCAAACTCACGGGCCGTTCGAAAAATACCGGCTTAAACGCATTGCGAAGCCCGATATTTCCGAACGGCCCTGTACGATGTGCATTGTGTGTCGGATGATTTGTGTTTTATAGGCGGACGGAATGGGAAACGACAAAAACTGTCCGCCTTATCGCATTATGATTCATTATTTGCCGGTTTTCGTACCGCCAAAGGCAGTGTTATAGGCATGGTTTAGGCCAAAATCAGCCACGCCCGCAATCGCTGCGCCTTGGTTGCCAAAGAAATGACCGTGGGCCGTACCGGCCACTTTGTTTGCCGTAGCCTTACCTGCAAATGAAGCCTGCGCCGTATTAATCGTGGCATTGTTGATGGCGACATTCAAACCTGTACGTTTCATTTCGCCGTTCAGCGTCCGCTTACCGAAATCAGCTTTCAACGTACCGTTTAAGAGGGCTGTATTTTGCGTATGATATTGGTTGATACCCTTAACCGTATAAGTGGCAGTACCCGTAGTCGGCAGATTGGTGGTTCGACCCGTGCCGCTGTAGAAGGCGGTGTAATTCGTGCCTTTGGTACCGACAGCCGCACCGGAAGGAACGGCAGACCAGTCGCCGAAGTAAACATCCATATTACCGACTTTAGAATAAGATAAACGGCCTAAATGGGAATGGTCGGGCATTCTTGGAATATTGTCCCAAACAATACCTTTCATACGGTACAGATTCGCGACCGTAACGCCGTTTTTGTCTTTACCCAAAATACCGTGAGCGAACGTTTTGACAAAAAATCGATTTGCCGTCGCATCAATTTTGGCAAAAGAAACAGGCTTGTTATTGGCAATACCTTTCTCTGGAGTTCCTGAGACAGCCTTGTTATCACTAACAAAAATGGAAGCTTTACCTTTATGCTCACCTTCGTTTTCAAGAGTAACACCAATATGCTTTACCCTTTCGACTTGAATCGATTTGGTCGTCGCACCAGTCGGGTTGGCTTGAAAACCTTTAGGCAGTGCAAACACAGAAGAAGCGGCAAACGCAACACTCAATACCGCAACGGTTTTTACGAGTTTCATAATTCACTCCAAAATAAAGTTTTACAAAATCAACGAACTTTCTCAAGAAGAATCTGAATCAAACTTACAAATCCGCCCTCTTGGAAAAGTAAGGTAAGTATATTCCTATTTTTAGGAAATAGAAACATGAATTATTATCATTTCTGAAAATTTACACTTCACTAATATCAGAGTTTTGATAATTGTATTTAGAAACTATTTTAGAACTTGCCCGTAATCCCTATCCTGATGGTTCTGCCCGGTGCAGGCAGGTAAGAACGGCTCATCGGGTCGAGGTAGTAGCGGTTGGTCAGATTGCTGCCCACAAGCTCGGCAGTCAGGTTCTTGCCGATTTTATAACGCAGGTAGGCATCCCATACCGCAACAGGCTGCCAGCGCATATCGTTATGCTGGGGCTTCATATTGTCATTCTGATATTTATTGCGCACATCGTAGAATGGCTGCCAAGCATCGTTGCGGTTTTCATAGACGCGGCTGTGGTAATGGAGGCGCACGCCTGTTTCCAGTTTGTTGGCAAGGAAACGGCTGCCCAATTCGGCATCAATCGACCAGCGTGGTTGAAGCGCGCTTGCCAGATAGCCCGAATCGGTCAAGCCGCCGTGGTTGCAGACAGGACGATTCATAGTCTTACCGTTTTTCACAAAATAGCTTGAATCAACCATGCCCTCTGTTGCGGATGTCCAAGTGAAATTTTCGTCGCACATTTTGTTTTTCAGGCTGCGGAATACGTTCAGGCTGCCGAAGACGCGTCCGGTATCGAAGCGGGTGGACAGCTCGGCACCACTGCGGATTTGTCTGTCGAATTGTTCGAATTCGAGATTGCTGTCCCTATCGATAACGTTTTTGGTCTTGTTATGGAAGTAGTTGATGCGGAAATCCGCTTTTTTCATTTTCGGTAACAGTCCCGTCAAATCATGGATGTAGCCGACTTCCCAGTTTTTGGCGTGTTCGGGCCGCCAGCCATAGCCCATGCGGTTGAATGAGCCGGCGGCAGTAGAAAAGCCGTAAGTCCCTTCAAAAATGCTGGGGTAGCGCAGGGTTTCGGTATAGCGCAAATAGGCGCGGCTGTAATCAGTAAAATTGACAGTGGCAGAAAATGCGGGTGCCCAACCGCTGCCTTTCTGCTTCATTGCCCTCTGTCTTTCGGCTTCGGTCATTGGCGTTGTGTAAACACTTGCACTGGCTGCGTAGTATTTAGGTACAAATTGCGGACTGTCTGGAATAGACGGGTCATATACAGGATTGGCGACTTTGGTGTGCAAATCAGGAATGCTGCCATTGGTAAGGGGATGATCCTGCATATTCAGACGGCCTTTATCGTCTTTCAACCAATAGAAATCCACCTTTTCATTAGGATTGACCCATGTTTCGCGATCATCTGTCAAAGTCGGAATATATTGCGAATTGACTTGAAACGAAGTCAGGCTAATTTGTTTACGTTTTTTTCTTTGTTCTGCGTATTCCTCTGTTTCATATAAAACTCCATAATCAAGACTGCCATTCGCCAAAGCATCGTCAATTGCCTTGTAATCCGCGTATTCTTGCGGCGTGGCAACCCTGCCGATCGAATATTTTATTCCCCTGTTCATTTCTAACGGATCGCCGGTCTTATTCGTGCCGCTTTCCAAACGTCTGCTTTTATCCTGAAGTTGGAAATTGGTATATCGCCCACCTGCCGTCAAAGTCAGCCAGCGGAAGGGTTCGTAGCGAAAATTAAAGCCCAGATTGTATTCACGCCGCTTGCCGTTGCGAGGTACACCGTATTGGTTCAATTCATAATTTGCCCTGATGGTGCTGTTTTCGAGTTCTTCCCGATATTTGTCGTATCCTCCCCGCTCCAGCTCGTCTGAAAAATCATTGCGCGATGTCAGTTTTTCATTTTGAAAATCGCCCATCAAAGTCAACGACAGTTTGTCGCTCAATTTCATACGGTTGGAGAATTGAAAGCCTGTACGGTTGTTACGGGCGTAATAGGCGTTGCCTTCAATAGTGTTGAACCTGCCGTTTGTATTGGGCGTTTCGGGTTTGGGCGGTTTTGGGACTTCAAAACCTGCATTCAGCAATTCTTGACGCTCTTCAGGCGTAGCTTTTTGCCATCTGTCGTACTCATCCCATGCTATTTGAAATTTGTTGTCCTCATAAACGGTATCGCCGGGTGAGCCACCTGCGGTATTGGTTTTGGATTTGGTGCGCGTTGTCCAAAGCGTGGCATCGAAATCTATCCAACGGCTGCCCTCGGGCTTCCACGAATAGTCGATATTGTAGGAACGCTGTTTTACCCATGCCTGCGGCCATTCGGCAATTTTGTTGAGGACGGACGCATCCCAACTGATGGGGCCGATAATGCGCGAAGGCATAATTTCGCCGAACGTGGAATCGGTATGGCGCAGGCCGAATTTGAGCGTTTGGCGGTTCGGCAGACGGAAGGTGGTTTTACCTACCCATGATTTGGTTTCGAGCGAGGTATTGCTGACTTCCCCGCCCGGATGATAAAAAAGTCCGATTTTTGAAATATCGGGTGCGCCCAGCATGTTTTCACTGCCGAAAAATTTCTCACCCTTGGCAGCGGCTTCTTCTTTACGACGTTTCAATTCGTCTAAAGTTTCTTGTGTCCAAGGACCGATATAACCGTAGCGTTCCGCGCCTTTTTTGCCGGAAAAATAATTGCCTTTACTGCGGTAGGCATAGGCAAGCATGGCATCGAAATTGTCCTGCTTGGTGGCGGCGGCAATGCGGTAGGCTTTATCCTCCCCAAATTTATTGCGTCCGTTGAAACGCTGGTCGATTCGGTCGGTATCGTCAAAAAACGAACGCCAAATACCACCCGTCGCTACTGCGGGAACAGGCAAGGTTCGATAATCGACTGAATGTTCATAAGCATTCTCACGCCTTTTGATGGAATTGTTGGAAGCCTCCGCCTTCACTTCAAAGCCGTATTTCTGCCCTTCGGGGACAATATCGTCGGCATCGATGGTTTTCAGGGCGACGGAGCCGCCTATGCCACTTTTCATATCACGGCTGAACGAGGGGCCTTTTTCGATAGAAACGCTACTGATGATGTTGGGGTCGACGTAGTTGCGGTTGTTTGCGCCCGCGTAGCCGCGCCAGACGGTAATCGCCTGCTCCGTGCCGTCGATGGTAACGGGAATCCGTCCTTGACCTTGCACACCACGTATATTCGGATCCAGCGCGCCGCTGTTGCGCGCGTCGCCGCTGTACACGCCGGACATACCGCTTAAAAGGTCGGATACGGTGTTGCCTTTGAAGGTTTCGACTTCGTTTTTGCTCTTGTAAAGATTGACGATTTCGCGGGTATAAACGCGGTTTTTACCGATTTCATCCTTATTTCGAGTTCCTTTGACAGTTATGGTATCGAGAATAACTGTCGAATTATCTGCAGCATAAACGGCAGGGACGAAACCAATGGCGGCGATGCAGGCGGAGAGGGTGGTGACTTTGATCGGTTGCATAGAATGAATCCATATAACTTGATTGGTAAGGCCGTCTGAATGAGACAGATCGAATAGATGCGATTACACTCTGACTAAAATAATACAAATAAGTTTGATTATTATTTATAATTTTATGAAATTCTAACTTGTTTTTAATAATATGGAAATGTTTTTTGAGATTTGATCAATAGAATAGGGAGGGGAAGCGGTAGAGATTATTGAGCCGCTATTTCGATTATGTGAGTTATTTCTGACACTGCACCGTAAATTCCGCTATGCCCGGGCAGTCTATTTGGGGCAGAACAAAGTAAGTGTGCAAAGCCATCTGAAGGCGATGTGTTTGAACCTCTTAAAGGCAGCTAACAGGCTAATTGCGCCAGTTGTCACCTTAATTATCGAGTAATGAAGTCGAGTAGGGAGCAGGGAGCCTTAGTACGATACCAAGTACCTTCATATTCCTTGAGAAGAAGTACCTTGTACTAGACATACTTAGAAAAAGTGTTCCGCTAGTTGCAAGATGTGATTTTTTTAAATCTGGAGGCAGGAATCTCATTGTGAACGTAGAAGTTCTTCTTTAATAAGAGAAACAGGAGTTGGCAGGCTAAAATACTAGTATTATGAATTTAACATAATATAAATTATGCGAACTTAGACTAGCATGATGCAATAGTCTTTTCTACAAATTATGGCCATAACCAAGCCCATGTGCTTCGGCCTTCTCCTTGCAGTAAAACTAAAGTTCGGCAAGCTGAAGCTGTGTTCATGCATTCGAAGCCGATGCCGTAGGCTGATAAAACTGCAGCAATTTTGGGATGCAGAAATTTTTGTTTTGCTCCTGTACCTATGATAATGACTTCTGGACAGTTTTCTGCTGTTTCAATTACTGAAATAAAAATTTGTTCGTTTAATTCTTCGATGGTTGTTTGAGGAATGATGCTTACTTTGCCATCTTGCCAGCAAATTAGTTCTGAATATGTTTGTTCACCGATTTGCAATATGCCTTGTGAGGATGAAAAAAATGATGTGGCTTTATCGATATGGTTTTCTGTGATTTTCATGGCAATTCCTGTTTTTATGGTAGAACGATTTTTCAGACGGCCTTGGGAAACTTGCAAAAAAAGGTGCAAAATCAAGCAATATCAGGTAGGATTCAACGTTTAACCTTGTGCATTGATGCTTTGCTCTGAATTTACGATTGCAAGCGATTATAACAAGCCTTGGTTTTTCGTGATTATTTTAAAGTATCGGCTCAAAAGGAGACACAATGAAGCCAGTAAATATCGGTCTTTTAGGTTTGGGTACAGTCGGTGGCGGTACTGCTACTGTATTGCAGGACAACGCTGCGGAAATCAGCCGCCGTTTGGGACGTGAAGTCCGTATTTCTGCTGTTTGTGATTTGAGCGAAGAAAAAGCCAAACAAATTTGCCCGAATGCTGCTTTTATCAAAGATCCGTTTGAGCTGGTTCAACATCAAGATGTTGATGTTGTTGTTGAATTGTTTGGAGGCACCGGTATTGCCAAAGATGCGGTATTGAAAGCGATTGAAAACGGTAAACACATTGTTACTGCCAATAAAAAACTGCTGGCTGAATACGGCAATGAAATTTTTCCTTTGGCAGAAGAAAAAAATGTCATGGTACAGTTTGAAGCTGCTGTTGCCGGCGGTATCCCTATTATCAAGGCTTTGCGTGAAGGCTTGGCTGCGAACCAAATCCGCAGTATTGCCGGTATTATTAATGGTACCAGCAACTTCATTCTTACTGAAATGCGTGAAAAAGGCAGCGCGTTTGCAGACGTCTTGAAAGAAGCTCAGGCTTTGGGCTATGCAGAAGCTGACCCTACTTTTGATATCGAAGGTCATGATGCCGGCCATAAAATTACCATTATGAGCGCATTGGCATTTGGTACGCCGATGAACTTTTCTGCCTGCTATTTGGAAGGCATCAGCAAACTCGACAGCCGCGATATCAAATACGCTGAAGAGCTTGGCTATCGTATCAAATTGTTGGGTATTACCCGTAAAACCGACAAAGGCATCGAGTTGCGTGTACACCCTACTCTGATTCCTGAAAGCCGTCTGCTGGCTAACGTTAACGGCGTGATGAATGCTGTCCGCGTCAATGCCGATATGGTTGGTGAAACCTTGTATTACGGTGCGGGTGCCGGCGCATTGCCGACTGCCTCTGCCGTGGTTGCCGACATCATTGATATTGCCCGCCTGATTGAAGCGGAAACTGACCATCGTGTTCCTCACTTGGCATTCCAACCTTCACAAGTTCAAGCGCAAAATATTCTGTCTATGGATGAAATCACCAGCAGCTACTATCTGCGCGTTCAAGCAACTGACGAACCGGGCACTTTGGGTCAAATTGCCGCACTCTTGGCCAAAGAAAATGTTTCTATCGAAGCTTTGATTCAAAAAGGCGTGATTAATCAAAGCACTGCTGAAATTGTGATTCTGACCCACACCACAGTGGAACACAACGTCAAACGCGCTATCGCAGCGATTGAGGCATTGAGCTGCGTGGATGCTCCGATCACCATGATCCGCATGGAAAGCTTGCATGACTGAGCAACAAACGGAAAGGCCGTCTGAAGAGCAACTGGCGGCCAGAAAGAAAGCCAAGGCAAAAATCCGCACCATCCGTATTTGGGCATGGATTATTTTGTCTTTGCTGGCTCTGACTGCCCTGCTCTCACAATGCGCCATGAACAAGCCGCAGATGAAACAAAATGTGGTAGAATCTTGTGTGAAAAACATTCCTTTTGCTGAAAAATGGCAAGCTGATTTGAAAGCAAAAGGTTTGGATGCACAAAACGAGAAATTGGCTCAAGACTATTGTGTCTGCATGTGGGATCAGCCTTTAAGCAAACTCTCTGACGAGCAAATCCGAAACTTCGGCAAAATCAGCCCAGAGGAGCAACTCAAGCTCTTGGGTGGCGCGGAAGCTTTTGAGGCTCGCGATAAGCAATGCGTGATGGATTTAAAGGCTGAGTGAACCAATATCGGTTTAAACCAAAGATACAAGGCCGTCTGAACAACAGACGGCCTTTCTTATATAAATAAATAGTAATAAGAATTGATTTCATTATATTTTAAGTTTAAGATAGCTTGGTTAATCGCTTTTCTATGGTTGTTACCATGCGTTACCACTTTCCTATTGCCGTTGATATTTATGATTTTTTGTATACTGGCCGGTTTGATTATCTGGAAATCGGACAATCAGCAGAGTCTATTTTGCAGATGTTTCCTGCGCCTGATTGCGTCCCTAAAGGCTTGTTGGTACAAAAAGGCTGGAATATTTGGCTTTATGGCGATATTGAACTGCATTTCTCCGACAATCGGCTGACTCAGATTCGTGCTGATTTTCAGCCTAATACTGCATTAAGCGGCGGCCGTTGGGTAAAGTTGAATCCGTGGTTTTTTGCAAATGGCTGCCTTGATGTATATGCCGTCATTCAGCGCTTGGTGCAACGCAATATCGATTTTATTAAAACGGAAACGCATACCAATTTAATTTTGCAGTTGCAAAGCGGGGTCGAATTGATTTTTGAAAAATGTCAGGGTATGAAACTTGCCTCGTTCCGCAAACAAAAAGCCTCCCTGCCCCATTGGGCGCGGGAAACAGCTTCTTAAATAAAACAATGCCGTCTGAAAACATCATTTCAGACGGCATTATCAGTTACAAACCATTCAATAATTGTCGGATTTTCGTCATCGCCATAGAAGTCTGTTCATTACAGCCCACAGTCCCTACTCCGCTATCAAAGCAATCAATACTGCTGACGCTGCAAAAGTGGGCATAGGCCATTTTTAACTCTCTAGCTAAAACGGCTTCGGGCATGCCGGTCATACCGAGTACATCTACGCCGTCACGTCGATAACGGGCGATTTCTGCGCGGGTTGGACGGCGTGGGCCTTGCAGGCAACCATAAACAGCGGAATCATAAATCGGCACATTGTGCGCTTTCGTGATATTCAACAATTCTTGTCGCAATTCATCGCAATAAGGGTTGAAAAAATCGGTATGGACAACCGGACATTCTTGGCCTTCAAAAAAAGTATCTTTACGGCCATAGGTATAGTCGATTAAATCGTCCGGCAACACCAAACTGCCGTTTTCAAAATCAGGATTGATACCGACGACTGAGGAAATAGCAATGATATTTTCGACACCTAAAGAGTGCAACGCCCAGATATTGGCGCGGTAGTTGATTTCATGCGGCGCGATGGTATGACTGAAGCCGTGTCGTGCAAGGAAAACAATATCCAAGCGCCCCAACCTGCCGAACAAAATAGGGCTGCTGGTTAAGCCGTATGGAGTGCGTACGATTTTTCGTTCAGTAATTTCAAGTTCCGGCAGTTTGGTCAAACCGCTGCCGCCGATAATGGCTAACATATAAAACTTCCTTTGTTGTCAATGGCCGTCTGAAACTTGGATTTCAGACGGCCTTAATATTATCGATTTATTTATGTTTGTAAAAATGGCTGCCGAAATAGGCAGATGCGCCTTTACGCAATAGAACCAGCGTTACAGCGGCAAGCGGCAGGCCGGCAAGCATACCGACAAAACCCATCAGTTGTCCGAAAGCCATCAACGAGAAAATTACCCAGAAAGGCGACAAACCGATGCGGTCGCCGACGATTTTGGGCGTAATGAAAAAGCTTTCCAAGAATTGTCCGACACCGAATACAGCCCAGACCATCAACAAGCCCTGCCATGAGCCATATTGCAAAAGCGCGGCAACTGTTGCCAGCAAAAGGCCGGTAAATGCACCCAAATACGGAATAAATACCAAAATACCGGCAATCATACCGATGGCAAAGCCGGAATCCAAACCGACCAGCATCAAGCCTAAGCCATAGACCAAGCCCATAATCATCATAACCATCAGCTGGCCGCGCAGAAACTCGCCCAAAACTTCATCCATATTGCCGCTGATACGCGTGTAGGTCTCGATAAAACGGCGTGGAACCAACTTGCTGATTCCGGAAGACCAGCGTTTCCAATCCAACAAGAAGTAATACAGCAACAAAGGCAGCAACACCAAATTGCTGACGCCGCTGATCACATTACCGCTTTGACGCATCAAGGTAGGAATCCATGCTTTAAGCGTATTGCTCAACTCATCCGTATGCGACTGCAACCATGCGATGATTGATTCTTGATCGATTTGAATATAATCACCGCTGACGCTGTTGAGCCACGGCAGCAGTTTGTTTTGAACAAAGCCTACGATTTGTGGCAGGCGTTCGGCCAGATTGTTAAACTGGTTCAACAACATAGGCACGATAATCAGTACCAACGACAGCAATACCAGCAAGGCAAACGCCATAATAATCATAGAGGCCGGCGCGCGGCGGATACGCTTCAATTGCAGCCACTCGACCAATGGATTCAAAACATAGGCCAAAACGGCGGCCACAATAAACGGCGTCAAAACATCGCCCAAGGCATATAAAAGCCAAATAAAGGCTGCGATGACGCAAGCCATAATAATCCACGGTTTTGCGCCGCGCGTTTTCTTTTGATACATAAAAAGGTGTTCCCCAATTGATGCTTAAGGTTTTCAAAATAAATAAGCAGTATAACAGATTCACAAAGGCCGTCTGAAAGCGAGACGGCTATTAAGATAAAATAAAAATTGTTGACAATAATGCCAAAAAATTCAGCCTGAATCCTCCAATTTAAGATAAAATACGCTCCGACAATCTACCCATACCCGAATAAGGAAATCCAATGAGCACTTCTTTGAGCTATCGTGACGCAGGCGTGGATATCGACGCAGGCGATCAACTGGTCGAAAACATCAAACCTTTTGCCAAGCGTACTATGCGCCCTGAAGTGTTGGGTGATTTGGGCGGTTTCGGCGCTTTGGTCGAAATCGGCAAAAAATACAAAAACCCGGTATTGGTTTCCGGTACGGACGGCGTCGGTACCAAGCTGAAACTGGCTTTCGACTGGGACAAACACGATACTGTAGGCATCGATTTGGTTGCCATGAGCGTCAACGATATTTTGGTTCAAGGTGCGGAACCTTTGTTCTTCTTGGACTATTTCGCTTGCGGCAAGCTGGATGTTGCCCGCGCGACTGATGTGATTAAAGGCATTGCCCAAGGCTGCGAAGAATCCGGTTGCGCTTTGATTGGCGGTGAAACAGCCGAAATGCCGGGCATGTATCCCGAAGGCGAATACGACTTGGCCGGTTTTGCCGTCGGTGTAGTTGAAAAAGAACGCGTCATCAACGGCCGCAGCATTCAGGCCGGAGACGTTGTTTTGGGCTTGGCTTCCAACGGCGCACACTCCAACGGCTATTCGTTGGTACGCAAAATCATCGAGCGCGACAATCCCGATTTGGACGCGGAATTTGACAACGGCAAAACCTTGCGCGAAGCCATCATCGCCCCTACCCGCCTGTATGTGAAACCTATCCTTGCCACTTTGGAAAAATTCACCATTAAAGGCATGGCCCATATTACCGGCGGAGGCATTACCGAAAACGTACCTCGCGTTTTGCCTGGAAATACCGTTGCACAAATCGATGCCAAAGCGTGGGAATTGCCTAAACTGTTCCAATGGCTGCAAAAAGCAGGCAATGTGGAAACCCAAGAAATGTATCGTACATTCAACTGTGGTATCGGCATGGTCGTTATCATTGCTAAAGAAGATGCCGATGCAGTACAAGCATTCTTGAGCGAACAAGGCGAAACCGTTTACCGTTTGGGCGTTATTCGTGAGCGCAACGGCGACGAACATCAAACCCAAGTGGCTTGATTTGAGATGTAATTAAAAAAGTGCGGATGATGAGTCCGCACTTTTTTGTTTACACTGCCCTAGCCTACTTCTTCCATAAAGCCGGCCAACTGAGCCGTATCGTGGGCAATCATCAGCTCTTCATTGGTTGGCACCACCAAAACAGCCGGCATAGAACCTGTCGGGCTGATGATACCGGAGTTGCCGTAGCGTTTGTCCATGTTGGCTTTGGTGTCGATGTGAAGACCCAAGAAATCAAGATAGGAAACGGTTTTGGCACGGATGTTACGCGAGTTTTCGCCGATACCGCCGGTAAACACGAGTGCGTCAACGCCGCCACAAGCCACAGCCATCGAAGCAATATATTTGGCAAGGCGGTAAGTCATTACTTCCAGGGCCAAGCGTGCGCCTTCATGGCCTTCATCCGCAGCGATTTCCAAAGAACGACAGTCGTTGGAGAGTTCGGAAATACCGAGCAATCCTGATTTTTTGTTCAGCATTTCATCAACTTGGGCAACATCCAAACCGGCATGTGAAGTCAGATAGCTGTATACGCCCGGATCGATGTCGCCGCAACGGGTACCCATCACCAAGCCTTCAATCGGCGTGAAGCCCATACTGGTGTCAACGGATTTGCCGTTTTTAATGGCGGTAATGGATGCGCCGTTGCCTAAGTGGGCAATAATCATGCGGATGTCTTCCAACGGTTTGCCCAAGATGCGTGCGGCTTCAGGGGCAACGTAACGCATACTGGTACCGTGGAAACCGTAGCGGCGGAAAGCGTATTTTTTGCGCAATTCGCGCGGAACAGCATAAGTGTAGGCACGCTCCGGCATGGTTTGGTGAAACGAAGTATCCATCACGCCGACATTGGGCAGGCCCGGGAAGTGCTCTTGCGCAGCCAAAATACCGTTGATATTGGCAGGATTGTGCAGCGGAGCGAGCGGAATGCAGGCATTGAGTTCGTCCATTACTGCTTGGTCGATCAAAACAGATTCGCTGTATTTTTCGCCGCCATGGGCAATACGGTGACCAATGGCTTTAATTTGGTCGTGCAGGCCGTGTTTTTCCAGTTCTTTCAGCAACATGCCTACTGCACCGGCGTGGTCGTTACGGCTGGTCAAAGCAGTTTGGCATTTTTTGCCGTCTTTGCTGAACGTGATTATTGCTTCGGGCGTACCCAAACGTTCGCCGAGACAGCTTAAGAGAACTTTGCCGTTTTTACGGTCGATAACGGCACCTTTGAGTGAAGAGCTGCCGCAGTTCAGAACAAGAATGAGTTGGTTGGACATGGTGTTTCTCCTTTGAATTTTGATTGTTTTTTTTGGCTTCAGGCCGTCTGAAAAGAGCAAAAACATTTGAGAGCTTTCCAGATTGCCTTTGGTTTGGTGTTTAGTCAGGCTTCATGCCCAATCCTAATCTCCATTGCAGGTATCGCTACCTGATTAAAATCTGCTTATTTGGTTTTCAGACGGCCTTGTTTAATGGCTTGGCCGTCTGAAAACTTAAAAGCAATCTTCCGGCACTCGGACTTGTCCTTCCATAATCACGCGTGCGCTACGGCTCATGACCGCTTTGGTGGCCATCCATTGTCCGTCCTGACATTCGGCGGCGGCACCGACATGCAGTGTACCTGACGGATGACCGAAGCGGACTTCTTTACGCGCTCCGCCTCCAGCTGCAAGGTTGACCAGCGTTCCGGGCACGGCGGCGGCGGTAGCGATGGCAACTGAAGCGGTACCCATCATGGCATGGTGCAATTTGCCCATGCTCAGCGCGCGTACCAATAAGTCAATGTCGGCAGCTTTGACGGTTTTACCGCTTGAAGCGGTGTAATCGGCAGCAGGGGCGACAAAAGCGACTTTCGGAGTATGGGCGCGGGTGGCGGCTTCAGATACGTCGCTGATTAAACCCATTTTCAGCGCACCATACGCGCGGATGGTTTCAAATTTTTCCAGAGCCGCGACATCGTTGTTGATATCGTCTTGCAACTCTTTGCCTGTATAGCCCAAATCTGCGGCATTCAGGAAAATGGTTGGAATGCCGGCATTGATAAGCGTGGCTTTCAGACGGCCTATATTCGGCACATCAATTTCATCGACCAAATTGCCGGTTGGGAACATACTGCCTTCGCCGTCGGCCGGATCAAGAAATTCGATTTGTACTTCGGCTGCCGGAAACGTTACGCCGTCAAGCTCAAAATCGCCTGTTTCCAAAACTGCGCCGTTTTGCATCGGCACATGGGCAATAATGGTTTTGCCGATGTTTTTCTGCCAGATTTTGACGGTACACAGGCCGTCTGAAAGGATTTTGGATTTATCGACCAAGCCTTGCTCGATGGCAAATGCGCCCACGGCGGCGGTCAAATTACCGCAGTTGCCACTCCAATCGACAAAAGGTTTGTCGATGGAAACTTGCCCGAACAAGTAATCGACATCGTGATCGGCGCGTTCGGATTTGTCCAAAATCACAGCTTTGCTGGTGGACGAACTGGCATTGCCCAAACCGTCAATCTGTTTGCCGTACGGGTCTGGGCTGCCGAGTACGCGCAAGAGGATTTTGTCGCGTGCCTCGCCTGCTTCCTGCGCAGCGGCCGGCAGATCGGTACGTTTGAAGAAAATGCCTTTAGACGTACCGCCGCGATAGTAAACGGCTGGAATTTTAATTTGCGGCATTTTGAGTTCTCCTTTGTATTTCTAGTATGGTTTTTTCAGACGGCCTCTCAAACATTCAAGGCCGTCTAAAAACCTTTTTGAGCGTAGTCCGGGTATTTTGACGATACCCGATTTACCTTACGCTGCATTTCCTTCTAAGAAGTCTTGTGCGAAACGTTGCAATACGCCACCAGCTTCATATACCAACACTTCTTCTGCGGTATCGAGACGGCAGGTAACCGGAACTTCAACGGTTTCGCCGTTTTTACGATGAATCACGAGGGTCAGGTCGCAGCGCGGTGTACGTTCGCCGACAACATCGTAGGTTTCCGTACCGTCCAGTTGCAGGGTGTGGCGGTTGGTACCCGGTTTGAACTGCAACGGCAACACGCCCATGCCGATCAAGTTGGTGCGGTGGATACGCTCGAAGCCTTCGGCAACAATCGCTTCCACGCCCGCCAACCGTACGCCCTTCGCCGCCCAGTCGCGGCTGGAGCCTTGTCCGTAGTCCGCACCGGCAATGATGATGAGCGGCTGTTTGCGGTTCATATAGGTTTCGATGGCTTCCCACATGCGCATGGTTTCGCCTTCGGGTTCGACGCGGGCGAGCGAGCCTTGGCGCACGCTGCCGTCTTCGTTTCTCACCATTTCGTTAAACAGTTTCGGATTGGCGAAGGTGGCGCGTTGGGCGGTGAGGTGGTCGCCGCGGTGGGTGGCGTAGGAATTGAAGTCTTCTTCGGGCAAACCCATTTTCGCCAGATATTCGCCTGCCGCACTCGCCGCCAGAATCGCGTTGGACGGCGAAATGTGGTCGGTGGTGATGTTGTCGGGCAAAATCGCCAGCGGTCGCATACCTCTTAATGTGCGTTCCCCTGCCAATGCGCCTTCCCAATAGGGTGGACGGCGGATGTAGGTGGACATCGGACGCCAATCGTACAGTGGGCTTGGTGCTTTTTGCGCCTTGCCGGTGTCGAACATTGGCACATACACGTCGCGGAATTGTTGCGGTTTCACATATTCGGCAACGACGGCATCGATTTCTTCATCGGTCGGCCAGATATCTTTCAGGCGGATTTCGCGGCCGTCTGAAACGCCGAGTACGTCGTTTTCAATATCGAAACGGATGCTGCCTGCCAGCGCGTAGGCAACAACCAACGGGGGCGAAGCGAGGAAAGCCTGTTTCGCATACGGATGGATACGGCCGTCGAAGTTGCGGTTGCCTGACAATACGGCGGTGGCGTACAAATCGCGGTCGATGATTTCTTTCTGGATTTTCGGATCCAGCGCGCCGCTCATGCCGTTACAGGTGGTGCAGGCGAAGGCAACGATACCGAAGCCGAGTTTTTCCATTTCAGGCAGCAAGCCTGCTTCTTTCAAATAGATTTCGGCTACTTTTGAACCCGGGGCAAATGAAGATTTCACCCAAGGTTTGCGTTTCAAGCCGAGACGGTTGGCATTGCGTGCCAACAGCGCGGCGGCGACAACGTTGCGCGGATTGGAAGTATTGGTACACGAAGTAATCGCGGCAATAATCACTGCACCGTCAGGCATTTGGCCGTCTGAAGGCTCTTCGTAAGGTTTTGCCAAGCCTTTGCTGGCCAAATCGGCGGTCGCAAAACGGGCATGCGGGTTACTTGGACCTGCCATGTTGCGCGTTACGCTGCTCAAATCAAATTTCAATACGCGCGGATAAACGGCGTTTTTCAAGGCATCTGCCCACAAGCCTGCGGTTTTGGCGTAGGTTTCCACTAATTTCACTTGCGCATCGTCGCGACCGGTCAGTTTCAAATAATCAATGGTTTGCTCATCAATAGCGAACATCGCAGCAGTCGCGCCGAACTCAGGGGTCATATTGGAAATGGTGGCACGGTCGCCGATAGACAGGCTTCTTACGCCCTCACCGAAAAATTCGACAAATGCGCCAACCACGCGCTCTTTACGCAAAAATTCGGTCAGTGCCAACACGATGTCGGTGGCAGTAATGCCCGGCTGGCGTTTGCCTGTCAGCTCAACGCCGACAATATCAGGCAGACGCATCATGGAGGCACGACCCAACATCACGGTTTCGGCTTCCAAACCGCCCACGCCTACGGAAATCACGCCCAGTGAATCGACGTGCGGCGTATGTGAGTCAGTACCGACGCAGGTGTCAGGGAAAGCTACGCCGTTTTTAACTTGGACAACCGGCGACATTTTTTCCAAGTTGATTTGGTGCATAATGCCGTTGCCCGCCGGAATCACATCCACATTTTCAAATGCGGTTTTTGTCCAGTTGATGAAGTGGAAACGGTCTTCGTTGCGTCGATCTTCGATTTCGCGGTTTTTACGGAAGGCATCAGGATCGTAGCCGCCGCATTCAACGGCCAGAGAGTGGTCAACGATAAGCTGGGTTTGCACCACCGGATTCACTTTGGAAGGATCGCCACCTTTTTCGGCAATCGCATCGCGCAGGCCTGCCAAATCCACCAACGCTGTCTGACCCAGAATATCGTGACACACCACGCGCGCCGGATACCAAGGGAAGTCGATTTCCTGTTTTCCCTCAATCAGCTGGCCCAACCAGCTTTGCAGCGTAGGCAGGTCGACTTTGTCTGCGCGGTTGACCAAGTTCTCAGCCAAGATACGGCTTGTATAAGGCAGCTTGTCGTAAGAGCCTGGTTTGATGTCTTCACACGCCTGACGCGCGTCGTAATATTCCAAATCCGTACCGGGTAAAGCTTTGCGGTAGCGTTGGTTGGCAGTCATGTCGGTTCTCCTAAAATCTATTCTTTTTTTGGTTTTGGGTTTCAGACGGCCTGTTGATTCGGACCTTAAAGCCGTCTAAAACCATAAATTCTGTTTTATTGCTTGTTGTCTGAAATCTATTCGCGGTATGAAAAAAAATTGCTGCTCCGCTACCATCATTCCCGTATAGACGGAAATCCAAACTTAAATCTTTCAGCACTCTTTACAGCAGAATATTTCAACTTTTGAATTTCTGCCTGTATGGGAATGACGACAGCAGAGCAGCATGTTTTCCAAACGGCCGGCTCTCTCTCTCGCATACTGCACTAGGCCGTCGAAAAACGAAAACATCATTTATTCATTGTTTTCAAACGACATTTCGAGATGGGGCGGGCAGGCGGCCCACCCTGCTGTTACGCGTATTAGCGGTTTTCAATCTCCACGAATGCCAAATCTTCAGGGCCTGTGTAGTTTGCGCTCGGACGGATGATTTTGCCGTCTTTGCGTTGCTCGAGAACGTGTGCGCTCCAACCGGTTGTACGGGAAATTACGAACAGCGGTGTGAACATAGCGGTCGGTACGCCCAATTTTTGGTAGGAAACGGCAGAGAACCAGTCCAGATTCGGGAACATTTTTTTCTCTTCC
The DNA here is from genome assembly GCF_051962875.1 of Neisseria sp. P0007.S010. Classification (NCBI taxonomy): domain Bacteria; kingdom Pseudomonadati; phylum Pseudomonadota; class Betaproteobacteria; order Neisseriales; family Neisseriaceae; genus Neisseria; species Neisseria sp. P0007.S010. Next base: position 263,377 of record NZ_JBQCUX010000002.1, on the reverse strand, counting down.
CACATCACGCTTTCCAAGCGTTCGGCAATGTCAAAGAGGCGCATATCGCCGGTTTCTTTGCTCAAACCGCGTGCCACTTCTTTAATGACAACGTTGCGAGGGTCGGAAATGGTGTACACCGGATGACCGAAACCGATCACGATTTCTTTGCGGCCGATGCGTTCGCGGATGTCGGCTTCGGCTTCGTCGGCATTGCGGTAGCGTTTTTGAATATCGTAAGCCACCTCGTTTGCACCGCCGTGTTTCGGACCTTTCAACGCGCCGATTGCACCGGTAATGCTGGAGTACATATCAGAGCCTGTACCGGCGATCACGCGGGCGGTAAAGGTAGAAGCGTTGAACTCGTGTTCCGCATACAGAATCAGTGAAACGTGCATGGCTTTGATGTGTGATTCGCTTGGGCATTTGCCGTGCAACAGGTGCAGGAAATGACCGCCGATGGTCTCTTCGTCGCTTTCAACTTCAATGCGTTTGCCGTTGTGCGAATATTGATACCAGTACAGCAGGATGCTGCCGAGGCTGGCGATCAGTTTGTCGGCAATGTCGCGCGCTTCACTTTCCGGATGGCTTTCACGTTCAGGATGAACGCAGCCCAGCATGGATACGCCGGTACGCATCACGTCCATCGGATGGGTATGTGCAGGCAGGCTTTCCAAAACTTTAATCACACGGATAGGCAGGCCGCGCATGGATTTGAGCTTGGTTTTATAAGCGGCCAGCTCGAATTTATTGGGCAGATGACCGTGAATCAACAGGTGGGCGACTTCTTCAAACTCGCATTTTTGTGCCAAATCCAAGATGTCGTAACCGCGATAGCTCAAATCGTTGCCGGTACGGCCAACGGTACACAATTCGGTATTACCGGCCGCAACGCCAGAAAGCGCAACGGATTTTTTAGGTTTAAAAGTCGGGGTTTGAGTAGTTTCAGTCATGGTATTTCTCCTTTGTATTTTTATGGGATTTATTTTTCAGACGGCCGATGCGGATTTGTTGAAAGGCCGTCTGAAAGCGGTTACTTATTTTTGAAACAATTTATCCAGTTTTTGCTCGAAGGCATGATAGTTCAGATGCTCGTACAGCTCGGCACGGGTTTGCATACTGTCAACCACCGCCGCCTGAGTGCTATCGCGCATGATCGCTTCATAAACATTCAGAGCGGCTTTGCTTGCTGCGCGGAATGATGACAGCGGATACAGCACCAGCGACACGCCGTTTTCAGCCAGCTCGCTTTGAGTATAAAGCGGAGTAGAACCAAACTCGGTAATGTTGGCCAATACAGGTACTTTCACTGCATCTGCAAATTGGCGGTACATTTTCAAATCGGTCATGGCTTCAGGGAAAATCATGTCCGCACCGGCTTCGACACAAGCCTGAGCGCGTTCGATAGCGGCATCCAAACCTTCTACCGCCAGCGCATCGGTACGCGCCATAATTACAAAGTTCTCATCAACGCGCGCATCTACGGCAGCTTTGATACGGTCGACCATTTCATCTTTAGAAACAATGGCTTTGTTCGGACGGTGGCCGCAGCGTTTTTGAGCTACCTGATCTTCGATGTGAACCGCTGCAACACCAGCGCGTTCAAAGTTGCGAATGGTACGGGCAATATTGAATGCACCGCCCCAACCCACATCAATATCCACCAGCAAAGGCGTATCCACGTTGTCCGTAATGCGTCGTGCGTCGATCAGCACATCTTCCATTGTGGTAATGCCCAAATCAGGGATACCGCAAGAGCAGGCCGCCACGCCGCCGCCAGACAGATAGATTGCTTTGAAACCGCTTTGGGTAGCCAATCGTGCAAAGTAAGCATTGACGCAACCGACTACGGCAAGAGGATTCGATTCTTTCACGGCTTGGCGGAAACGTGCTCCGGCAGAGTGTTGACTCATCATATTTCTCCTTTATAGACTTTTTTTCAGTATTAATCGGACGGCTCGTTTTTTCACAACTTGAAACGACCCGTTTAAAAAGAAACAATCGTTCTAAAAACTGTTTTCAGACGGCCTGTAAAATTTCAATCATCAACCATCTGAAAATTTAAAATCAATAAATACAAATAGTTATCAAAACCAATAAATACAATAAGGCTGAAGCGGAGGCGTACGTTTTTTAATTTTTATTAATCAAAATATGAATTCGATTGGAGATGCAGATATTTTAAAACCCGAAACGTTTGTAGGAATGCGGAAACTGGATTCGGGTCGAGAGCCTTCAGACCGTTGCGACTGCCAATAAGCTGGCAGCGACGGGAGCGGCAGAGATGGGAGAAAATCTATAACAAGAGAGAGTGGTTTGATACAGATTCATGATGATGTTCCTTTGTAGTGCGATGTAGTTTTTATTTATGGAAACAAATTTAAAAAATAAAACCGGTCTTGTCAAACACTTTTTTCAAAAAAATTATAAAAAATTCAGTTATTAATAAACGATTTTTTCACAACAAATGTAAAAAACGGACAGGCTGTACCACATCAAACCCTTGTGTTGCCTAGCTTCTGTCCGTTTTGTGTTTTTGGCTGATAGTCAGAATAATTGTAAACAATCTATCTAAAAATAATTTATAATTGATTCATTTATAAAGAACTTTTAAATATGCCTTCTGAAAAAATTAAAATTTTTTGCCTTTAAATTTTCAGACGGCCTTTGCATGATGACTACTCTGCACTAAATGCCGTCTGAAAAGTCTGCTTGCCAATGGTAATGTCGGCAGTGTAATCATGGCGACCTTCGACGCAAAACGGCAAGCGGATTTGCGCAGCCTGCCAACTTTGTGGCGATTGTTGCGTCAGGTTGTAGCGGTTGAAGCCCATGTCCATGTTTTTCATACTGAAACTGATACTGACCGAGCCCGTATTCTTCGGCACATTTTCTACCACAATATCAAAAGGCTCGTGTGTATTGATAGAGGTCGCTCGCACTTTTGAACCGTCAGGCAGGACGCAGCCTTGTGTCAAACTACATTCGACTACATTCGCTTTTGTCTGTTGCCGCTGCCACCAATCCAAGAGCAGCAGTTTGGCCGCCGCGAATACAATCAGTAAAACAGCGGCAATCAGAAGCTTTTGATTTTTACTCATTTCAGACGGCCTCAATGTCATTATCGGTCAAAACGGCGTGCGCACCCATGCTCTGCCACTGTTCGCGATAAATGGAAACCATACTTTCCGGAGCTGCCACAATCAGCGGCATCGCCACGCCTTGTGCCAAAATATCCATAACTTGCTTGGCTGCCGCTTCATTCGCCACTTTCCATACTACAGCATCCGCATTTTGCACCTGCTGCCATTGTTCGGCATTTTCAATGATTGGCCACACGCTGGATGCTTCTATCGGCTTGCCTTGCTGCCAATCGGCAAATTCCAACAATACGGCAGATGCGGTTTGATGCTGAGCCGACAGATATGGCACAACATAATATTCACCCATGCTGTTTTGACCGCTCAAGCCGCTTTTCAGACGGCCTTGAAGCTGGCGCGGAATAGAGAGGGAACGTAATAATGCGCTATTGGCAGGCAACATCGGCGCAACGGTAAAATCCCCTGCCTTTTGCCATGCCCATTTTTGCCCTTCCCTAGATTGGATTTCGCCTGTCCATTGGTCGGCTTCTACCCATAAAAAATGCAGGTGTACATGTGCGTGTTCGTAGGAATGGACTTTCGTCAGCCACGGCGTAGCGGCAAGGATACGGATGCCGAGTTCTTCTTCAAACTCGCGCTGCAAGGCTTGAAAATCGCTTTCGCCTGCCTCAACCTTGCCTCCGGCAAATTCCCAATAGCCGGCATACGGTTTTCCTTCGGGGCGGGAACTGAGCAGGTAGCGGCCGTTTTGGTCGAGCAAAATTCCGGCAACCACTTGCACCAATGGACGTGTGTCTTCAGTCATCATGAGCTTATTCTTATATGCGGCAGGCAGCGACACCTGCCGATTTATACGTACAAAAACGATGTCGGGCCTATACGCCCGACCTTCAACAAATACCTAATACTTTCAGGCCGTCTGAAAAGGATGCTCTATTTCAGAATCCTTAAATCCGGCCTTATTTTTCCACAATGACAAAAGCCATGACGGTATCCTCTTCATCGCTCATACTGAGATGGCAGCTTCGGATACCCTGTTCTTCCAGCCATTTGGTCAAAGCAGGTGCAAAAAATAATTCAGGCTTGCCCAATGCGTCATGTCCGACACCGATATTGCGGAAGGACACCACGCCGCGTATGCCCGTACCGACGGCTTTGGCAAAAGCCTCTTTGGCGGCAAAGCGTTTGGCAAGATAGTTGACCGGCTTGCCTGCCTGTGGAAACTCCAACAGCTCTTCCGGGCTGAGAATGCGTTGCGCAAATGCCAGTCCGAATTTTTTGTTCAGGCGGATAATGCGTTTGAGGGAAACAATGTCTGTACCGATTCCGTAAATCATGGGTCTGCTCCTTGTTTAAATAGTCAGGCCGTCTGAAAGTGTGGATACCGGCCAAAGCAAACCGCTTTAGCCTGTATGGCTGATGCCGTTAAGGCAGCATTCTGGCTCTGAACATGACTTCCTTCATTTGGCGGACCGCTTCAGGCAGGCCGAGGAAGAGTGCTTGGGAAATCAGCGAATGGCCGATGTTCAACTCGCGGATAGCGAGAATTTGGGCAATCGGCGTTACGTTGTGAATGGTCAGGCCGTGTCCGGCGTTGACAACCAAACCCAAATCGCTGGCGTAATGCGCGCCGTTTTGAATGCGCTCGAATTGTTTCATCTGCTCGGCGTGGCTGTGCGCATCGGCATATGCACCGGTGTGCAACTCTATAACGGGCGCGCCGACATCATAAGCGGCTTGGATTTGCGCGTTGTCGGCATCGATAAACAAGGACACGCGGATGCCTGCGTCGGTCAAGATTTTGGTGAACTCGGCCACTTTATCCTGTTGCGCCAATACGTCCAAACCGCCTTCGGTAGTTACTTCTTGACGTTTTTCAGGCACGAGGCACACATCTTCTGGCATGACGTTGAGCGCATTTTCCAGCATTTCTTCCGTCAGCGCCATTTCCAAATTCAGGCGCGTGCGGATGGCGTTTTTAACGGCGAACACGTCCGCATCTTTAATATGGCGGCGGTCTTCACGCAAGTGCATGGTAATCAAATCTGCGCCGTGGGTTTCTGCAATCAGCGCCGCTTCGACAGGGCTGGGATAAATCGTACCACGCGCATTGCGGACGGTGGCAATATGGTCGATGTTTACGCCTAACAACATAATAATGTCCTTTCATTAAAGTTTCAGACGGCCTGAGCCTGCTCATATCACAGGTCGTCTGAAAAAATTCAACTGCCCAAGCCAAACTGCTGCAACTGCTGCAAAACCTGCCGAGACTTGATGCCCTCGGGCAGAAGGTTGTCAATCAAAAGCCGCGTCACTTTCAAAGCCTGCCCCAGACTTTCCTGATGAACGAAACTGCCTTCCCTCAAATCAATTAACGTCGCGCCCAATACGGCAACGCCCTTATTGAGCACATGGAAACGGTCGGCCTCGGCCAGGGGAACCACAGCCTCTTCCGGTGTGAGCCAATAAGTTTCTTCACCGTTGATTTCATTTCCGTTGCCGTCATGGAACAAATCGGGGGCAAAGCCCAAGCGTGTCAGCAGCGACCATTCAAAACGGCGCAAAGCGGCAATATGGTTGACCTTGCAACAAATGGTTTTCATGGTTTCTGCTAAAACATCGTATAGCTCAGGCAACGGATCTTCGCGGACGGTCAATTTCAGCATCAACTCGTTCACATACAATCCGCTGAACAAAGCCCTGCCCTGCGGCTGCGGCCAACCGCCTATCCATTCGGCGCGATGCAGGGTCTTCAACTCTTGAGAACCATACCAAGACGCGCTCACCGGCACAAACGGCACCAACACGCCGCGCAATTCACTCTGCCGTTTGCGCGCGCTTCTGGCCAACAAAGCCACCCGCCCATAGCGGCGGCTGAAAGCCTCCACCCACAAGCTGCTCTCGCGCCAAGGGGCGGAAGCAAGCAGAAAGATAGGTTCGTGGTTGATGCGGTTTGGTTGCGCCATAAGGGTTTGGAAAGATAAAGATTGTGTCGATTATAACGGAAAATCGACGCAAAAAGGCCGTCTGAAAGTCTGCCTTCTATAAAGTCCGTCTGAAAACCTTTATAATCCGTTTTGAATAAACAACCGACTTTCCTGTGTTTATGCCGAAATTCTCTTTTAAATCTGCCCTTTCCCTGCTCTCCGCAGCCCTAATTATCCGCCTGCTCGCTGGTGAAATATCAACCTATCGCCGGTATTGATACGGTCGACCTGCAACGCGGCTACCGCTTTGAAACCAGCCGGCTTCAGCGCAACGACGAAGACGATACGCTTGTTGTGTTGATGTTCTCCGGCGGCGGTACGCGTGCGGCGGCTTTGGGTTATGGTGTGTTGGAGCAGCTTCATAAGCAACAGATTACCATCGGCGGCAAAAAACAGTCTTTGATGTCGAATGTCGATGTGGTGGTCGGCGTATCCGGCGGCTCGGTTTTGGCAGCTTATTTTGCACTCAAGGGCGAAGAAACCATTCCTTTGTTTTATAAACGTTTCCTACACCAAAACTTCCAACGCCAAGTCGTCAAACAAGCATTTTCCATGTCCAATCTGCCCCGACTGGCCTCGCCTGAATACGGACGCGGCGATCTGTTGCAGGAGCAGTTTGAAAACTACCTTTTCGGTAAAACCACTTTCCGCGATTTGGAAAAAAATGCCAAAGGCCCGTTTGCCATCATTTCCGCCACCGATATGGGCATAGGCGAGCGTTTCAATTTCACACAGGAATATTTCGACCCGATGTGTATCGACTTGGGCGACTTGCGACTTGCCCGTGCCGTCGCCGCTTCAAGCTCCGTGCCCATGGTGTTTGCACCAATTACGCTTAATAACAACGGCGGCCATTGCCAATATACACTGCCGCTTCAACTTGTCTCCGACAGCGAAGCAGGTAAAAAACAGCTGCAAACCCGAAAAGAATTTTTCGAGCGTTTCCAAAAATACAGCAACAGCAAAAACCGTCCCTACATCCACCTTATCGACGGCGGCTTAACCGACAATCTGGGCATGCGCAGCCTTTTGGACATGACGGAGATGTATCCGGAAAAAATCCTGACGCATAAAATCAAACAAAACAAAATCCGCCATATTGTCGTCATCAACGTCAATGCCCAAAACGAAGTCAGCAGCAATTTGGATAAAAGCGCGGCCGTACCCGGTTTCCGCGATGTCGTTTCTGCCATTGTGAATATCCCGATCGACCAACATTCGCAAGAATCTTTGCGCCGCTTCAGGGCCTTTGTCGACCAATGGAACAAAGACAAGCGGAACGAAGACATCTATTTCTCTTTCGTCAGCCTCAATCTCAAAGACCTTCCGCCATCCCGGCTGAGGGATAAGGTATTGAATATTCCGACCAGCTTCTATCTGCCGCCGGAAGACGTGGACAACCTACGCACCGCTGCCGCCGAACTGATGAAGCAGTCGCTGGACTATCGCAACCTACTGGCAGAATTTGCGGCACACCCCAATCCAGACACCATCTTCGCAGCCCCACCTCCTGATGCGCAAGAATTCAAGCTATTGAACGAAAAAGAAAAGCAGGAGCAAACTGTTCCATAAAGTGTAGCTCTGTTAAAATAATATACACTTCATCTTATATTTCAGACGGCCTCAATACCTAAGGCCGTCTGAAACACTTAACAATAAATAGAATCCAACCATGACCGAATTAAACACTCCCATCGTTACCGATATTGACCGCCCTATTCTCGTTCCGCCCGGCGGCCATAAAAAAGTCCTGCTGCATTCCTGCTGCGCCCCATGTTCCGGCGAAGTGATGGAAGCCATGCTTGCCAGCGGTATCGACTACACCATTTATTTTTACAACCCCAATATCCATCCGCACAAAGAATATATGTTGCGCAAAGAAGAAAACATGCGCTTTGCGGACAAATTCGGCATCCCCTTTGTCGATAAAGACGACGACTACGAAAACGACCGTAAAGAATGGTTCGCCAAAGCCAAAGGCATGGAATTTGAACCTGAACGCGGTATCCGCTGCACCATGTGTTTCGACATGCGTTTTGAAAAAGCAGCGCAATACGCCCATGAAAACGGCTTTCATGTTTTCACCAGCTCACTGGGCATTTCACGCTGGAAAGACATGAAACAAATTAATGGCTGCGGCCATCGCGCCGCCGAGCCGTACGATGACTTGGTTTATTGGGATTTCAACTGGCGCAAAGGCGGCGGCAGCGCACGCATGATTGAAATCAGCAAACGCGAACATTTCTACCAACAAGAATACTGCGGATGCGCCTACTCCCTGCGCGACTCCAATGCCCACCGCAAATCGCAAGGCCGCATCCCCATCAAGCTGGGCGTGTTGTATTACGGTGATGAATCCACTCAATACGAGCCTCAAGCCGAAAACAAAATCATCGTTGAGAAATAAATATCAAAGGCCGTCTGAAATATTCAGACGGCCTTTATTCAAATCAGCCGATTAACGGCGTCGGAATTTGCCGTGATCAAAATCATCAAATGCCCGATAAGCGGCTTGGCATTGGATTTTTTGCTCGGCATAAGGCAAACCACGGAACGCTTTTGCCGCTTTACGGTTTTCCCTCAACTCGGCCTTGTTGCCCTTGTAGCGATACCAAGCGGCACGGCGCTCAAGGTATTGCTTGCAGGCAGGATGCAATTTGTTTTTCTTCGCTGGCTGGTGTTTGCTCACATGAGGGCCATGCGGCTTGGCCGCCACCTCGGCAGAATAAGCACCCAAACTCAATATGGCAATCGCCGCCAGTGCGGAACCTAAATTTTTCAGCATCAACATGATTCTTCTCCTAAATAGTTTTTCCATTATATGTTTCGCCTGAGCACTGGCAAAACGCCCATTTTTTATATGATAAAAAATGTGGTTAATTACTACATCATACTACTTGCTTTGCAAAATTTAACACACCTTCCATTTAGACGAAATCTAAATATAAATCTCTTTATTTCATAAGCCTCTAGAAAATTTTTGAACAAATGTGATGCAAACACAAAATAATGCCTGACCGCCACAAACCCACATAAAACCTAGCCTGAGCCATTCCCCTCTTTAATCAACCCCCGAAAAAAGCGCATTGTCAAGTCTAGTTAAACAAAGAAAAATACATTATATTGTGCCGTTCAAAGCAATCAAATACCGTATCTTGTGTTTTTTAATGGGAAGACTGAATAATGAATGCAGCAACGAATATTAAAGTAACCAAACGCGACGGACGCTTGGAAGATATCGATTTAGACAAAATCCACCGTGTTGTTACTTGGGCGGCGGAAGGCTTACAAAACGTCTCCGTATCGCAAGTCGAGCTCAAATCACATATTCAGTTTTACAACGGTATCCGTACCGACGACATCCATGAGACCATCATCAAGGCCGCAGCCGACCTGATCTCACAAGACACGCCCGATTATCAATATCTGGCCGCCCGCCTCGCCATTTTCCACCTGCGCAAAATTGCTTACGGCGAGTTCGAACCGCCTCACCTCTACGATCACGTTAAAAAACTGACCGAGGCAGGCAAATACGACCGCCACATCATCGAAGATTACAGCCGCGAAGAATTCGACGAGCTGAATGCCTATATCGACCACAGCCGCGACATGACCTTCTCTTATGCTGCCGTGAAACAGCTGGAAGGCAAATATCTGGTTCAAAACCGCGTTACTCGCCAAATTTATGAAACACCGCAGTTCTTATACATTTTGGTAGCGATGTGTCTCTTCAGCAAATACCCGAAAGAGACCCGTTTGGATTACGTCAAACGCTTTTACGACGCCGTTTCCACATTCAAAGTATCGCTGCCTACGCCTATCATGAGCGGCGTGCGTACGCCTACCCGTCAATTCTCAAGCTGCGTGTTGATTGAATGCGACGACAGCCTCGACTCCATCAACGCCACCACCAGCGCGATTGTGAAATACGTTTCCCAACGAGCAGGCATCGGCATCAACGCCGGCCGTATCCGTGGCTTGGGCAGTGAAATCCGCGGCGGCGAAGCGCAACACACCGGCTGTATCCCATTCTTCAAAATGTTCCAAGCGGCCGTTAAATCCTGCTCACAAGGCGGCGTACGCGGCGGAGCGGCAACCTTGTTCTACCCATTGTGGCACATCGAAGCCGAAAGCCTGTTGGTATTGAAAAACAACCGTGGCGTAGAAGACAACCGTATCCGCCAACTGGACTACGGTGTGCAAATCAACCGCCTGCTGTACACCCGCTTGATTAAAGGCGGCAACATTACCCTGTTCTCGCCGAATGAAGTTCCGGGTTTATATGATGCCTTCTTCGCCGACCAAGACGAATTCGAGCGTCTCTACACTCAATACGAGCAAGATCCAAACATCCGCAAACGCACTTTACCGGCAACAGAATTGTTCTCCACCCTGATGCAGGAGCGCGCCGGTACCGGTCGTATCTACATCCAAAACGTTGACCACTGCAACACGCACAGCCCGTTTGATCCGCGCGTTGCGCCTGTTCATCAGTCCAACTTGTGCATGGAAATCGCCCTGCCAACCAAACCGCTGGACAACATCAACGACGCAGAAGGCGAAATTGCCTTGTGTACCTTGTCTGCCTTCAACTTGGGCGCATTGAACAACTTGGACGAACTGGAAGAGCTTGCCGATTTGACCGTTCGCGCACTTGATGCCCTGCTGGATTATCAAGACTATCCGGTTGCAGCAGCACGCACCGCAACCATGAACCGCCGCACACTCGGCATCGGCGTCATCAACTACGCCTACTATCTGGCGAAAAACGGCGTACGTTACAGCGACGACTCCGCCCTCGGCCTGACCCACCGCACCTTTGAAGCCATGCAGTATTACCTGCTCAAAGCATCGGTAAACCTTGCCAAAGAATACGGCGCATGCCCGCTCTTCAACCAAACCGTTTACTCGCAAGGCAAACTGCCCATCGACACCTACAAAAAAGACTTGGACGCTGTGTGCAACGAGCCTTTGCACTACGACTGGGAAAGCCTGCGCGCCGACATCGTCAAATACGGTCTGCGCAACTCAACCCTGACCGCACTCATGCCGTCTGAAACCAGCTCGCAAATTGCCAACGCCACCAACGGCATCGAGCCCCCACGTGGCCTGGTCAGCGTTAAAGCATCAAAAGACGGTATTTTGAAACAAGTCGTACCGGAATTTGAAACCCTGAAAGATGCCTACGAAACCCTGTGGCAGCTTCCCGGCAACGAAGGCTACCTGAAACTCGTCGGCGTAATGCAAAAATTCGTCGATCAATCGATTTCCGCCAATACCGCCTACGACCCGAACAAATTTGAAGGCAGCAAAGTTTCCATGAAACAAATGCTGAAAGACCTTCTGACTGCCTATAAATACGGCGTCAAAACCCTGTACTACCACAACACCCGCGACGGCGCGGATGATACTCAAACCGATATTCAAGATGATGGTTGCGTGGGCGGGGCTTGTAAGATTTGATAAGGGGGATTTTCAAACGACTTTATAGCGTTTTAAAGGGCATCTGAAAAATATTAAGAAAGTAATACTAAAGGGAAAAATAATGTTTTATCATGTATTGGTAGAAACTAATGAAAAAGATAAAAATGGCAGAAATAGACAATATCATGAACTTGATATACAAGATAAAGCTAAGGTATTAGAAAAGTTTGTAATACCGTATCTAAAAGAACAGCCATTGAGAATAGATGGTTATATCATAAAAGATATTTGCCGATTTGTTGTAACACAATCTGACTTAGAGACTACATCAATTAAAAAAATCCTACAGGATAAATGGGATGATCGGCAACGAAACTCTAATGTAGTGGCTATATGGATATATTCAAAAGAAGAGGTATCAAGAGATGAGAGATATACAAAAAATATAACTGATGAACTTTTAGAGGAAGGCCAGAACTTATTAACAACTACTGTTCCAAAATATAAAAAAGAGATACATACTTATTCTAATGAAGTTTTTATCGTTCATGGTCGAGATACTCTTCTCCGCACGCAAGTAGAGAATGTACTAAGAGCATTAGGACTAGAACCAATTATTTTGCAAGAGCAAGCCAATATCGGAAAAACAATTATTGAAAAAATTGAAGAATGTACAGATGTAGGTTTTGGTATTGTTCTTTATACGCCATGCGATGAAGGTCGTCTGAAATTAGAAGATGGAGAGCTTAAACCCCGCGCAAGACAAAATGTAGTGCTTGAACATGGTTATTTGATGGCGAAATTGGGGAGAAAAAGAGTTTGCTGCTTAGTCAGTAAAAATGTTGAATTTCCATCAGATATTCAAGGTTTAGGTTATATACCAGCAAATGATTTTGACCAATGGAAATACAAAATTGCCAAAGAGTTAAAAGCAGCAGGATTCGATATTGATATGAATAGACTTTAAGATATAGTCCCAGATCTGTACTAATTTTTTCAGACGACCTTCAATTAAATCTAAAAGGTTGTCTGTAATCAAAAATGCTAAATTTAAATTAATCTGAGAAAACAGCCATGTCCTGCGAACACCTAACCATGTCATATAGCACCTTTTCCAAAACCAAAAACGACGCACTTAAAGAGCCGATGTTTTTTGGTCAGCCGGTAAATGTCGCCCGTTATGACCAGCAGAAATACGAAGTATTTGAGAAACTGATTGAAAAGCAACTGTCGTTTTTCTGGCGCCCGGAAGAAATCGACGTATCGCGCGACCGTATCGACTACGCCAATCTGCCCGAACACGAAAAACATATTTTCATCAGCAATCTGAAATACCAAACCCTGCTCGATTCGATCCAAGGCCGCAGCCCGAATGTTGCGTTCTTGCCTTTGGTGTCTATTCCCGAGCTGGAAACTTGGATTGAAACGTGGAGCTTCAGCGAAACCATCCACTCACGCAGCTACACTCATATCATCCGTAATATCGTGAATGATCCTTCAGTCGTGTTCGATGATATTGTGCAAAACAAATACATCATCGCCCGTGCTGAAGACATTGCCTGCTATTACGATGATTTGATTGAATACACTCAGTATTACAATCTGTTGGGCGAAGGTTCGCACAATATCGGTGGCAAACTTGTTACCGTGTCTTTGCGTGAGTTGAAGAAAAAGCTCTATCTCTGCCTGATGTGCGTCAACGTATTGGAAGCCATCCGCTTCTACGTTTCATTCGCCTGCTCTTTCGCCTTTGCCGAGCGCGAATTGATGGAAGGCAACGCCAAAATCATCAAGCTGATTGCCCGTGACGAAGCCCTGCACCTGACCAGTACCCAGCATATGCTCAACCTGATGCGTGCCGGTGCCGATGATTCTGAAATGGCTGAAATTGCCGATGAATTGCAGGACGAGTGCTTCAACCTCTTCAAAAAAGCAGCCGAGCAGGAAAAAGAATGGGCTGCCTATCTGTTTAAAGACGGCTCAATGATTGGCCTGAATAAAGAAATTCTGGCTCAATACGTTGAATACATTACCAATCTGCGTATGCAGGCGGTTGGCCTTCCTGCCGGATTTGAAGGTGCGACTCAAAATCCGATTCCTTGGATCAACGCATGGTTGTCTTCTGACAATGTACAGGTTGCGCCACAGGAAGTAGAAATTTCCTCTTACCTGATTGGTCAGATTGATTCGGAAGTCAATGCCGACGATTTAGGCGATTTCGAGCTGTAATCGAACATTCGGTTTTATGATCAAGGCCGTCTGAACGGTGTGGCAGAAATCTTTGATTTCGTCTTTACACCGTTTCAGACGGCCTTTCCAATCCAAACAAATCATATGGCACTCATCAGCACACACGACAAAACCTTCCAACTCCAACAAGGCGAAACCTTATTGGAGGGCTTGGAGCGCACCGGACACGAGGTTGAATACCAATGTCGCAGCGGCTATTGCGGTTCATGCCGGGTCAAAATCTTGGATGGGAAAGTCTCTTATGATAATTTTCCGCTCGCTTTTGTCGCGCCCGGAGAAATTTTGCCGTGCTGCTGTCGGGTTACCGAAGACATCAAGCTTGATTGTCGGGAGCGAATTAAAGAGCCGGATTTATTTGATGTCGATTTATTTGAAGACAAATAAAAAATGCCGTCTGAACATTGCGGTCGAAATCTTTGATTTCATTTCCACCATTCAGACGGCATTTTGTATGGTCAAGCTTATTTACGTTCGCCAATCGGCAAAACAGTACGGCCGAAAGATTCGTTGATGACCTCTGCCGCTGCCAAGTAGAACGCACCAAGTGCAGTTACCAAGCCTAAGAAACCGCCGATATGGACGATGCTATGATTTTCCATACCATCGCCAATACCCAGGGCAAAGAAAGTCAGTGTCAAGAAAAAGAAAATACCGCTCAATACTTTAGGCTTAGTCAAGGTGGCCACAAACATCATCAGCGAAAACATACCCCATGCGCAAAGATACCAGCCGATAAATGCCGGGGCTGTTTCACCTTTAAAAAAGATGGTAAACAAAGCCCATGTCCACCAGAAGGCGCCATAGCTGATAAAAGCGGTAAAGCCAAACGTATTGCCTTTCTTGAATTCAAACATACCGGCAATAACTTGGGCGATACCACCAAAGGCGAGAGCCATGCCCAAAACTAAGCCGACACCCTCTTGAGCAGTAAAAAAGCCGCCGTTAATCAGACTGAGCAACCAAGTTGTCAATGCAAAGCCACACAGGCCTACTGGACCTGGGTTCGCCAGGTTTTCTTTAGTAGTAGTCATTTTATTTCTCCTCTAGTTATTAGAAATAGGAAACCCATTGTTACAGGTTTTATTTAAAATTAAAAGAAATAAATTTAAAAAAATCAGGCCGTCTGAAAAATATTTTTCAGACGGCCTTGAATATTAATAATTAAACTATCCCAAAATTGCCAAGATTTTCCTCAATTCATTAGCATCAATTTGGCCGGGTGCCGACGTTTTTTGTGCCGCGCCAAAGGTAACAGCTGAGCCGAAAGTCGAGCCGGCCAAGCGGCTGACGGCTCCGGTTTTACCCATGGACATAGTAATAATCGGGCGGTCGATAATTTGTGAAACATCATATGTTGCCTGCAATAAAGTCAATACATCTTGCGGCGATTGCGGCATGACGGCAATTTTGCAGATATCCGCGCCCCACTCGGCCATTGTTTTCAGACGGCCTGTAATGTCTGCCAGAGGCGGTGTGGCTTGGAAATCGTGATTGCAAAGTAAGGCGGCAGTTTGATACTCATGCGCCAAAGCAATGGTTTGTTTTACGCCGCTTTCCTCGGCAAAAAGCTCGATATCGATAATATCGGCTTGTTTGGAACAGATAATTTTTTCCAATAATTCAAAATAATAGTCGTCAGCACAAGGCGTGTTGCCGCCCTCTTGCGCCCTTCTAAACGTAAACAGTAAAGGCTTGTCAGGAAAAGCCTGTCGGACAATGCCTAATTGTTCGGCAATAAAATCGGCATCAAGCGCTTTTTGAAAAAAATCCGCACGAAATTCAATAATGTCAAAAGCCGTATCTTTCAATACGCGCAAAGCCTGTTCCAATTCCTGCGTA
Source organism: Neisseria sp. P0007.S010 (assembly GCF_051962875.1). NCBI lineage: Bacteria > Pseudomonadati > Pseudomonadota > Betaproteobacteria > Neisseriales > Neisseriaceae > Neisseria > Neisseria sp. P0007.S010. The sequence goes on along the minus strand of NZ_JBQCUX010000002.1, from coordinate 247,797 downwards.
TTGGCGGCCACCAGCGGTACGGCAATTTTAGGCAGGCCTTTGCCGATCTCGATATTTTTGATGATGACAGGTTTCATATTGTTCCTTTTTGCTCTTCAAGCCAATCAGTGCAGATGCTCATAAATGGTTTCTGCCAAGGCTTTGCTGATGCCTTCCACTTTTTCCAAGTCCTCGCGGCTGGCCGCAATCACGCCGCGCAGACCGCCGAATCGGGTAAGCAATGCTTGACGGCGTTTGCTACCGATACCGGGGATTTCGCTGAGTGAGGAAGTAACGCGTGCTTTGTCGCGTTTTTTGCGGTGGCCTGTAATCGCAAAGCGGTGCGACTCATCGCGTACGGTTTGCAATAAATGCAAAGCCGGGCTGTTGGGCGGCAGGCGGAAGACTTCGCCGGTAAAAGGCAGTATGAGTTCTTCCATACCAGCTTTGCGCTCGGGGCCTTTGGCGATACCGACCAAAGGAATGTGCAGCCCGAGTTCTTCCCATACTGATACGGCTACGCCGATTTGCCCTTTGCCGCCGTCAATCAACACGACATCTGGCCATTTGACACTTTCGCCGTTGGCTTCGGCCTCCTGCATTTTGCCGTAACGGCGCGTCAACACTTCGCGCATGGCGGCGTAGTCGTCGCCGGGTTTGGCAGTCGTGATGTTGTAGCGGCGGTATTGTGAAGGCTGGATGTTTTGCTCATCGTACACAACACAGGACGCAATAGTGGCCTCGCCTTGTGTATGGCTGATATCGAAACATTCAAGGCGGTTGAGGCCGTCTGAATCCATGCCGAGGATTTTAGCCAGTTCATCAATACGGTGTTGCTGGCTGCTTTGTTGCAGGCGGCGTTGTACAATCGCCATTTGTGCGTTTTGTTCCGCCATTTTCAACCAGACTTTGCGTTCGCCTATGGTCTTGGTGACAAACTGCATTTGTTTGTCGTGTTCGCCTTCCAAAGCCTCTTTCAGCGCATCGGGAACGGGAAAGTTGCTGATGATGATGTCGGGTTTGCTTTTGCCCAGATAGTGTTGGGCGACGAAGGCTTCTGCGTAATCTTGTCCGTCTGGCTCGGGATCGTTTTTGGTGTCGGGGAAAAAGCTTTTGTCGCCTACATGCCGTCCGCCGCGGATGCTGACCCAGTGTACGCAAACCAGGCCGTCTGAAACCGCCAGCGCAAGCAAATCGATATCGTTGGGATTGTTCGGATTTTTGCTGTCGATAAACTGATTACTCTGCATGATGCCGAGTGCTTGAATTTGATCGCGGTAACGCGCGGCTTCTTCAAATTGCAGATTGGCAGCGGCGGTTTGCATTTTGTGTTGCAGGGTACGCGTCAATTCATCGGTTTTGCCATTGAGGAAAGTCGCGGCTTCGCGTACGCTGTCGCGGTAATCTTCTTCGCTGATGTGGCCGACACAAGGCGCGGTGCAGCGTTTGATTTGGTAAAGCAGGCAAGGACGATCGCGGTGCTCGAATACACTGTCTTCGCAGGTACGCAGCATAAAGACTTTTTGCAATACTTGAATGCTGTCACGCACGGCATTGCTGTTAGGATACGGGCCGAAATATTGATTTGGTTTCTTCAGCGTGCCGCGGTAATACGCCATTTGCGGATATTGATGGCCGCTGAGCATCAAATAAGGATAGCTTTTGTCATCGCGGAAAAGAATATTGTATTTCGGCGACAAGGCTTTGATGAAGTTGTTTTCGAGAATCAGCGCTTCGGCTTCGGAACGCGTGATGGTGGTTTCGATATGGTGAACCTGTTTTACCATCAATGCGATGCGCGGCGAATGGTCGTTTTTTTGGAAATAGCTGGAAACGCGCCGCTTGAGATTGACCGCTTTACCGACATATAAAACATTGTTGTCTTCGTCAAAAAAACGGTACACGCCCGGCAGATTGGGCAGATTTTTCAGAAAAAGAGGTAAATCGAACGGTTCGGTTGCGCTCACGGGATTTTCTTTTGGAATAAGCAGGCCGTCTGAAAACTTTTCAGACGGCCTTTTTCATTGACGTTTAAGATTCTTGAGACAGAGTATCTTCAGCTTCTACCACTTGGTTTTCAGCTGCATCGCTTTCTAAAGCGGCTTCATCTTCAGCCTCTTCGGCCACGCGCTCCAAGCTGACCAAGGTTTCGCCTTCATCCAGATTAATCAGGCGGACACCTGCAGCTGCACGGCCAGTCTCGCGGATTTGCTCAACTTTGGTACGAATCAGGACACCGCCGCTGGTAATCAGCATCAGGTCATCGGTTTCGCTAACCAAAGTGGCGGCAACCAAATCGCCGTTGCGCTCACCGGTATTGATGGCGATATTGCCTTGACCGCCTTTGTTTTTACGGCTGTAATCGGCAATCGGGGTGCGTTTGCCATAGCCGTTGGCAGTAGCGGTCAATACTTGCAAATCGCTTTGTTCGGCTTCAGGGGCGAAGGTAATCAGGCTGACAATCTTGCCATTGGCTGGCAGGCGCATACCGCGCAAACCGCCGCTGCCGCGACCGGACGGACGGACACCGTGTTTGCCGCTTGGTAATGCGTTTTCGGCATTTTCATCATCCAGGCCGTCTGAATCTTCGTTTTCGGTTTCGATATCTGCATCTTCTGCTTCATCGTTACCGGATTTTTCCCAATATTCGTTAAAGCGGATGGCTTTGCCCAAGTTGGAGAACAACATAATGTCGTCCGCACCGCCGGTTTGCGCTGCGCCGACCAAGTAATCGCCTTCTTTAAGCGCGATGGCTTTGATGCCTTGGCTGCGGACGTTTTTAAACGCAGACAACTGGACTTTTTTCACCATGCCTTGTGCAGTGGCGAAGAAAACGTATTGGTCTTCCGGGAACTCGCGCACGGCCAAGATGGCGCTGACTTTTTCGCCCTCTTCCAATTGGATAACGTTATTAATCGGACGTCCGCGGCTGTTGCGGCCGCCTTCCGGCAGTTTGTACACTTTAATCCAATGGCACTTGCCCAAATTGGTGAAGCACATCAAATAATCATGCGTGTTGGCAACAAACAGGGTTTCGATAAAGTCTTCGTCTTTGGTTGCCGCTGCCTGTTTGCCGCGGCCGCCGCGACGTTGCGCCTGATAATCGGTTGTCGGCTGGGTTTTGATGTAGCCGCCATGAGTCAGGGTAACGACCATTTCGCGTTGCGGAATCAGGTCTTCATCTGCAATATCGCCACCAAACGGATTGATTTCGCTGCGACGCTCATCGCCGAAGTTGGCTTTGATGTCTGCCAATTCTTCGCGGATGATTTGGGTAACGCGTTCAGGTTTGGAAAGAATATCCACGAAATCAATGATTTTGCTCATCAGGTTTTTATATTCGCCGACAATTTCTTCCTGATCAAGGCCGGTCAGGTTGCGCAGGCTCATGCGCAGGATGGCATCGGCTTGCAATTCGCTTAGATAATAGCCTTGGCTGTGCAGACCCAAATTCTCTGGCAAACCTTCAGGGCGCATCATGTGCAGGTCTAAATCCGTACGGCTGAGCATGTCTTCAACCAAGCTGCTGCGCCATGGGCGGGACAGCAGTTTTTCTTTGGCTTCCGGCGCATTGGCAGATTCCTTAATCAGGCGGATAATTTCGTCGATATTAGACAAGGCAACTGCTTTACCTTCGGCAATATGGCCTTCATGACGCGCTTTTTTCAGGCGGAACAAAGTACGACGGGTAACGACTTCGCGACGATGGCGCAGGAATTCGAACAGGATTTGTTTCAGGTTCAGCAAACGCGGCTGGCCGTCAACCAAGGCCACCATGTTGATACCGAAGCTGTCTTGCAACTGGGTTAGTTTGTAGAGTTGGTTCAAAACGACTTCGGCATTTTCATTGCGTTTCAATTCAATCACGACACGCATACCGGATTTGTCGGACTCGTCGCGCAGGTCGGATACGCCTTCCAGCGTTTTTTCGCGCACCAACTCGCCGATTTTCTCAACCAGCTTGGCTTTGTTTACTTGATATGGGATTTCATCGATAACGATGGCTTCGCGTTCGCCATTTTTACCGATAGGCTCGATATGGGTTTTACCGCGCATCACTACACGGCCACGGCCGGTTTTATAGCCTTCGCGAACGCCGCTCAAACCGTAAATAGTTGCGCCTGTTGGAAAATCGGGCGCTTGGATGATATTGATCAGCTCGTCGATTTCAGTTTCAGGCTCGTCCAACAAGCGCAGGCAGGCATTAATGGTATCGCCCAAATTGTGCGGCGGGATATTGGTTGCCATACCGACGGCAATACCGGACGAACCGTTTACCAACAGAGCCGGGAAACGGGTCGGCAATACCAGCGGCTCATGTTCGCTGCCGTCATAGTTGGGGCCGAAGTTGACGGTTTCTTCTTCAATATCCGCCAGCATTTCATGGGAAATTTTTTCCATGCGGATCTCGGTATAACGCATGGCTGCTGCGGCCAAGCCGTCGACAGAACCGAAGTTGCCCTGACCGTCAATCAGTACATAACGCATGGAGAAGTCTTGCGCCATGCGGACGATGGTGTCGTAAACGGCTATATCACCGTGGGGGTGATATTTACCGATAACGTCGCCGACGATACGCGCCGATTTTTTATAGGCGGAATTCCAGTTGTTTTTCAACTCGTGCATCGCGTACAACACGCGGCGGTGTACCGGCTTGAGACCGTCGCGGACATCCGGCAGGGCTCGTCCCACAATCACGCTCATGGCGTAATCGAGGTAGCTCTTGCGCATTTCGTCTTCAAGGCTGACAGGCAGGGTTTCAAGTGCAAATTTATGGTCGTTGCGGATGGTTGCGTCGGTCATGATTATCTGTAATTTCGTATGGCAAAAATCTTGTTGATTCTACCACAAAACAAGCGGTTTATGGCTTTTGCGTGAAGGCCGTCTGAAACAGGATTTCAGACGGCCTTCGTTATTTAATAAATTTAATTTAGTTGCAGCCAGAATCTTCGTTCGCAGCCTGCAAACTCAACTCTTTACGCTTTTTAGCCCTTTCATAACGGCAGCGTTGGCGCTGTGTATTGATTTCCAAAGGTGGTACAGGAACCGGCTTACCGTCTTCAACGGCAACCATGGTGAAGTAGCAGCTGTTGGTATGACGCACTTCGCCTGTGTGGATGTTTTGCGCCTCCACACGGATACCGACTTCCATAGAAGTACGGCCGGTATAGTTGATACTGGCGTAAAAGGTTACCAACTCACCGACATGAATAGGCTCTTTAAACAATACTTTATCAACAGACAGAGTAACGCAATAGGTACCGCTGTAACGGCAGGCGCAGGAATATGCTACTTGGTCGAGCAGGCGCAGAAGATCGCCGCCGTGAACATTTCCGCTGAAGTTTGCCGTATAAGGCATCATCAGTTCGGACATAATCAGTTCATGGGAAGGTAGTTGGCGTTCCGGTTTCATCGTTTATTCTCCTTTTGATATTTATTTTAAAATTGTCTGAAAACTTCAGACTGCACGTGTGCAAAATCATTCTACCGTTTTTAATCGTTGAATTTCAACCCATTGCCTTCCTGTTTACAGCCATTTTCTACGTGAGAAGAAAATCAGCAGTCCGATAATAATGCACAGCATCACACCCAAAACCATGAAATAGCCGTAATGCCAATGCAGCTCGGGCATATTGTCGAAGTTCATGCCGTAGATACCGGTGATGACGGTCAGCGGCATAAAGATGATGGTGATAACCGTCAACACGCGCATTTGCTGGTTCATGCGGTTGGATTGGAAGGAAAGATAAATGTCCATCATGCTCAACACCATATCACGCGAGGCATCAAGCGATTCGATAAGCTGCATATTGTGGTCGTACACATCGCGCAGATAGACGGTCGATTCGCCTTTGAAAATGGCAAAATCGCCGCGTACGGCCAGTTGGTAGAACACATCGCGCAATGGCAAAAGTGTGCGCCGCAGACGGACGGCATCGCGTTTGAGTCGGTGAATCTTACTGAGAATATCGCTGTTTTCATTTTTAAACAGCGACTTGTCTATTACTTCGACACGGTTGTTGTACGACTCCAAAACAATGAAATAGTCGTCCACAATACGGTCGAGCAGGCAATAAGCAAGAAACGCTGTATTTTTGTTCAAAATATTGTGCGGATTCTCGTGCATCTGCCGGCGAAGATGGCTGAATAAGCCCAGCGGTTTTTGTTGGAAAGACAACACAAAATCTTTGCCGATAATCACATACACTTGGTCAGAATGGAGTTTGCCCGTAGAGGTATAGTGGTAAACCTGTGCGGCAGTAAAAACATAGTTGCCGTAATCTTCAATTTTCGGACGCTGCTTACGACTGAGAATATCTTCAATAACCAGCTCATGAATGCCATAAGGCTCAAGCGCGTGCTTGAGCAAGGCAACATCATTGATACCGACAAAATGTAGCCAGTTGATTTGGCCTTCTTGCGGACGGACAATATCGGGCAAGTTTTTTCCGGCAAGATAATCATGCTGAGCAAAGGTATCGGCGGAATACAAGGTTTGATGGATAGCAGAACGCGGCGCATTGTCGGTATTGCTGCGCTTCATGGTTTGGTCTTGCAGATTGTCGGTTATTTCAACTGGATTGGCTGGTTTGCTCATAAAAATAAATCATGTTTTTTTAGTTAGAATGAATTGTACAGACAGAAAAGGCCGTCTGAAAACTAATTTTCAGACGGCCTGACAATATCGATCAACGCTTTATTAGGCTTGGGGCGCGGTTTTCTCCAACTCCAATGCAGCGGCAAGCAAGGACAGGCGCGCCATTACGCCGTAAACGTAGAGGCGGTTGTGTTCGTTGTCCACATCACAGTCTTTTTCAGAGCGTGGCATGCCGAGCGAGTCCCATTGTTCAAATACGCGCTTGCAGGCTTCGGGGGCTTCTTGGGAATTGTCGCCGCTGCCGGTGGGGATGCTGTTGGACAGCGGGACAAATACCATACCGCCGGCGTTGAGGTTTTCGTCCACGCCACGGCCTTCGTGTACACGGAAGAAACCGCCGATTACGAAACGGTCCATCATATACACAACGGGTTCGCACACGGCGCCATCCATGGTTTCGTAGGTATAAATACCTTCTTGGACAATGACTTCGCTGACTTCCAAACCTTCTTTGACTTTCGCCATTTTATTGCGGTTTTTACGGTTCAATCCGCGTACTTCATCTGCAGATTTAACGCTCATTACGCCCATGCCATAAGTACCTGCGTCGGCTTTCACAATAACGAAAGGCTGGTCGGTAATGCCCAACTCGTCGTATTTGGCTTGAATTTTCGCCAGCACACGTTCTACTGCTTCCGCTAACGCATCCTCACCTTCACGCTCTTGGAAGTCCAAACCACTGATTTTTTCAAAATAAGGATTGATTTGCCATTCGTCGATGTCAATCAACTTGGCAAAGTCGGCTGCAACTTGGTTGTACGCGCCGAAATGTTCGGTTTTACGGCGAGTCGTCCAGCCGCCGTGCAATGGAGGCAATACGGTTTGACTGATGTCTTTAAGGATTTCAGGAACACCCGCAGACAAGTCATTGTTCAACAAAACAACGCAAGGCGAGAAACCGTCTGCGAGATGTACACGCTCACGGGTACGCAATAAAGGCTCAAGCAAAATTTTGTCGCCCAACGCGGTTTCAAACTCGGTTGGCTCAGTCACTTCAGGATTCAAACTGCCCAAGCGCACTTCGTATCCTGCCGAACGCAAAATCTCGCTGAGTGCGTAAACGTTTTGCAGATAGAATGTGTTGCGTGTGTGGTTTTCAGGAATAATCAATACGGATTTTGCCGTTTCACAGGCACGCTGTACCGCATCTTGCGCGGCAACCGCCGCCAGCGGGATAAAGTTGGGATTCAAATTATTGAAGCCGCCCGGAAACAGGTTCATATCGATAGATGAAATTTTGTAACCGGCATTACGGATGTCAACCGAACCATAAAATGGTGGACGGTGTTCGTTCCAATGCGAACGGAACCATGCTTCGATTTTGGCATGATTGGCAAGGACTTTTTTCTCAAATTCCCGTAATTGAGTCAGATGCTCAGGAGCCATTACCGGTAATTTCATTCTTTATACCTCTTGGTAAGTGTGGATGTTGAGTGAGAATGATAGAACTTTTTAGTGCATTTCGACAAGTATTCTTTCAGATAAGATGCATCTTTTTGTCAACAATTCTACAATTTGTCTAATTTTTGACAAGTGTTTTTGAAACTTTGCAACAAATTTTAAAAATTGGACAAATTCCTATTGCGCAGCCCCTATAAAAAGCCTAAAATCCGCCCATAAACGCAAACCATCATTCATACCTACCAATAGCAAAGAATACTCATCATGAGCGCACAAACCCTTTACGATAAACTTTGGAACAGCCACGTCGTCCGCGAAGAAGAAGACGGCACTGTCCTGCTTTACATCGACCGACACCTGGTTCACGAAGTAACCAGCCCGCAAGCATTTGAAGGCTTGAAAATGGCCGGCCGCAAACTCTGGCGTATTGACAGCGTAGTCTCCACAGCCGACCACAACACCCCGACAGGCGACTGGGACAAAGGTATCCAAGATCCGATTTCCAAACTGCAAGTCGACACTTTGGACAAAAACATTAAAGAGTTTGGCGCACTCGCCTACTTCCCGTTCATGGATAAAGGTCAAGGCATTGTGCACGTTATGGGCCCGGAGCAAGGTGCTACCCTGCCCGGCATGACCGTTGTCTGCGGCGACTCGCACACTTCTACTCACGGCGCATTCGGCGCATTGGCGCACGGTATCGGCACTTCCGAAGTCGAGCACACCATGGCGACCCAATGTATTACCGCTAAAAAATCCAAATCCATGCTGATTTCCGTTGAAGGCCGTCTGAAACCCGGCGTTACCGCCAAAGACGTGGCGCTTTATATCATCGGCCAAATCGGTACGGCAGGCGGTACAGGCTACGCCATTGAATTTGGCGGCGAAGCCATCCGCAGCCTTTCCATGGAAGGCCGCATGACCTTGTGCAATATGGCGATTGAAGCCGGTGCGCGCTCAGGCATGGTTGCCGTCGACCAAACCACCATCGACTATGTAAAAGGCAAACCTTTCGCACCTAAAGGCGAAGCATGGGACAAAGCCGTCGAATACTGGCGCACGCTGGTGTCTGACGAAGGTGCCGTATTTGATAAAGAATACCACTTCAAAGCCGAAGACATCGAGCCTCAAGTAACTTGGGGCACCTCGCCTGAAATGGTTTTAGACATCAGCGGCAAAGTGCCTAATCCTGCCGAAGAAGCCGATCCGGTCAAACGCAGCGGCATGGAACGCGCCCTTGAATACATGGGCTTGGAAGCCGGTACGCCATTAAACGAAATCCCTGTCGATATCGTCTTTATCGGTTCTTGCACCAACAGCCGTATTGAAGACTTACGCGAAGCTGCCGCTATCGCCAAAGGCCGCAAAAAAGCGGACAATGTACAACGCGTATTGATTGTCCCTGGCTCCGGTTTGGTTAAAGAGCAGGCAGAAAAAGAAGGCTTGCACGAAGTATTTATCGAAGCCGGTTTTGAATGGCGCGAGCCGGGCTGCTCAATGTGCCTCGCCATGAATGCCGACCGCTTGACCCCGGGACAACGTTGCGCCTCCACTTCCAACCGTAACTTTGAAGGCCGTCAAGGCAACGGCGGACGCACCCACCTCGTCAGCCCTGCCATGGCAGCCGCAGCCGCGGTTACCGGCCACTTTACCGACATCCGCACTATGGCTTAAAGTATTTTCAGACGGCCTTTATTCATCAGGCCGTCTGAAACAATACCTTGCTCAAGCAAGTTTTCTTATTATATTGCGAAAAACGTCCGAAAACCTTCTTAATCATTGATAACTTGAAAGGAATCTAGTATGAAAAAACTGTTTGCATTGGCTGCCGCAGCCCTTATCCTGTCAGCTTGTTCCAGCACTTGGTCCGGCGCAAAAGACGATACCAACCGCAATTGGGACAAAACCAAAGAGACTGCCGAGCGCGTAGCCGATAAAACCGGAGAAGCCGTTAAAAAAGGCGGTAATGCAGTAGGCCGCGGCATGAGCCATGTTGGAGAAAAAATCGAAGCCGCTACCGAATAATTCGGTAAATCAGGCCGTCTGAAGCTCCTGACTCCGTTTCAGACGGCCTGATACATTATTAATTTTTCAGACATTTTCACGAATCCAAGCAAAGGAAGAAACAATGAGTAATCCGTCAAGCTGGTTTGGTATTCACGCTCATGATTTGGATCGCGCCAAAGCCTTTTACGAATCCGTATTCGGCAAGCCCCTACAAGACGTTGGCGGCAACGGATTCCGTTTCATCATTTTCCCAGCCGATTACACCCAACACGGTACGGCCGGCATGATTTGGCACGACAGCAATGCCCAGCCCGGCCACGGCGGTACAACCATTTTCTTTAATTGCCCGAATTGCGCCGAAACAGCAGAAAAAGCCGTTGAAGCAGGCGGCAAACTGTTACAAGAGAAATTCCGCATTGCCAACGGCTTTGCAGCATTTATCGAAGACACAGAAGGCAACCGAATCGGTTTGCACAGCACACGCTAACCCGAATAGCCATAAAATAATTTCCCATTATTACTATAAGAATCTGACATGAAAGCCTTTACCAAAATTACCGCCATCGTTGCCCCGCTCGACCGCAGCAACGTCGACACCGATGCCATTATCCCCAAACAATTTCTGAAATCCATCAAACGCAGCGGCTTCGGCCCCAATGCCTTTGATGAATGGCGTTACCTCGACCACGGCGAACCAGGCATGGACAACAGCAAACGCCCGTTGAATCCGGATTTCTCCCTGAACCAGCCACGCTATCAAGGCGCACAAATCCTGTTGACGCGTAAAAACTTCGGTTGCGGCTCTTCACGCGAGCACGCCCCTTGGGCATTGGACGACTACGGCTTCCGCGCCGTCATCGCCCCCAGCTTCGCTGACATCTTCTTCAACAACTGCTACAAAAACGGCCTTTTACCTATCGTTTTGACAGAAGAACAGGTTGACCAGCTTTTCAAAGAAGTTGAAGCTAATGAAGGCTATCAGCTCTCCATCGACCTTGCCGAGCAAACCCTGACCACACCAAGCGGCGAAACATTCACATTCGACATTACCGAACACCGCAAACACTGCCTCTTAAACGGCTTGGACGAAATCGGCCTGACCCTGCAACACGCTGACGAAATTCACGCCTTTGAAGAAAAACGCCGCCAAAGCCAGCCTTGGCTGTTTAACGGTTGATATACAAAAGGCCGTCTGAAAAATTTAAGTGTTTCAGACGGCCTTTACTGAATGTATTGGGATAGACCATGAGATCATTCGACGAATTAATCCAAACCCAAGACCCTGCGTGGCCATTGATTCAAGAGTGGCTTACAGAAGCGGTAAACAGCGTTGAAGTTCTGCCACGTACGCTTGAAAAGGCAAAGGAAGAACTTGTCAAAACCCAAGTAACGATACGTTCGTTTATGGGTGCTGTCGTTTATGAAACCGGCGGTATCCTTATCGATGACGGTTGGTTACGGATACTTGGTTCTGGCAGCGCGAAGCTACCTCGTGGCTTGGGAAGTTGGAATCTAAGCCGTACACAATCCGAGCCAGCAGGCCCTGCTCCCTATTATCTGTTTGCCGATGATGTTGCTGGAGGCTATTTTGCGATTAATGGCGGAGGATTGAATGGCAAAGTAGGTAATGTTTTCTACCTACCACCGGATACACTGGAATGGGAAGATTGCGGTAAAGGTTATGGCGACTTCTTAAATTGGGCATTGACCGGCGATTTACAGTTGTTTTACGAAAACCTGCGTTGGGAAAATTGGCGCGAAGAAATCCATGATTTGAATGGCGACAGCGTTTACACGTTCTTTCCGTTTTTATGGACTGAAGAAGGCAGCGATATAAACCAAGTCAGCCTCAAGCGTATTCCTATTGCTGAACATTATGCTTCCACTTTGAATCTGCAAAACACAACTCCATAAAAAGCCCTTTCAGACGGCCTTGTTGTCATAATCTCAATAAAGCGTCCTTAAAACGTATTCTTCACATCCTGAAGTTTAATTTCTACCTAACCACACCATGATTACCGACACCATAAGCAATGCCACCCGCTACGCTGCCTTGCATCCCGACTTTGCCGAAGCCTTCCATCTGTTGCAGACCTTGGATTTTGCCAAGCTGCCAGACGGCCAAGTGCCATGCGAGAATCCCAATATCCGTATTTTTATCGGCAGTGAGCCGATGAGGACTAAAGGCGAAGTTCAGCCTGAAGCGCACTTAAAACATATTGATATTCAAACGCCGATTGATGGTAACGAAATATATGGCTGGATAGACAGAGGCCGTCTGAAAAACGGTTTAGGCTACAACGAAAAGCGCGATATCGAGTTTTTCGACTGCGAGCCGGAAACTTGGCTGACCTTGGAGCCCGGCGAATTTGCGCTATTTTTCCCGAATGATGCGCATGCTCCATTGGTCGGCGACAGACCGAACATACGCAAAGTTGTTTTTAAAATCCGTATTGAAACCGAACGTCTATAATATTTCAGACGGCCTTATCCCCTTATTCAGGACACAATATGTCTTTTTTCAGCAGGTTGTTCCGCTCCAAACCTAAATTAATGACTTGGCAGGAATTTGTCGAATACTTTGCCCGTCGCATCCAAGAAGAATTGGATCTTGAGGCGAAAATCGACTGGGGCGAAAATATTGCTTCTTCGCCCATCATTGTCCAGTTTTCCAAAGACGATGAAGCATCGTTCAGTACATATTTGAGCAACCATTACACAAGTTATCTGCAAAATCCCGAGGCCTTGGAGGCTATTGTTGCAGCCAATTTAGCGGTTATCTATAAGATTCAAGACACTGATGCCAGTGTTTCGGCACAACAAATTCTTCCGACGATTAAAAATACGATTTATCTGGAAAACGCTAGACTGATTACAAATACGGACCAAGCCGAACCTGCCGATTACCTGGCATACAAACCGATTGCCGGCGATATCATGTTGCTTTATATGGTGGATACGGAAGAATCCATGCATACGCTCAATCGTGAACATATGAAAGAGGCCGGTATTGAAGATGAGGACGCCTTGTATCGTACCGCCATGGATAATCTGCGCCAACGGATGAATGGACGTGTCCAAATTCATCATGCCGAAGGTTGGTCATTGACCCAAATCCATTTGGACAACGACTATGATGCTTCCTTGATTTTGCTTTTGGACGAAGTACTTAAAGATGATCCTATGCTGCCGGCCAACCCTGTTTTTGCAGTCCCGGCACGCAACGCCCTGCTCTTTTGCAGCCCGTCCGATGAAGAGGCTTTGCAGGCAATGGCAAATATCGCCCTGCAGGCATTTGAAGACTCTGCCTACGCGATTTCTACCCAGCTTTACCAGTACCATAATGGTACAATCAGCGTTTTCAGAGCAAATTGATTTAAGGCCGTCTGAAAAACAGACGACCTGCCCTTTACCTAAAACCTTCCCATAAGGAAACCCGAAATGACCAAACATATCGCTATCTTGCGCGGCGACGGCATCGGCCCTGAAATCGTTGCAGAAACCGTCCGTGTACTCGACAAACTTATCGAACAAGGTTTGGATGTCAGCTACGAATACGCGCCTTTGGGCGGCGAAGCCTATGACGAATACGGCCATCCTTATCCAGAATTCACGCAAAACCTTTGCCGCAAAGCCGATGCGGTCCTGCTTGGTGCAGTCGGTTCTCCTCAATACGACAATCTCGACCGTCCGCTGCGCCCTGAGCGTGGCTTGTTGGCCATCCGCAAAGACTTGAATTTGTTTGCCAACCTGCGCCCTGCCATTTTGTATAAAGAGCTGGCCAATGCTTCCACTCTGAAACCGGAAATCGTCGCCGGCCTCGACATCCTCATCGTACGCGAACTTACCGGCGATATTTACTTTGGCGAACCGCGCGGCATCCGTGTGTTAGAAAACGGCGAACGCGAAGGCTACAACACCATGAAATACAGCGAAAGCGAAATCCGCCGTATTGCCCACGTTGCCTTCCAATCCGCCCAAAAACGCAGCAAAAAAGTCTGCTCCGTAGGCAAAGCCAACGTTTTGGAAACCACCGAACTGTGGCGCGAAATCTTTGAAGAAGTTGGCAAACAATACCCTGACGTCGAGCTTTCCCATATGTACGTCGACAATGCCGCCATGCAGTTGGTACGCGCGCCCAAACAATTTGACGTGATTGCCACCGGTAACATCTTCGGCGACATCCTCTCTGACGAAGCCTCCATGCTGACCGGCTCCATCGGTATGTTGCCTTCTGCTTCTTTGGACGAAAACGGCAAAGGCCTGTACGAACCGTCTCACGGCTCCGCTCCTGACATTGCCGGTCAAAATAAAGCCAATCCGCTGGCGACCGTATTGTCTCTTGCCATGTTGTTGCGTTACAGCCTGAACGACGAAGCACGCGCTCAACAAGTTGAAAACGCTGTACAAAAAGTACTGCAACAAGGCTTGCGTACCGGCGACATTTATGAAGAAGGTACCAAACTGGTTTCCTGCTCCGAAATGGGCGATGCCGTATTGGCTGCTTTGTAAGAGGCCGTCTGAAAAAAGCATCGGACCAATCCCACGCTTTTTTTATATGCGAAAACTTGAAACCATAAAAAAGGGCGTGTCTTCACACGCCCTTATGTCTTTTCAGACGGCCTTAAGATTGAAGCAATCAACCTCTTTTGTGTTTGCCGCCAAAGCTGTCGTTAGACTTGCGCTTGCCTTTAAAGCCTTCGCCGCCTTTTTTGAAACCGTCAGACTTCTTGAAACTGTCTTTCTTAAAGCCATCTTTCTTGAAACCGTCTTTTTTATGGCCTTCGCCGCGTGATTTGCCGCTAAAGCCTTCTTTAGCCGGTTTCTTATCGCCGCGCCAGCCGCCGGATTTACGATCGCCCCAGCCTCCTTTGCCTTTCGGTTTGCCGCCGGCAGATTTGCGTTTGCGTGTCGGCTCCATGCCTTCGATGGTCAGCTCAGGCAATTTACGGCCGATGTATTTTTCAATTTTGTGTACTTTGACGTATTCGTTCACTTCGGCAAAAGTAATCGCAATACCGGTACGGCCTGCACGGCCGGTACGGCCGATGCGGTGAACGTAATCTTCAGCCTGTTTGGGCAAGTCGTAGTTGATAACGTGGGTAATGGTTGGTACGTCGATACCGCGTGCGGCAACGTCGGTGGCAACCAAAATTTTGCAGCGGCCTTTGCGCAAGTCCATCAGCGTGCGGTTACGCCAGCCTTGCGGCATATCGCCGTGCAGGCAGTTGGCGGCAAAACCTTTTTCGTACAATTCATCCGCGATGACTTCGGTCATGGCTTTGGTGGACGTGAAAATCACGCATTGATCGATATTGGCATCGCGCAAGATATGGTCGAGCAGGCGGTTTTTATGGCGCATATCGTCGCAGTACAGCAGCTGCTCTTCGATTTTGCCTTGGTCGTCCACGCGCTCGACTTCGACGACTTCAGGGTCTTTGGTTAGTTTGCGCGCCAGTTTGCCCACTGCTCCGTCCCAAGTGGCAGAGAACAACAAAGTCTGACGGTCAGTCGGCGTTGCTTCTACGATGGTTTCGATGTCGTCGATAAAACCCATGTCCAACATACGGTCGGCTTCGTCCAAAATCAGAACTTCCAAACGTTCAAAATCAACCTTGCCGCTTTGCATCAAGTCCATCAGACGGCCCGGAGTGGCGACAATCAGGTCAACCGGTTTGCTCAGGGCGCGGGTTTGGTAGCCGAAAGATGCGCCGCCGACAATGCTGACAGTACGGAACCAACGCATATTTTTAGCATACGCCAGCGCGTTTTTTTCCACTTGCGCCGCCAGTTCGCGGGTCGGGGTCAACACCAAAGCGCGCGGGCCTTTGCCCGGTTTTTCGCTGCGCTTGGTCAGTTTTTGCAAAGTCGGCAGCAGGAAGGCTGCGGTTTTGCCTGAACCGGTTTGTGCCGAAGCCATAATATCGCGACCGTCCAAAGCAAACGGAATCGCTTGCGCCTGAATCGGGGTCGGGCTTTCATAACCCTCGCTGCGTACGGCAGACAAAATGTTTTTATCAAGGTTCAAATCGGCAAATTTAATAGACATATCTATCCTAAGAGACAACAACGCGCACGCCTGAACAATTTCAGACGACCTGAAGCAAAGGAAAGTAACGATACGGGGAATGTGAAGTTACAGGGTTGTCGCAAGCATCTTGCTTGTGGTTAACATCGACGACAACCTGCACAGAAAAGGCTTTGCAAATATGCAAGCAATAAAAGAAACACGCCCGAAACGGCGGTTTAGGTTGGATGACGATGGCTTCGTATCAAAAGGCGAACGGCGGATAATAAAGGAGAAAACCGCCCAGGTCAAGCAAAACAGGCTGCGAGTGCAAAATCAAGCTATAATGCCGTTTTATTGAATCAGCACGGATGAATCCGACATGAAGTTTTTCAAAACCGCCTTATTACCTGCACTTGCTGCCGCCCTGTTGCTTGGCGCGTGCAGTGGCTCGGAGAGTTATCGCGGCGAATGGAAGGCCGTTGCATCCGACGGCAGCAAAGCCGAAATCACTTTTGCCGAAAAAAGCTTTACCGTCAAAGACGAAAAAGGCAAAGAAGCCGTTTACGAATACACTCAAAACCAATACAAATTAGAAAGCGGCAGAACCAGCTACGGCATCGACATCAAAAACGCCTCGGAAGCACGAATCGTGTTCCCGTTTAAAGGCAAGGCCGACCGTGCCACCATGGTTGCGCCTGACGATACAATTCTCTATATGCTTGACCGCCACGCCTACGTCCCTGCTGATCAATTCTGGAAACTTCCCCAATAAGGCCGTCTGAAACCATGACCGACATTACCCCCTTTGCCAACCGCTTGGGCAAAAACATCAAACATCTTATGAAATGGGCCAAACGCAACAATATCGAAGCCTGGCGCATTTACGACCGCGATATTCCCCAATTTCCCTTTGCCGTCGATGTTTACGGCGACCAAATCCATCTTCAGGAATACGATACCGGCTGGCTGATGCAGCCCGAAGAATACGAAGCATGGCTTGCCGATGTATTGGAAGCTATTGGTTTTGTGACCGGCTTTGCGCCCGAACAAATCCACCTCAAACGCCGCGAACGCCAAAAAGGTTTACAGCAATACGAGAAAACCGGCAAAACCGGCGACGATTTCGTCATCACTGAAAACGGCCGCAAGTTTTGGGTCAACCTCGACAAATACCTCGATACCGGCCTTTTCCTCGATCACCGCAACACGCGCAAAAAAGTCGGCGACACCGCAGCGGGCAAACGCTTCCTCAACCTGTTTTCCTACACAGGCAGCTTCACCGTCTATGCCGCAACCGGCGGCGCGTTATCCAGCGAAACTGTTGATTTGTCCAACACTTATCTCGAATGGGCAAAACGCAATTTCGAACTCAACGGCATCAACCCCGAACAACACAAAATCGTCCGTGCCGATGTGTTCCAATACCTGCAAAACGCCGTAGACGAAGGCAAAAAGTTCGACCTGATCGTCATGGATCCACCCAGCTTTTCCAACAGCAAAAAGATGCTCGACATCCTCGACATCCAGCGCGACCATAAAAAGCTGATTGATGGTGCAATGAGCCTGCTCGCTTCAGACGGCATTCTGTATTTCTCCAACAACCTGCGCAGCTTTGTGTTGGACGATTCGGTCGCGGAACAATACGCTGTCAAAGACATTTCCAAACAGTCCGTTCCCGACGATTTCCGCAACAAAAAAATCCATCAATGTTGGGAAATCAAGCATAAATAAGCATCAGGCCGTCTGAAAGCCAGTTTTCAGACGGCCTGATTGCCATATTGAATCTCTGAATCAATAGGTGCATAATTCAAGAAATTGTTGACAATATCAAAAGGAAAAGAACATGCAAAACTACCTGACGCCCAATTTCTCATTCGCTCCCATGATTCCGGAACGTGCGCTCGGCAGCCGGGTTTGGGATACTGAAGGACGAGAATACATTGACCTGTCAGGCGGTATTGCCGTGAACGCGCTGGGGCATTGCCATCCCGATTTGGTCGCAGCCTTGGCCGAACAATCGCAAAAACTCTGGCACATTTCTAATATCTATACCACCCAACCGGCGCAAGAATTGGCCAAAAAATTGGTCGAAAACACCTTTGCCGACAAAGTGTTTTTCTGCAATTCCGGCGCAGAAGCCAATGAAGCCGCGCTAAAACTGGCGCGCAAATACGCTCGCGATCATTTTGGCAAACACAAAACCGAAATCATCTCCTGCCTCAACAGCTTCCACGGCCGCACCCTGTTTACCGTATCCGTCGGCGGCCAGCCCAAATACAGCAAAGACTACGCGCCGCTGCCGTCAGATATTACCCATGTTCCATTTAATGATATTGCCGCATTGGAAGCAGCCGTCAGCGACAAAACCTGCGCCGTGATTATCGAGCCGATTCAAGGTGAAAGCGGCATTCTGCCTGCCACTCAAGAATATCTGCAAGCCGCACGCCGTTTATGCGACAAACATGGTGCTTTGCTGATTTTGGACGAAGTACAAACTGGCATGGGTCATACGGGCAAACTGTTTGCCTACGAGCATTACGGCGTAACACCCGATATTCTCAGCTCCGCCAAAGCCTTGGGCGGCGGCTTCCCGATTGGCGCGATTCTGACCACCGATAAAATCGCCCCAACCTTCGGCCCCGGAACACATGGCTCAACCTTCGGCGGCAATCCGATGGCGTGTGCGGTCGGCAGCCGTGCATTTGACATCATCAATGCGCCCGAAACATTGGCACACGTTAAACAACAAGGCCAAAAACTTCAGACGGCCTTGCGTGAAATAGGCGAAAAGACCGGCGTATTTAAAGAAGTCCGCGGCATGGGCTTGCTGCTCGGCTGCGTGTTGGCAGACGAATACGAAGGCAAGGCTTCGGAAATTACTGCCGCCGCTTTGAAACACGGCCTGATGGTACTGGTTGCCGGTGCCAATGTGGTGCGTTTCGCCCCCAGCCTGCTGCTGAACGATGAAGACATGGCCGAAGGCTTGAAACGTTTTGAAGCAGCCTTGGCCGAATGGTTGGCCTGATTTTTAAAACCAAATAGCCAAATCAGCCGACAGCTTTTGTTCCTAATTGATGCCATATAGTGAAGGACGTCTGAAAGACCGTTTGAGTTTTTTCAGACGGCCTTTTTCAATATTGAAAACAACATCCGCCTACATGCTTTGTCATTTGATGTTTGTTAAAAATCGTACCGCCTCTTCGTGTTACGCTTGGCAAACAATTTGATTTTACGAAGAAAAGGAGCAGGAGATGGTATCGTTGAAAACCCAAATCGCCGGTTTTTCTTTTGACAACTGCCTGATGAATGCGGCAGGTGTGTCATGTATGACTGTTGAGGAATTGGAAGCGGTCAGACAGTCTTCGGCAGGCACTTTCATTACCAAGACCGCAACGCTTACCCCTCGTCAAGGCAACCCCGAGCCGCGTTATCGGGACGTGCCTCTCGGCAGCATCAATTCGATGGGCTTGCCGAATCAAGGCATCGATTACTATCTGGATTACCTGCTTACCCTTCAAGAGTCTCAGCCGGAACGGACATTTTTCCTATCACTGGTCGGCCTGTCGCCCGGCGAAACACATATCCTGTTGGAAAAGGTGCAAAATAGCGGGTTTAACGGTATTACCGAACTCAACCTATCCTGCCCAAACGTCGCCGGCAAACCGCAAATTGCCTACGACTTTGAAACCACCGAGATGATTTTGGATAATGCCTTTACCTACTTCGACAAGCCCTTGGGCATCAAATTGCCGCCGTATTTCGATATTGCCCATTTCGATCAAGCGGCGAAAGTGTTCAACCGCTATCCCCTAAAATTCGTCAACTGTGTCAACTCCATCGGCAACGGCATGTATATCGAAGACGAATCCGTCGTGATCCGCCCGAAAAACGGCTTCGGCGGCATAGGCGGCCAATACATTAAACCGACCGCGCTCGCCAATGTCCACGCGTTCTATCAAAGACTGGATCCATCTATCCAAATTATCGGCACAGGCGGCGTTTACAGCGGCCGGGATGCTTTTGAACACATCTTGTGCGGCGCAAGCATGGTGCAGATCGGCACGGCACTACACCAGCAAGGTGTGGACATTTTTGAACGGGTTTCCCTTGAATTAAAAGCCATCATGGCGCAAAAAGGCTACGAAAAACTGGAAGACTTCAAAGGCAAATTGAAATATTTTTCATAAGGTTTACTCTAAAAAACGCCCAAGGCCGTCTGAAAATTTCAGACGGCCTTGTTGTATAATTGCTCCCCACATTACCCGTCTTCCCCTTCAATGAAACTCAACCCCCAACAGCAAGCCGCAGTCAAATATCTAGGCGGCCCCCTACTCGTGCTTGCCGGCGCTGGCAGCGGTAAAACCGGCGTGATTACGCAAAAAATCAAACATTTGATTGTCAATGTCGGCTATCTGCCGCATACCGTTGCCGCGATTACCTTCACCAATAAAGCCGCCACGGAAATGCAGGAGCGCGTCGCCAAAATGCTGCCCAAATCGCAAACGCGCGGGCTGACGATTTGCACGTTCCACTCTTTGGGCATGAAGATTTTGCGTGAAGAAGCTAATCAAATCGGTTACAAAAAAAACTTTTCCATCCTCGACTCTACCGACAGCGCCAAAATCATCGGCGAGCTCTTGGGCGGTACGGGCAAAGAAGCCATATTCAAAGCGCAGCATCAAATTTCCCTTTGGAAAAACGATTTAAAAACGCCTGAAGATGTCGTTCAGACGGCCGCTAATGTATGGGAACAACAAACAGCGCGCGTCTATGCGAGTTATCAGGAAACCCTGCAAAGCTATCAAGCAGTAGATTTTGACGACTTAATCCGCCTGCCAGCTGTACTCTTGCAGCAAAACAGCGAAGTGCGCAACAAATGGCAGCGGCGGCTGCGTTATCTGTTGATTGACGAATGTCAGGACACCAACACCTGCCAATTTACGCTGATGAAACTCTTGACCGGCGCGGAAGGCATGTTTACCGCTGTCGGCGACGACGACCAGTCGATCTACGCATGGCGCGGCGCGAACATGGAAAACCTGCGTAAAATGCAGGAAGACTATCCGCAAATGAAAATCATCAAGCTGGAGCAAAACTACCGCTCCACCGCGCGGATTCTCAAAATCGCCAACAAAGTCATCGAAAACAACCCCAAACTCTTTACCAAAAAACTTTGGTCGCAGTTCGGCGAAGGCGAAATCGTCAAAGTCGTTGCTTGTCAAAGCGAGCAGCACGAAGCCGACTGGGTTGTCAGCCAAATCGTCAAGCAGAAGCTGGTCGGCGGCGACAAAACCCAATACGCCGATTTCGCCGTGTTATACCGCGGCAACCATCAGGCGCGGATTTTCGAAGAAGCCTTGCGCAGCGCACGCGTTCCCTACCAGCTTTCCGGTGGACAAAGCTTTTTCGACAAAGCTGAAATCAAAGACGTTTTGTCCTACTTGCGCCTGCTTGCCAACCCCAACGACGATCCTGCTTTTCTACGCGCCGTCACCACGCCCAAACGCGGCATCGGCGACGTCACACTAGGCAAGCTCAACACCTACGCGAACGAACACGAATGCAGCCTGTATGAAGCCGCGCAAACCGAAGAAGCGCTTGCCCTGTTGAACAATACCAACCGCCAACACCTGCAAGCCTTCATGGATATGATTGAAAACTACCGCGCCAGAGCCGAAACCAGCGAAGCAGGCGAGCTTATTCATAACCTGCTGAAAGAAATCGACTACGAAAACCACCTATTGGCCAACGAAGAAGGCAAAGCAGGCGAAATCAAATGGCGTAACGTTACCGACCTGACCGGCTGGCTGGAACGCAAAGGCGAGCAGGACGGCAAAAACATCATCGAGCTTGCCCAAACCATCGCCCTGATGACGCTTTTGGAAGGCAAAAGCGAAGAAGAAGTCGATGCCGTCAAACTCTCCACCCTGCACGCTTCCAAAGGTTTGGAATACCCCTACGTTTTCCTTGTCGGTTGCGAAGAAGGTATCTTGCCGCATAATGACAGCATCGAAGAAGACAATGTCGAAGAAGAACGCCGCCTGATGTACGTCGGCATTACCCGCGCCAAACGCCAACTTACACTGACCCACTGCCTCAAACGTAAAAAGCAAGGCACATGGCAATTCCCCGAACCGAGCCGCTTCATAGACGAAATGCCGCAGGAAGACATCAAAATCCTAGGCCGCAAAGGCGGCGAGCCGATTGTGAGCAAGGAAGAAGGAAAAAGTAATTTAGCAGGATTGCTGGATATGCTGGGAAACAAAAGAAAAGGATAAAGCAAGGCCGTCTGAAAGTAAGGTTTCAGACGGCCTTATTGTCAGCAAAATGTCAAAGACAACAATCAAATAATTTTTACTTTATCCCTTTACACCCATCTATTCCCATTCCTCCCGATTCTTCAAAAATAAACAAAAATAATCTAATAATCAGGTACAAAATAAAAAACTAGGCGGCACGATTGCCTTATTCCCCTTCAATTTACAAGCAAAAATTGTCAACACTTGAAGTATAAATTCACAAGCAAAATTGCATTTTTCAGGTATAATAATGGATTCCCCAACTGCATTTTGTGAGCTGAATCCATGTCTGTTGTTCTGCCCTTGCGCGGTGTAACCGCCCTTTCCGATTTCCGTGTTGAAAAACTCTTCCAAAAAGCAGCCGCCCTCGGCCTGCCCGAAGTCAAATTAAGCAGCGAATTTTGGTATTTTGTCGGTAGCGAAAAAACACTTGATGCCGCGACAGTCGAAAAACTGCAAGCCTTACTGGCAGCGCAAAGCGTTGAACAAACGCCCAAAGCGCGCGAGGGCTTGCATTTATTTTTGGTAACGCCCCGTTTAGGCACCATTTCGCCTTGGGCTTCCAAAGCAACCAATATCGCCGAAAACTGCGGCTTAGAAGGCATTGAGCGTATTGAACGCGGCATAGCCGTATGGTTGGAAGGTGCGCTTACCGACGGGCAAAAACAACAATGGGCAGCCCTGTTGCACGACCGCATGACCGAAAGCGTGTTGACCGACATCGATGCAGCGGCGCAACTGTTCCACCACATCCAATCGGAAACCTTCTCCAGCGTAGATGTATTGGGCGGCGGTAAAGAGGCATTGGTCAAAGCCAATACCGAAATGGGTTTGGCGCTTTCAGCCGACGAAATCGATTATCTGGTTGAAAACTATCAGGCTTTAAACCGCAATCCGTCCGATGTTGAATTGATGATGTTCGCTCAGGCAAACAGCGAACACTGCCGCCACAAAATCTTCAACGCCGACTTCATCCTCAACGGCGAAAAACAACCGAAATCCCTTTTCGGCATGATTCGCGATACACACAACGCACATCCCGAAGGCACAGTCGTTGCCTATAAAGACAATTCGTCCGTAATCAAAGGCGCAAAAGTCGAGCGTTTCTATCCGAATGCGGCGGAAAACCAAGGCTACCGTTTCCACGAAGAAGACACCCATATCATCATGAAAGTGGAAACGCACAACCATCCGACCGCCATCGCGCCGTTTGCAGGCGCGGCAACGGGTGCGGGCGGCGAAATCCGCGACGAAGGCGCAACGGGCAAAGGCTCACGTCCGAAAGCGGGCTTGACCGGTTTTACCGTCTCCAACCTGAATATCCCTGGCTTGGAGCAGCCTTGGGAACAAGCCTATGGCAAACCCGGCCATATTGCTTCCCCTTTAGACATCATGATTGAAGGCCCGATCGGCGGCGCAGCGTTCAACAACGAATTCGGCCGTCCGAACCTCTTGGGCTACTTCCGCACTTTTGAAGAGAAGTTCGACGGTCAGGTTCGCGGCTATCACAAACCAATTATGATTGCAGGCGGTTTGGGTAGCATTCAGGCACAACAAACACACAAAGACGAAATCCCCGAAGGCGCATTGCTGATCCAACTGGGCGGCCCGGGTATGCTTATCGGTTTAGGCGGTGGCGCGGCTTCTTCCATGAATACCGGTACAAATGACGCGTCTTTGGACTTCAACTCCGTACAACGCGGCAACCCTGAAATCGAACGACGCGCGCAAGAAGTCATCGACCGTTGCTGGCAGCTCGGCGACCAAAACCCGATTATCTCCATCCACGACGTCGGCGCAGGCGGCTTGTCCAACGCCTTCCCCGAATTGGTTAATGATGCCGGACGCGGCGCGGTATTCAAGTTGCGCGAAGTGCCTCTGGAAGAACACGGCCTCAATCCATTGCAGATTTGGTGTAACGAATCACAAGAGCGTTATGTGTTGTCGATTTTGGAAAAAGATTTGGAGACCTTCCGCGCCATCTGCGAACGCGAACGCTGCCCGTTTGCCGTAGTCGGCACGGCGACCGACGACGGCCATTTGAAAGTACGCGACGACTTGTTCTCCAACAATCCCGTCGATTTGCCGCTGAACGTCTTGCTCGGCAAACCGCCCAAAACCACGCGTACCGACAAAACGGTTACGCCGTCTGAAAAACCGTTTAACGCGGGCAATATCGATATTACCGAAGCCGCCTACCGCGTTTTGCGTCTGCCTACAGTAGCCGCCAAAAACTTCCTGATTACCATCGGCGACCGCAGCGTCGGCGGCATGACCCACCGCGACCAAATGGTCGGCAAATACCAAACCCCCGTAGCCGACTGCGCCGTTACCATGATGGGCTTCAACACCTATCGCGGCGAAGCGATGTCTATGGGCGAAAAACCGACCGTCGCCCTGTTTGACGCGCCTGCTTCGGGCAGAATGTGCGTCGGCGAAGCCATTACCAACATCGCGGCGGTCAACATCGGCGACATCGGCAACATCAAACTTTCCGCCAACTGGATGGCGGCGTGTGGCAACGAGGGCGAAGACGAAAAACTCTACCGCACCGTCGAAGCGGTTTCCAAAGCCTGTCAGGCATTGGATTTGAGCATTCCCGTGGGTAAAGACAGCCTGTCGATGAAAACCGTTTGGCAGGATGGCGAACAAAAATCCGTCGTTTCACCTTTAAGCCTGATTATTTCTGCGTTTGCGCCAGTGGAAGACGTACGCAAAACCGTTACGCCCGAGTTGAAAAACGTCGAAGACAGCGTATTACTGCTGGTTGACTTGGGCAACGGCAAAGCGCGCATGGGCGGCTCTGCATTCGGTCAGGTTTACAACAACATGACAGGCGATGCACCTGATTTGGACGATACAGGCCGTCTGAAAGCCTTTTACAGCGTGATTCAACAGCTTGTTGCCGAAGACAAACTCTTGGCATACCATGACCGCAGCGATGGCGGCTTGTTTGCCACTTTGGTAGAAATGGCGTTTGCCAGCCGTTTAGGTTTAGATATTGATTTGACTAGTATATTTGAGACTACTTTATCAGAAGTCTGTATAGATGAACGTTGGCCTGGCTACTCACTCCCAAACTCTAATTTGGAAAAAAATATTATCAATAGAGTATTATTTAATGAAGAATTAGGTGCTGTTTTACAAATTAAGAAATCCGATTATCAAGATGTTGAAAGG
Source organism: Neisseria sp. P0007.S010 (assembly GCF_051962875.1). Classification (NCBI taxonomy): domain Bacteria; kingdom Pseudomonadati; phylum Pseudomonadota; class Betaproteobacteria; order Neisseriales; family Neisseriaceae; genus Neisseria; species Neisseria sp. P0007.S010. Next base: position 222,263 of record NZ_JBQCUX010000002.1, on the reverse strand, counting down.
TTGCTGAATCAATCAGGTTTATTAAAAAGCCCATTTAACATAATACGAGAGGATTTTTTAAGGAAACAATCTGTCCATATTATTGGAACAATTAATAATTCTGACAAAATAAATTTATATAGGGATGTTAATCTGCACCCTCATAAAGCTGACAAAAATTATGAAAAAATAGAAACTTTCAGTTTGATTGACCTGCAACGGGCATGGCAAGAAACCAGCCACGCCATCCAAAAACTGCGCGACAATCCTGCCTGCGCCGACAGCGAGTTCGCCCTGATTGGCGACAACGAACGCAGCGCATTGTTTGCCGACGTGAAGTTTGACGTGAATGAAGACATCGCCGCGCCATTCATCAACAGCGGCGCGAAACCCAAAATCGCCATCCTGCGCGAACAGGGTGTAAACGGACAAATCGAAATGGCCGCCGCGTTTACCCGAGCCGGTTTCGATGCCTACGACGTGCATATGTCCGACCTGATGGCAGGCCGCGTCCACCTTGCCGACTTCAAAATGCTGGCGGCGTGCGGCGGCTTCAGCTACGGCGACGTACTCGGTGCAGGCGAAGGCTGGGCGAAATCGATTCTGTTCCACCCTGCTCTGCGCGACCAATTTGCCGCCTTTTTTGCCGATCCGAACACGCTGACATTGGGCGTGTGCAACGGCTGTCAAATGGTCAGCAACCTTGCCGAAATCATCCCCGGCACGGCAGGCTGGCCGAAGTTCAAACGCAACCTGAGCGAACAGTTCGAAGCGCGCCTGAGCATGGTTCACGTCCCCAAATCAGCCTCCCTGATTCTGAACGAAATGCAAGGCTCCAGCCTGCCCGTCGTCGTCAGCCACGGCGAAGGCCGCGCCGACTTCGCGCTTCACGGCGGCAACATTTCTGCCGATTTGGGTATTGCGTTGCAATATGTAGACGGTCAAAACCAAGTGACCCAAACTTATCCGCTCAACCCTAACGGCTCGCCGCAAGGTATTGCCGGCGTGACCAACACCGACGGCCGCGTGACCATCATGATGCCGCATCCGGAACGCGTATACCGTGCCGTGCAAATGAGCTGGAAACCGGAAGACTGGACGGAACTGTCCGGCTGGTACCGCCTCTTCGCCGGAGCGAGGAAGGCGTTGGGTTAACCGACAGGCTGATTTGATTAGGCTTTAAAGAGAAAGGTCGTCTGAAAACGATTTAGCGGATTCTGCTATATCTATTTTCAGACGACCTTTATATGTTCTTTTGCGCATAATACCGAACCAACCGCCGTCATTCCCGCGCAGGCGGAAATCCAGCCCCCTGCATTTCAGAAATACTCAAAGACTACTGTAAATTCAAGCTTCTGGATTCCCACCTACGCGGGAATGACGGTCATAGGAAAATCAATGCATTACCCCAAATAATTAAATTAGAAAACTTAACTTTGGTAGGAAGACTTAAATGGCAAAAACAAAATATTCCGCACGGATCAATGGAGAACATATTGATGGGACAATAGAAATTATAAAAAGAATCGTCTTACATCTGCATGATATGGGCAAAACACAATTTAAGGTAAAAGATGTAGATGAACAGATTGAAGAACTAAAAAACCAATGGCAGATTACTCCTGACTATAATGATGATACACGTGCTTCTTTGTATGTACTTAGTGTTAATTCAAACTCAAGGAAGCATTATCACGAATCAATGCACCAAGACTTTTTATGGTGGAAAAAAGGAGGAATATTTGAATTATACAAACCAACAAATTTTCAAATAAACTCAACCCAATCTTTGGAACAAGATCTCGGTAAACTCAAAGAACAATTAGCATCTGAAATTGAACCAGAAAAACGAACCGAAATCGAAACCTTAATAAAAGCCCGTCAAGGGCAAGGCAGATTCCGGCAAAAACTACTCGAACTGTATTCGAGCTGCCCACTGACAGATCTAGATGTTCGGTCTTTACTTATTGCCAGCCATATCAAACCTTGGAGCAAGTGCAATAATGAAGAGAGGTTAGATCCCTTCAATGGTCTGATGCTCGCCCCCAATATCGACGCATTATTCGATAGTGGACTGATTACGTTTGATGCCGACGGTACGATAAAAATCAGTCCGAAAATCGATCTGGAAAATCAAAAGCGGCTTGGGATTTCTCCCGATATGAAATTAAAAATCGAACCTGAAAGCCAAAAATATTTCGAGTATCACCGCAACCACGTTTTCCAAAGAGAAGAATAGATAGTGTTGAACAGTCCGTTTATTTAAGGTTGTCTGAAAATAATTTAGCGAACCCCGCTCTATCTGTTTTCAGACGACCTTTTTGCATCCTTTTGCGTATAAAGACCAAACCCGTCGCCGTCATTCTGTATAATTCCCACTTTTAAACTATAATCGACATATTCAGACGGCCTTTCCCGACATTATGACTCGACAAGCCTTTATCCTCAGCGATTGCGAATTTTCCGAATGCGGTGAAAAGCCTTACGCCCTGTTGACCGCGAATCCGACGAAGGAACACCACTTCATCGCCCAAACCGAGCAGCGGCAACATTCGCATAATCCGCAGGTCAGCCCGCAAAATCAAAACGTTTATCGCTTACCGCTGTCTATGTTCCATACTGGCGAAAAAGCCCGTGGCAAAGAACAAAACCGCAGCGAAGCGATAAGCGTCAACATCATCGGCAACTTGGCGGCGAAAAACCTCTATACGCTGACCTTTGTCGAAGACTCCGCCAACCAATACAATCTGGAAAGCTGGTTCAACCGTCATGAAAGCGGCTACGAAGAGGCCTGCAATCATCTGCGCACCTTACCTGCAGGCCGTCTGAAAACAACTACGGCAAATGCCGATACCGTCAAAGTACCGGATGCCTTGTGGCGGATATTGCGGCTGAAGTTCCTCGGCATTCTGCGCAATCCGCACAACCATAAAAACCTGTTTGCCCACCGCCTGCACCAAACACTGCGGGCGCGGCTGCCGGAAGTCGGTTTTGAATTTGTCCGCTTGATCAGCAAACGCGACCCCAAGCGCATCGAAGCCATTATGCAGGACTACCGTTTCACTTTTCTCGGCTATGTCGATTGGCTGGGCGGACTTTACGGTATGTTGAGCGAAGGCGTGGCGCAGCCGTCGTTGTTTGAACGGCTGTTTTGCAACATCTTTGCCGAACCCGAAGCCGTGAAAATCGAATTGTTCCGCTATCCGGAAAACACGGGGCTGTGCCTGTTTGGCGACAGCAGTTTCTGCCTGCAAGCCTCGGCCAAGCTATTCAGCGTCGGCGTTAATATCTCGCACGATATGTTTGCCGTCGTCCATCTGCAAACCGACCGTTGGCACGCGTTTAAGAATACCTTTCATCACGACGCGCCCAAACTGCAAGGCCAAGTGCGGATTATCGACGGCGACCAAACCCAAAGATTGCTGTTCAACCGACTGTGCATCTATCAAGCCCATGAAGCTGTGTTCGGCCAAAGCCCGAATATCAAAGATTATTTAGAGGCCGTCTGAAACCCCAAACCAGAAGAAAGCATATGAAAATCACGCCAATCCAAGCCCTAAACGACAACTACATCTGGATGATTCAAGAAGGCAACCATGCCGCCTGCGTCGATCCGTCCGATGCCACGCCCGTTTTGAAATTCCTCGTCCACAACCGCCTGATGCTGGCGCAAACATGGATTACCCATCCGCACCCCGACCATACCGGCGGCGCAAAAAGCCTGTTCCACGGCTTTTTGGAATCCCCAATCTATGGCGAAAGCGACATCGACGTAGCAACGCATACCGTCACCGCAGGTACGCAGTTCCCGTTTGGCGAAGGCTTGGTTACCGTTTGGGCAACCCCCGGCCATACCGACCGCCACATCAGCTATCTGCTGGAAAACTCAGACGGCCTGCACGTTTTCTGCGGTGATACCTTGTTCTCCGCTGGTTGCGGCCGCGTATTTACCGGCACAATCGAGCAGCTTTACGACAGCTTCCACCGATTCAACCAGCTGCCCGAAGAAACGCTGTTTTATCCGGCGCACGAATATACAGCCTCCAATCTGCGCTTCGCCCTGCATATCGAGCCGGACAACGCCGACATTCAGACGGCCTTGACCGCAGCCAAACACACGCCGACATTACCTGTCAGCCTGGCGCACGAACGCAAAGTCAACCCGTTTTTCCGCATACACCTGCCCAAAGTTCAGGTACGCGCCGAAGAATTGAGCGGACGAAAATTAAACAGCGAACTCGAAGTCTTCGCTGCTTTGCGTGAATTGAAAAATCAATTTTAATTGGGCTTAGTCCCTAAAAAATAAAGGCCGTCTGAACAATATCTGTTCAGACGGCCTTTATTTTTTAGGGATTATTCCCATTCAATCGTGGCAGGCGGTTTGCCGCTTACATCGTAAACCACGCGGTTGATGCCTTTGACTTCGTTGATGATGCGGTTGGACACACGGCCAAGCAGCGAGTAAGGCAACTCAGCCCAGTGCGCAGTCATAAAGTCGCTGGTAATCACGGCACGCAAGGCAACGACGTAATCGTAAGTACGGCCGTCGCCCATTACGCCGACGGATTTCACAGGCAGGAATACGGCAAAGGCTTGGCTGGTCAGGTCATACCAAGATGTGCCGTTTTCATCGGTAGTATTGCGCAATTCTTGAATGAAAATATCGTCTGCCTGACGGAGCAAGTCGGCGTATTCTTTTTTCACTTCGCCCAAGATACGCACACCCAAACCCGGGCCCGGGAACGGATGACGGTATACCATTTCGCGCGGCAGACCCAAAGCAACGCCCAATTCGCGCACTTCGTCCTTGAACAAGTCGCGCAATGGTTCAAGCAATTTGAGCTTCATGTTTTCAGGCAGGCCGCCGACGTTGTGGTGTGATTTGATGGCGTGGGCTTTTTTGGTTTTCGCGCCTGCGGATTCAATTACGTCAGGGTAAATCGTACCTTGCGCCAACCATTTGGCGTTGGTGAGTTTTTTCTCTTCAGCGTCAAATACTTCGATAAATTCCGCACCGATGATTTTGCGTTTTTTCTCCGGATCGGTCACGCCGGCCAGTTTCGCCAAAAACTGCTCTTCGGCATCAACGTGAATCACGCGTACGCCCAAGTTGCGGGCAAACATATCCATCACCATTTTGCCTTCGTTCAAACGCAACAGACCATGGTCAACAAACACGCAGGTCAGTTGGTCGCCGATGGCGCGGTGAATCAGCGCGGCCGCTACGGAAGAGTCCACACCGCCGGACAAACCCAAAATCACTTCGTCGCTGCCGACTTGTTCGCGGATTTTGGCAACGGCTTCTTCGATGTAGTTCGGCATGGTCCAGCTTGGTTGTGCGCCGCAAATATCCAAGACAAAGCGGTTCAACAACGCACGGCCTTGTTTGGTGTGGGTCACTTCAGGGTGGAATTGGATGCCGTAGAATTGTTTCTCAGCGTTTTCCATCATGGCAATCGGGCAAGACGGGGTATCGCCGATGACAGAGAAGCCGGTAGGCAGTTTGGAAACTTTATCGCCATGGCTCATCCATACGTCGAGCGTGTTTGGCGCATCGTCTTGAATGCCGCGTGTCAGCTCGCTGTCGATGGTTTTGACTTGCGCATAACCGAATTCGCGTTGGTTGCCCGGGGTAACTTCGCCGCCCAAGTGGTGCGCCATAAATTGCATGCCGTAACAGATGCCCAAAACCGGAATGCCCAAATCAAAAATACCGGTATCGGCTTGATAATCGGATTCGTATACAGAATTAGGGCCGCCGGAGAGGATGATGCCTTTCGGGTTGAAGGCTTTGATTTCTTCCAAAGGCATATCGAAAGAATGCAGTTCGCAGTAAACGTGGGCTTCGCGCACGCGGCGGGCGATCAGCTGGGTAACTTGCGAGCCGAAGTCGAGAATAAGGATTTTGTCTTGGGTCATGGCGAAAACTTTGCAAAATGTAAGAAAACGGTGCGGCCGAGAGGGTAAATTTCAAATTTAAACCACAATAAAAAAGGCCGTCTTAAACGGCGGATTATACCATTGTTCAGACGGCCTTTATAGGGCAAAACCCAAATCTCTCATCTTTCTATTTTGTGTGTTTCTCAGGAACCATATCGCTGCGTGAGAGCAACAGCAGACAACCCAACACGACCATGCCGATGGCCAATAACGGCGAGAGGTAAATCCAGTAGCTCATGTGCAGATAAATGGCTGTACCGATATAAACCAGCATCGGGCCGGAAACAATGGACTGTTTGTTGATGCCGTCCATAATCAACACGGCAAAGCCCAAAATAATTAATGCACCGGCAATCATTGTCGATGTCGCAGGCAAAATATCCGTAGCGCGTAAAAACCAAATCGCACCAAAGATAATCAAAAACAAAGGCAGAAAAAGTGAGGGGCGGGACATAACAACGCTCCGTAAAGGTTTCAGACGGCCTGTATTATTGGGTGCGTCAGCCATGCAGGCAAGATATAAAAATGCAATCTTGTGTGTAATTATGCAAAGGTTGGCACAACAAAAAAGCCGTCTGAACAGCGGCAAACCGAAATCGAATATTTCAATTTATCCTGTTACAGACGGCCTTTCAAATCATCAGGCTTTGCCGGTACTGCCGAATCCGCCTTCACCGCGCTCGCTGGCGGCAAACTCGTCCACAACCTTAAACGCGGCTTGGACAACTGGCACAATCACCATTTGTGCGATACGCTCCATCGGCTCGATGGTAAACGCTTCTTTACCACGGTTCCACAAAGAAACCTTCAATTCACCTTGATAATCCGAGTCAATCAAACCGACCAAATTGCCCAAAACAATACCGTGCTTATGACCCAAGCCGGAACGCGGCAACAAAACGGCTGCATACGCAGGGTTGGCCAAATGCACCGCCAAACCGGTCGGCACGAGATACACATCGCCCGGCTGCAATACAACGGCTTCATCCAGGCAGGCACGCAAGTCCAAACCGGCAGAACCGGGCGTTGCATAAGCAGGCAGGGAATCGGCCATTTTCGGATTTAAGATTTTCAGTTCGACTTCGGTTTGCATGACAGGACTCCGTATTGTTCTATATTGGAAAGGGCTACGATTATACACAAATGCCCTTGAGGCCGTCTGAAAAAACGGAGTATGATTCAGTCAGACCTAAGGAGAAAAATCATGGATCTGCACAATATCCGCGAAGATTACAGCAAACGCGAGCTGTCGGAAGCCGAATGCCACGCCGACCCGATTGTCCAATTCGAGCAATGGCTGAACGAAGCGATTCACGCCGAAGTCAACGAACCGACTGCGGTCAACGTTGCCGCCGTAGGCGAAGACGGCAGGCCCAACAGCCGCATGGTACTGCTGAAAGAGGTCAACCCCAAAGGCTTTGTTTTCTTTACCAATTACCATAGCCGCAAAGGCCGCTCCTATACGGCACACCCTTTTGCCGCTATGACTTTTTTCTGGCCGGAACTCGAACGCCAAGTGCGCGTTGAAGGACGCATTGAAAAACTTGATGCTGCCGCTTCGGACGAATATTTTGAGAGCCGCCCATATACCAGCCGTATCGGCGCATGGGCAAGTGCGCAAAGCGAAGTGATTTCCAGCAAAGCCGTATTGGTGGCCAAAGCCGCGGCCGTCGGTGTCAAACATCCCCTGCATGTTCCCCGCCCTCCGCATTGGGGCGGATACCTCGTTATTCCCGACCGCATCGAATTCTGGCAAGGCCGCCCCAGCCGCCTGCACGACCGCATCCAATACCGCCTGGTTGACGGCAACTGGATACGCGAACGCCTTTCGCCATAATTTTCGGATTTTCAAACAAAAATTTACTGGTTGAGTTACAATACAGCCTTTCATCGGCAGGCCGTCTGAATTTGATTTTCAGACGGCCTTTTCCCCCAATCCAACCCCTGCCGCAAATGCCGCAGAAGAACCGCTTTTTCAAGCGAGTTAGGAAAAATCATGTCCAAACAGCCTTCCAGCAAACGCCAATGGCGCGACGGCGTATCATCTACCGCCAAAAAACCTTCCAAACCGGCCAAATCCTTTGCCAATAAAAAACGTCCCGACGACGAGCGAAAAACATCAGGCAAACCTTACGGCCAAAAAGTTTCAGACGGCCCCAAAGCTCAAAATACCGCACCTAAACAACGTGCTGCCAAAGCCAAAAAACTGGTGGTCCGCAACCCAAACCAAAAAATCATGGAGCACGCCCGCGATTTGAAAGAACGCCGCAGCGACCTTTCACGCTTTGAACCCGAGCGCCTGCAAAAAGTCCTGGCCGCTTCCGGCGTCGGTTCACGTCGCGAAATGGAAGAATGGATCAGCAACGGCTGGGTAACGGTCAACGGACGCGTAGCCCAACTGGGTGAAAAAGTCACGCCCGACGATCATGTTACCGTCAAAGGCAGCATCATCAAACTCAAATGGGCAGACCGCCTGCCACGCATCATCCTCTACTACAAACAAGAAGGCGAAATCGTTTCCCGCGACGACCCGCAAGGCCGCGTCAGTATTTTCGACCGCCTGCCGCAAGCAGCCAGCAGCCGCTGGGTGGCCATCGGCCGTTTGGACATCAATACCAGCGGCCTCTTGATCCTGACCACTTCAGGTGAACTGGTTCAACGCTTTGCCCACCCCAGCTTTGAAGTCGAACGCGAATACGCCGTACGCGTATTGGGCGAGTTGACCACCGAACAAATGCGCGTCCTAACCGAAGAAGGCGTGATGCTCGAAGACGGTCTAGCAAAAGTAGAACGTATCTACGAACAAGGCGGCGAAGGCGCAAATAAATGGTACAACGTCGTCATCAAAGAAGGCCGCAACCGCGAAGTACGCCGCATTTTTGAAAGCCAAGGCCTGACCGTCAGCCGCCTCGTCCGCGTAGGCTTCGGCCCTATCGGCCTGCCAAACCGCCTCAAACGCGGCCAGTTCTACGAACTCAATCCGGCAGAAGTCGCCAACATCATCAAATGGGCAGATATGCTACTGCCTGGCGAACGTCGCCGGAAGAAAAGTTAATGTAAGATAAATCGGGGCTGAGACTTTTGCAAAATCGTCTCAGCCTTATAACATCTTGCTTTAGTCATAAAAATCAAGAGAATTAAAACATTTATATACTCAAATCTCTTAGCACAAAACATATTATTACAAATTTATTCCATTTATTTTAAATATTTAAATAATTTATATTTTTTCTACTTTATTATTAAATATAAGCAGAGCTACTCCAACCTTCACAAGGCTGTACTCAATAATAGCCTATCCCTTCATCTCAATTAATCGGTATATTCACTGCGTCCAATACATCCAAATTTCCAAATGCTTTGGCATAAATTTCTTATTTATAAGATAATGCTATTTCTTTAACCATTATAAAAAAGGGGAAACTATGTTTGATTTTATAAAGCGGAAATTTCGTGAAGCCATCATTGACCCGATTTCCGACAGCGTTCGAGAAAAACAGGAACAATTGGCAGAAACGGCTTCTGAATATGCGGCACCCAGCGTTTTCTACCTACTCTTCGCCATTACAGGCGCAGTAGCCGTCATTTTGGTTTTACTGAGCCTTTCACTTTATATAGGCCAGCTTTTGGGCAGCTACCTATACGGACTATTTATCTTTACCTCATTTTTTATCTTATTGTTTTTATTCGTATGGTCAATGCGTTCTCGTATTGAAACAGCCGTTAAAAAAACCGTATATGAGCTTTTAAAACCATCAACAGATGCCGATGTTACGATTCCTTTGGTGGAGGCGGAGGTCTTAGAAGAAACGGAAGTCAAACGTTTGGAGAAACATTAAAATTTTAAAAGGCCGTCTGAAAAACATTCAGACGGCCTTTTAATTAAACTTTTTATTTTTCCGATTTCAACACGCGTTGACGGCGGGTTTCGCTCAATACCATGCCTGCGCTGACGGAAACATTCATGCTTTCTACCGTGCCAAACATCGGAATCGATACCAGCATATCGCAATGTTCCCGCGTCAGGCGGCGCATACCCTCGCCTTCGTTGCCCATTACCCAAGCCACGCTGTCGGGCAAGTCGTAGTGGTAAAGGTCGGAGTCGCCACCCATGTCTGTGCCGACAATCCAAATGCCGTACTCTTTTAATTCACGCAAAGTACGGGCAAGATTGGTTACGGTAATATACGGCACGGTTTCCGCCGCGCCACAGGCAACTTTGCTGACAGTCGCATTCAAGCCGGCGCTTTTGTCTTTAGGCGCAATTACGGCATGCACGCCCATCGCATCGGCAGTACGCAGGCACGCGCCGAGGTTGTGCGGATCGGTAATGCCGTCCAATACCAGCAAAAACGGAGGTTCGCTCAGGTTTTCCAATACATCTTCTAAGTGAACATGGTTTTTGGAAGCATCGATAAACCCGACCACGCCCTGATGACGCGCCCCTTTGCTGATGGCATTCAGGCGGTCGGCATCAGCAAAATGCACGCGTACGTTTTCAGAGGCCGCTTTATCCAATACATCGCGGGTGCGCGCATCGGATTTGCCCTCTTGGATATAGAGTTCGGTAATCGATTTCGGGTTTTGCCACAAACGGGCATTGACGGCGTGAAAGCCATAGATGAGTCGTTGGTTTGCCATGTTTTTGCTTTATCAAAAAATTCAGACGGCCATTATAACAAGTAAGGCCGTCTGAAAATTTTTTATTTCATCAAATAACCGAGTATGCCCGAAGTGCCAACGCCGATTAATACCGTCACCAACATCGAAAACCGGCTGGCCGCCAATACCGTCAAAGCAATGGCAATCAGCTCATGCGGTTTGTCCGACACAAAATAAGGCGCAATCACGGAAATCAACACACAGCCCGGCGCGGCCTCCATAACCACTTGCGCGCGACGGCTCAACGTACGGTTGCGCAATGCAAAAAAGCCGATTAATCGGGTTGAATAGGTAACGGCCAACATACTTAAAAACAGCAAAAACGATTGCAGCGACAACAAATCCTTCATTTTTGCTCTCCCCACACATACGCCGCCAACAAGCCCGACAACGTTCCGGCCGGAACATACCATGCGCCATCCACGGTCAAATAGGTTGCGCACGCCACAATCAGGCTGACAAACCAAGGGCGTGAAGCCGCAAAGCTCTTCCACATCCCGCGCAGCAACACCAAAAACACCGCAGGAAACGCCATGCCGAAGCCCCAAGCCGCCACATCGCCGAACATCGGGCCGACTGCCGCGCCAAATGCCGCAAAACCAATCCAAGTTACATACAAAATAAAACACACGCCGGCATAAAACGGCATATTGAAAGCAGGCAAACCTGCCGCCTTACGCTTTTGAATTTCAGCAAACGCCATTGCCCAGCTTTCATCACACATAAAAAACAGCGCGGGCATTGCCTTTTTCAGCGGCATATCCCTCATATACGGCGCAATCGCCGCCCCCATCAGGATATGGCGCGAATTGATCATAAACGTAACTGTTGCAATCAGCATAATCGGCAAAGGATTTGCCCACAAATTGACTGCGGCAAATTCCGAACCTCCGGCAAAGTTCATGCCCGTCATCAGCAGCATTTCCAGCCAACTCATGCCTTTCTGCCCACCCTGCATGCCCAAAATCAGCGCCCACGGCAACAAGCCGATCAGCATGGGGGAACATTCTTTGATACCGCGCAGAAATTCCGATTGAGGAGAAGCAGTCTGATTCATTTTGATTGAAACGGTTTATTAAAAAGAAGCGACGTATTATAAAGCAGGCCGTCTGAACAAGGGTATAATACGGAAAAATTAGATTTATTTACGGAAACCGATATGACCCACACCGTCCATCTACAGTTTGAAGAAATTGACAATACCGTGTTGCAACGCCTGTGCGGCGCGCTCGACAGCAATCTCGAAGCCTTAGGCAAAGCCCTTGATATCCAAATCAGCCGCCGCTTCGAACATTTCACCTTCATGGGCGAACTGGCACACGCCGGCCGTCGCGCCTTGCTGTCGCTTGCCGAAGCCGCAAAAAAAGGCGACTTGGACGACAACGCCATCAGCCTCGCGGCCGTTGAAGCAAAAACAGCAGATGAAAAACACGAAGAAAAACACCACGACCAACAATACTATTTCCGCACCAAACGCGGCAGCATCGGCGGCCGCACCCCGCGCCAAAACGGCTATATCCGCGCCTTGCTCAACCACGATGTCGTGTTCGGCTTAGGCCCGGCCGGTACAGGCAAAACCTATCTTGCCGTTGCCGCCGCAGTCGATGCCATGGAAAAACACCAAATCGAACGCATCGTGTTGGTGCGCCCCGCAGTCGAAGCAGGCGAAAAATTAGGCTTCCTGCCGGGTGATTTGGCACAAAAAGTCGATCCCTACCTGCGACCGCTTTACGATGCACTGTATGATTTGATGGGTTTCGACCGCGTAACCAAACTGATGGAAAAAGGTTTGATTGAAATTGCGCCACTCGCCTACATGCGCGGCCGCACCTTAAATGGCGCGTATGTCATCTTGGACGAAGCGCAAAACACCACGCCCGAACAAATGAAAATGTTCCTGACCCGTATCGGCTTTGGTGCCAAAGCAGTCATTACCGGCGACATCAGCCAAATCGACCTGCCGCGCAACATCAAATCCGGCTTGAAAGATGCACGAGAAAAACTGCGCGATGTAGAAGGCCTGTATTTCCACACCTTCACCAGCGAAGACGTTGTCCGCCATCCTTTGGTGCAGAAAATCGTCGAAGCCTATGAAGCAGCGGAAGAGCAAGCCGAAAAGAAAAGCGGCGAATAATCTTTTCAAACACTCAAGGCCGTCTGAAAATCAAATTTCAGACGGCCTTTCTACATCATTCTCCCTATAATACTGCTATAATCCGAAAATCAAGTAAAACAAAGACTTCAAAAGGAAAAATATGTCCCTCAAGCCACCCGTCCGAATCGCCGTTACCGGCGCGGCAGGCCAAATCGCCTACGCCACCCTCTTCCGTATCGCCGGCGGCATCATGCTCGGACGCGACCAACCCGTTATCCTGCAGCTGCTCGACCTGCCACAGGCACAACAGGCATTGCGCGGAGTGATTATGGAAATGCAGGATTGCGCTTTCCCGCTCCTTGCCGACATCTTCGCCACAGACGACCCCGAAGTCGCCTTCAAAGATGCCGACATCGCCCTCTTGATTGGTGCGCGCCCGCGCACGCAAGGCATGGAGCGTGCCGACTTGTTGCACGCCAATGGCGAAATTTTCAAAGTACAAGGCGCGGCGTTGAACAAAGTTGCCCATCGCAACGTTAAAGTCCTCGTCGTCGGCAATCCGGCCAATACCAACGCCTACATCGCCATGAAATCCGCACCCGACATCCCGCCGGAAAATTTTACCGCCCTGATGCGTCTCGACCACCACCGCGCAGTCAGCCAAATTGCCGAAAAAATCAACCGCCCGATTACTTCCATCGAGCAAATGTGCGTCTGGGGCAACCACAGCCCGACTATGTACGCCGACTACCGCTACGCCACCAGCAACGGGGAGTCCGTCCAAGACATGATTACCGAACCCGACTGGAACACCGAAGTCTTCATGCCGAAAATCGCCGAACGCGGTGCCGCCATTATCGCTGCGCGCGGTTCATCATCCGCAGCTTCCGCCGCCAATGCCGCCATCTACCACCTGCGCGACTGGTTGCTCGGCAGCAGCGGTAAATGGATAACCATGGGCGTTCCATCCGATGGCTCCTACGGCATTCCCGAAGGTTTGATTTTCGGCTTCCCCGTCATTTGTGACGAAGGCAGCTACCGCATCGTCCAAGGCTTGGACTTGTCGGATGAATTCAGCCAAAAACGTATTGCCGCCACACTGGCCGAATTGGAAGAAGAACGTTCAGCCATCCAGGATCTACTCTAAAACAAAGGCCGTCTGAAAACCAAATTTCAGACGGCCTAAATAATTAAATGCCCGTTCTACAATCATTTTTAAAAGCTAGAATGGCACTCTTTGTCCTTGCTTATCTTTAAGATGCCATTGACCTGACGGTGTACAACCGCCACCACTACCGCCGACAGCATAATGATCACAATTCGGGTCAAGCCGTTTCCCTTGAGAATATGAGCCATTTGTCAAACCGTCTCCATCAAAGGAACTGCATGCGCCGGTGAAAGCTACGCAAAACAAGATTAAAAATTTCTTCAACATTCACATCACCTTTTTTATAAAAATCATACCCAAAAATTGTAACCTAGATAAAGTTCCCACGCTATCGATATGAGCCACACCGTGTGAGCAAAAAGAACCAATCTCGCCTTGCCCACATTTGTGTATATAACTAATTGTGCCGCCGATATATGTGCCAAAATTTCGCTGCCATCACTCAAAGAAAAACTACTGCCAGAAATTTGGAATACACATATAATGAAATTAAAAACATAAAAATAGTTATCAAACTAATTTTATAAACATGTGACAAATTTTTTGCAACTTTGTTTCTTATGGTTTTGCTTTTTTATAAAGCTCGCTCTCACAATATAAAAATTATCCAATACCTTCTCTGCGTTTGAAAAAGGCCGTCTGAAAACCAAATTTCAGACGGTCTTTACTATGCAGCCTTATTCCGCTACATCAATGCACAAATATTTCAATTCTAAATACTCGTCCGCACCATATTTGCTGCCTTCACGTCCCAAACCGCTGCGTTTTACGCCGCCAAACGGTGCTACTTCATTACTAATTAAGCCCGTATTGATACCGACCATGCCGTATTCCAAGGCTTCGCCGACGCACCATTGGCGGGCGGTATCGGAGGTGAAAAGGTAAGCTGCCAAACCGTATTCCGTATTGTTCGCAGCCTCGATGACTTCGGCTTCGGTTTCAAAACGGAACACCGGACACAAAGGCCCGAAGGTTTCCTCGTGGGCTACCGCCATTTGCGCCGTAACGCTGCTTAAAACAGTCGGCTCAAAAAACGTTCCACCCAACGCGCTGCGTTTGCCGCCGGTCAGGCAACTTGCGCCTTTAGCCAATGCGTCGGCGATGTGCTGCTCTACTTTCTCCACCGCTTTTTCCTCAATCAGCGGTCCTTGGTTTACGTCATCTTCCAAGCCGTTGCCCAATTTGAGCGCAGCCACTTTTTCACTCAATTTGTGACAAAATTCCTCGTAAATGCCGGATTGAGCGTAAACGCGGTTGGTGCAGACGCAGGTCTGACCGCTGTTACGGAACTTGCTGGCGAGCGCACCTTCGACGGCTTTGTCTAAATCGGCATCGTCAAACACGATAAACGGCGCATTGCCGCCCAGTTCTAAGCTAAGTTTTTTAATGTCTGCCGCACTGTCGGCAAAAATTTTTGCGCCGACTTCGGTTGAGCCGGTAAAGCTAATTTTGCGCACAGTTGGATTTGTGGCAAATTCATGGCTGATTTCCGAAGCACTACCGCTGACAACAGGCAACAAATCCTGTGGTACGCCCGCTTCATAAGCCAAAACGACTAATGCATACGCACTCAAAGGCGTGAGTGATGCTGGTTTGACTATCATCGCGCAACCCACCGCCAAAGCAGGCGCAGCCTTGCGTGCAATCATCGCAGATGGGAAGTTCCACGGCGTAATCGCAGCGGTAACACCGACAGGCTGTTTCAATACAACCAGTTTTTGCGATGCTTTCACACTTGTCAGCACATCGCCGTCAATCCGCCGCGCCTCTTCCGCAAACCAGCGCACAAACGAAGCCGCATAATCAATTTCACCACGCGCCTCAGTCAGGCTTTTGCCCTGCTCCATCGTCATGATACGCGCCAGTTCTTCTTTGTTTTCTTTAATTAAAAAATACCAACGCCACAACACATCGGCCCGTTCCAACGCGGTTTTTGCCGCCCATAATTTTTGTGCCGTCTCTGCCTTTTGAATCAAAAGCTTCAGGCCGTCTGAACCAGTCTTACGGACAAATGCCAAAGCCTCACCTGTTGCAGGGTTATCAACTCTAATGGCATTTGGAATCGGAGAAAAGGAAATATCGGGATGATTGAGCAAACGGGCAAAATCTTTCATGAGAAACGACCTTTCTAAAACCGAGGATATACGTTCATTATCATATTCATACCATCAAAGTGCAACTAAATCAAAAAATAAACCAACATCAAAGGCCGTCTGAATATCTTACAGACGGCCTTTGCTTTAACGACATCATATCTATCTTAAATAACGAATGAAATACGATGATTAATACCCTACCTCAAAAGGATAAGACACATGTATTACAACAATTTGCTATAATATAAAAATCAGTTCAACCCTCATCCAAAATTCCATTTTCAGACGGCCTTTGTCTGTTTATAAGGCCGTCTGAAATGTTTTCCGTCCATCCTCTTCTGCCGAGCCATGATTCCATCTGATTTCATTGACGAGCTTTTATCCAAAGTCGATATTGTCGATATTATCGACGAGCAGGTTCCGCTGAAGAAAGGCGGGGCAAACTATATGGCCTGCTGTCCGTTTCACAAGGAAAAAACGCCGTCGTTTTCGGTCAGCCCGACCAAGCAATTTTACCATTGCTTCAGTTGCGGGGCTCATGGTTCGGCGATTGGTTTTGTGATGGAACATCAGGGGCTGTCGTTTCCGGAGGCGGTGCAGTTTTTGGCTGATCGCGTCGGTATGACGGTGCCTAAAGTTCGCGGGCAGGAAGACAATCCCGAAATCCGTGCCGAACGTAAGAAAAAACAACAGACTTTGGAAGAAACGACGGCAGCGGCAGCGGATTTTTACGCACAACAGTTGAAATTCAATCCGGCGGCAAAGGCTTATTTGGATAAGCGCGGCTTGAGTGCGGAAGTCATCGCGCATTATGGCTTAGGCTATGCGCCTGACGGTTGGCAACCTTTGGCGCAAGTGTTCCAACCCTATCCGAATACTGCGTTGGTGGATACGGGCATGGTCGTTGATAACGAAGGCAAACATTACGACCGCTTTCGCCATCGTGTTATGTTCCCTATCCGTAATCCTCGCGGTCAGGTAATTGGCTTTGGCGGCCGCGTATTGGACGACTCCAAACCCAAATACCTGAACTCGCCCGATACTCCTTTGTTTGACAAAGGGAAAAACCTTTACGGACTATATGAAGGGCGTGCTGCCATAAAAGAGGCAGGACGGATTTTGGTGGTCGAAGGCTACATGGACGTGGTCGCATTGGCGCAGTTCGGCGTCGGCTACGGCGTAGCGGCTTTGGGTACGGCAACCACGGCGGAACACATCAAAATCCTGATGCGTCAGGCCGACAGTATTTATTTTTGTTTTGATGGCGACAGTGCGGGACGTAAAGCGGCTTGGCGCGCGCTGGAAAATGCGTTACCACAATTAAAAGACGATAAATCGCTGCATTTTCTGTTCCTACCCGAAGAACATGATCCAGACAGCTACATCCGCGCCTACGGCAAGACTCAATTTGAAGATGCCTTGTTAAACCAAAGCAAGCCCCTATCGGAATACTTTTGGGAACATCTTTCAGACGGCCTTAACCTCAATACACAAGAAGGCAAAGCAGAGTTGGTCAAAACCAGTTCTCCGCTTTTGGCTCAGATTACCGCGCCGGCATTGGGCTATCTTCTAAAACAAAAACTCAGCGAGCTGGTAGGCATTGACCCGGACAACCTCGCCCAGTTACTCGGACAAGAAGCGCCAAAGCGGCACGTCAAACAAAAAAGTTACAAACTGCCGCCTATTTCTGTCAAACAGCCAACCATGCTGACGCTGGTTCAAAGACAGATACGCAGCCTCTTGATAAATCCGGCTTGGGCTTCATATATAGACCTACCCGATTATCTGGCTTTAAGCGGCGACTTTGCCTGCCTTGCCAATTTAGCCGAAACCATCAAGCATCACGATACGACTCCTGCAACCGCACAAGTGCTTGAATATATGCGCGGTTCGCCCTATGAGGAAACCGTCAATCAAATCTTTTTATCGACCCTTCATTCTGAAGAAATGGAAGGGGATAACGAAGAAGATTGCGAAAGTTTCCAAATTGGCATGAAAAAGTTGTTAAATGAATTAAAATACAGTCAAATCGAAACTTTAAAGCAAAAAAGTATTCAAACTGGTTTGACCGAAAATGAAAAAAGACTTTTGCTGTCGCTTTTGACGGCAAAGCAAAACTAACCCCTCAGGCCGTCTGAACAATCTAAACACACGCTGCGAAGCATGACACGCAGAACACTCCATCCGTAATATTTTCAGACAGCCTCAGAGTATTAAAGTGAAATCTGATTTCACAACAAAAAGCTCTGCTCCGCCTTCAGGTACGGCCACATCACCGTAAACCGTCGGCATCCTATCAACCTAGAGAGCAATCCATGTCTAAAAACCAAAACTACGAAGAATACCAAGACCAAGATGACAACCGTCCCTTGAGTATCGAAGAGCAGCGCGCCCGTCTGCGTCAACTCATTATTATGGGTAAAGAACGCGGCTACATCACTTATTCCGAAATTAACGATGCCCTGCCCGACGATATGTCCGACGCCGAGCAAATCGACAACATCGTCAGCATGATTTCCGGCTTGGGCATCCAAGTAACCGAGCAAGCCCCCGATGCTGAAGACATCCTCTTGAGCGACAACGCCGCCGCCATGACCGACGACGATGCCGTTGAAGAAGCCGAAGCAGCACTCTCCAGTGCAGATTCAGAATTCGGCCGCACAACCGACCCTGTGCGTATGTATATGCGTGAAATGGGTCAAGTCGATCTGTTGACGCGTGAAGACGAAATCATCATCGCCAAAAAAATCGAAAATGCACTGAAAAACATGGTGCAGGCAATCTCCGCCTGCCCAGGCTCAATTGCCGAAATTCTGGCTTTGATCGAACAAGTCCGCAACGACGAAATCCGTGTGGATGAAGTGGTTGAAGCCATCATCGACCCTAATGAAGTCTTGTTGAACGAATTGGGCTTGGGTCATTTGGAAAATGCCAAACCAGATGACGAAGAAGGCGAAACCGTTAGCGATGATGAAGATGGCGACGATGAAGATGAAGACGATTCAGGTAGCGACTCTGAAGCCATATCCGCTGCCCATTTGGCCGAACTGAAGCAAAAAGTTTTGGAACACTTCGCCTTTATCGAGAGCGAATACGGCAAAATGATCAAGCAGTTGGAAAAATACGGCAGCCTGCACGCCAACTACCTGAAACACCGTGATGCCATTGCCAACAAACTGTTAGAAGTCCGTTTTGCCACACGTCAAATCGAAAACCTGAGCAGCAACCTGCGCAGCCGCGTTGAAAACATCCGTAAACTCGAGCGTGAAATCCGCGACATCTGTATCGACCGCGTCCGTATGGATCGCGACTACTTCATCAAAAACTTCCTGCCAGCTATTACCGATTTGGAATGGGTAGAAGAAGAAGTAGCCAAAGGCCGTGTATGGGCAAACGCATTGGATCGTTTCCGCCACGCCATCCTCGAAAAACAAACCGAGCTGGCAAATATGGAAGCCGAAACCCGAATTTCCATCGAAGAGTTGAAAGAAATCAACAAAAACATGGTGTTGAGCGAAAAAGAAACCTCAGCAGCCAAACAGGAAATGATTCAGGCCAACTTGCGTTTGGTTATTTCCATTGCCAAAAAATACACCAACCGCGGCTTGCAGTTCCTTGATTTGATTCAAGAAGGCAATATCGGCCTGATGAAAGCGGTGGACAAATTCGAATACCGCCGCGGCTACAAGTTCTCAACTTACGCCACATGGTGGATCCGTCAAGCGATTACCCGTTCTATCGCCGACCAAGCGCGTACCATCCGTATTCCGGTTCACATGATTGAAACCATCAACAAAATGAACCGTATCTCGCGCCAATACCTGCAAGAAACCGGTGAAGAGCCTGATTCTGCTAAACTGGCCGAGCTAATGGAAATGCCGGAAGACAAAATCCGCAAAATCATGAAAATCGCCAAAGAGCCGATTTCCATGGAAACACCGATTGGCGATGACGACGATTCGCACTTGGGTGACTTCATCGAGGATGCCAACAACGTTGCACCGGCAGAAGCTGCGATGTACACCAGCCTGCACGAAGTGACCAAAGAAATCCTTGAAAGCCTGACGCCGCGTGAAGCCAAAGTTTTGCGTATGCGTTTCGGTATCGATATGAATACCGACCACACTTTGGAAGAAGTCGGCAAACAATTTGACGTAACCCGTGAACGTATCCGTCAAATCGAAGCCAAAGCCCTGCGCAAGTTGCGCCACCCGACCCGTAGCGACCGCCTTCGCAGCTTCCTCGACAGCGAAGAAAACAAATCATAAAAGCAAACCGCAGGTTGAAAGACCTGCGGTTTTTTATTGCAATACAAAAAGGCCGTCTGAAAACCAAATCTCAAAAGATTTAATCGTTTCAGACGGCCTTAAACTTATTTTGATAATTTATTCAGCCTCAGTGGTTTTCTTTTTCGGATGGCGGCGGCGACGTTTGGATTTGCCATCAGTTGATCCACTTTGTTTCTGACGTTTGTGATCATTGGCAACAGTCATTTGCTGGCGTGTTTCCTCATCGGCATGTTGGAAAGTTGTCCACCAAGAAGCCATCTCTTTATCAACCTCACCAACCTCGCTACGCAAAATCAGGAAATCATAAGCGGCTCGGAAACGGGCTTGTGATAACAGGCGATACGGGCGTGCGCCACGCATATTGTCAAATTGCGGCTGAAATTGCCAGATTTCACGCATGGTTGCAGAAAATCGTTGCGGTACGCCCCAACCCTTCTCTACCGTATCTCGCATGGTGTTCATCGCATCCATCAATGCAGGGACAGGTTTTTGTCCATGGCTTAGATTGCGTTGCCACATAGCATTTAGTGTCGGCCACAATACCGCCGCCAATACGAAACCGACGGAAACGGACTTATCCGCACGGATACGCTCATCGGTATTTTTCAAGGCCAACATAATCATACGGTTTTCAGCCGCTTCAGCAGTTTTCAAGGCATCTAAAAGCGGATGGATGCCTTCGGGAATACCCAACTCGTTTAGCCGTTTCAAACAGGCACGGGAATAACCGGAAAACAGAATTTTCAGAATTTCGTCAAAAAGACGAGCAACAGGCTCATTTTTCAGACGGCCTCCATATTCGGCAATCGGCAAAGCCGTTTGCTCTTCCACTTCAAAGCCCAACTTGCCCGATAAACGTACAGCACGAAGAATACGGATAGGATCTTCCTGATAGCGTTCGGCAGGATCGCCTATCATCACCAATTTTTTATCAGCAACATCAGCCACACCCTGATGGAAGTCCCAAATCTCCTCTTTAATCGGGTCGTAATACAGCGCATTGCAAGTAAAATCGCGACGCATGGCATCTTCTTCAATGCTGCCGTAAGTATTGTCCTTCATAATGCGGCCTTGCGCATTTTGCTGAACCTTATCGCCGCCACGGAACGTCGTCACTTCAATGGTTTCTGGGCCGATCATCACATGAACGATTTGGAAGCGGCGGCCGATAATGCGGCTGCGGCGGAATACTTTGCGGATTTGCTCCGGCGTGGCGTCCGTTGCAATATCAAAGTCTTTGGGCTCGACCCCGAGCAACAAATCCCGAACGGCACCACCGACAATATAAGCCTGAAAACCGGCTTCATGCAGACGTTTGGCAATTTTTTCCGCGGCAAAGCTCAACATATCCGCGCGGATACGGTGTTGCTCAAGTGGGATAATTTCCTTTTCGGGCAACGATTTGACGTGTTTTTTAGGCAACACTTTATGCAGCCATTTTTTTAACATAAGCAGCTCTTTTCACAATAAAAAAGGCCGTCTGAAACTTGTCTGGCTTAAGCCTTTGCACAATATTCTGCCGCAGAAGGGACAAAACATTGAGCAAAGGCTTCAGACGGCCTAAAAAAGACGTGCCATTATACCTTATGGAAGTTCGATTAATTAGCGTATTGGCAAAAAATATCGGCTATAATGACGGTCTGACAACGATTCAGGCAGAACATCATGTACCACTACAAATCCGAAGCTACCCAATTCCTCGACAAACTCATGGAAGACAATCCCGAAATGGAAGCACAACGCCTCGAAAACCGCCATTTGCTGTGGGATGTTACCCTCAATCCGATAGAGCAGGCCGAATTTGAAGCAGCCAAAGTCAATAAAAAACCCTACACCTACTATCAAGACTAATCCCGTATCGGCATGACGACCAACACGCACAATACCGATCCGGCATTACAACATTACCTTAACAGCATCGGTCAATCCGAACATCCCGTTTTGACCGCATTGCGCGAGCGTACCCAATCACATCGTCTGGGAAAGATGGCCATCGCCCAAGAGCAGGCAGCCATGTTGGTGTGGTTGGCCAAATTATTGAATGCCAAAAAATATTTGGAAGTTGGCGTCTTTACCGGTTACAGCAGCACCGCCATGGCGCTTGCCCTCCCCGAAGACGGCAAAATCACGGCTTGCGACATCAATGTAACCTTTACCGATATTGCCCGCGAAACATGGCAGGCAGCAGGCATAGCGCATAAAATCTCGCTTCATCTGCAACCGGCTTTGCTAACTTTGGACGATTTGATTGCGCAAGGCGAATCGGAAAGCTACGACTTGGCACTTATCGATGCCGACAAACCGCCTACGCCGCAATATTTCGAACGCTGTTTGCAACTGGTACGGAGTGGCGGCGTGATTGCCATCGACAATATTTTGTTGGGAGGACGCGTCATGAATGAAGCTGCCGAAAATGATCCGCCCAGCTTGGATATCCTGCGCCATTTCAACCAAAATCTGCCGCACGATACACGCATTATTCCCATTACCCTGCCTATCGGCGACGGTTTGACATTACTACTAAAAAAATAAAACGACACAATCCGATGAAAACATTATCACATTCCCTGTTTCTTTTGCCGCTTACTCTATTGGCCGCATCATGCGCCGTTTCCCATCCTCCTCAACCTGCCGACAATCCTAACTTTGTCCTGCCGGATATTCCGCGTGAGCCTTTACATGAAAAAAGTATCCCCTATCCGCGTTTAGACGCACAAACCCAGATTGACCACTTGGGCATACAAATTGCCCGACTGGAACGTACGGTTGAAGAATTAAATCAACGCTTGCACACATTCGAACAACAACGAAACATCAAACGTCTGACTACTTCGGCTTCCAACCCCAAGGCCCAGCGATTAGACGACCGCAAGCTGAAAATGAACTATTTGGCCAATGGCGGCAGCGTGCCGTCTGAAACAGACTCAGCTTCACAAAATGAACTGCGCCTTTATAATCAGGCGCAAAAATACTATCAGCGTAACAACTTCTCTGCCGCAGTAGCCATTTTGAAAGAGGCTGACGGCGGCAATGGCAGCGAAATTGCCCGCCGTAATATGTACCTGCTCCTGCAAAGCCAACAACGTCTGGGTAACTGCGAATCCGTTATCGAAATTGGCAACCGCTACGCCAACCGATTCCGCAACAGCCCGCAAGCTCCCGATGCCATGTACAGCATCGGCCAATGCCAATACAAACTGCAACAAAAAGACATCGCCCGCAGCACATGGCGCAAACTGATACAAAGCTTCCCCAATAGTGAAGCGGCAAAACGTGCTTCCATCAGTCTCAAACAAAGATAAACGTTCAGACGGCCTTGTCATCCCCAAGGCCGTCTGAATATTTTTTTACCCTTAATCCATTCAAGCAAAAGGAACTCTTCATGATCCAAGTCGGCATTATTATGGGCAGCAACAGCGATTGGCCGGTGATGCAGCAGGCAGCACAATTTCTCAAAGAATTCGGCGTTGAATACGAAGCGCGTGTCGTCTCTGCACACCGTACGCCTGATTTGATGTTTGAATACGCCGAAACCGCACGCGAACGCGGCATCAAAGCCATCATTGCCGGCGCAGGCGGCGCAGCGCATTTGCCAGGCATGGTTGCAGCCAAAACCACGGTTCCCGTCTTGGGCGTTCCCGTTCCCAGCAAATATCTGCGCGGCGAAGACTCCCTGCTTTCGATTGTGCAAATGCCCAAAGGCGTTCCTGTTGCCACATTTGCCATTGGCGAAGCAGGAGCGGCCAATGCAGCGCTGTTTGCCATTTCACTTTTGGCCAACGAAAATCCTGAATTGGCTGAAAAATTGGCTGCTTTCCGTGCCAAACAAGAACAAACCGTTCTAGCCATGGAATTGCCTGAAGCATAAGGAACAAAGGCCGTCTGAAAGTTGTAAAGAGAAACTTTGATTTTGTTTTACGATTGTTCAGACGGCCTTTTTTCTTTTATCAAATTGAATTAATGCCATGAAAATCCTAGCATTCGTCCTACTCTCCACCCTGCTTTGTTCCTGTCAAAGCCCAAGCACTCCTACTCAATTAACTGCTATTCCATCTCAGCAACAAACCCAAGATACAACCGGCAACCTGATTATCTTCTATGATGCCCAAACTGGTTCTGCGCCATTGCTAAAAGCAGTGAAAACCTCTGGTGCAACTTTGGTTTACGAATACAAAAACCTGAACGGCATTGCTATTCGTCCGGCTTCCAAGACCAATATTGAAGATGCCATTGCCTATTTCAAAAAAGTAAACGGCGTATTGTCTGTTGAACAAGACCGACTGCTTAAACTTCAATAAACAAACTATTTTTTGACCAAATAAAAAAGGCCGTCTGAAACGCATCACTACGATTTCAGACGGCCTTTACTTTTTTCAATAAATCAAATCATGCCGCTGCCTTGTGCTTTAGGCTTGGCTTGACCGAATTCCAATTTGCTCAGTGCAGACAGATAAGCCTTGGCAGTCGCCACCAACACATCGGTATCTGCGCCTTGACCGTTAACCACACGATCGCCACGCTGCAGGCGGACTGAAGTTTCGCCTTGGCTTTCTGTGCCTTGCGTTACTGCGTTGACAGAGTAAATCTGCAAGGTTGCGCCACTTTGAGCCACGCTTTCAATGGCTTTGAAGATGGCATCAACAGGGCCTGAGCCGCTAGCGGAAGCGTGTTTTTCTTCACCGCGAATACTGAACACAATATCGGCGCGCGGTTCTTCGCCAGTTTCAGTGCTGATTTTTTGGGAAATGAATTTGTAGCTTTCGGTATTCATATTACCCATTTCGTCAGACACCAAAGCGTGCAGGTCTTCATCAAAGATTTCGCGTTTCTTATCCGCCAGCTCTTTGAAGCGTGCAAATGCCGCATTCAATGCCTCTTCACTTTCCAACTCAATACCCAAATCTGCCAGCTTGGTTTTGAAAGCATTACGGCCGGAGAGTTTGCCCAAAGTCAGGCGGTTGGTTGACCAGCCGACTGATTCGGCAGTCATGATTTCATAGGTTTCAGGGTGTTTCAACACGCCGTCTTGGTGGATGCCTGATTCGTGCGCAAAGGCGTTTGCGCCGACTACTGCTTTGTTTGGCTGAATCGGATAGCCGGTGATAGTAGATACCAGTTTGGATACCGGCACGATTTGCGTGGTATCGATGCCGGTTTCCAAGCCGAACAAATCATGACGCACTTTCAACGCCATCACGATTTCTTCAAGGCTGGCATTACCCGCACGTTCGCCCAAGCCGTTGATGGTACATTCCACCTGACGCACACCTGCCTGAACAGCAGCCAGCGAGTTGGCAACCGCCATACCCAAGTCATTATGGCAGTGGGTCGACCAGACTACTTTGTCGCCGTTGGGCACGCTTTTGATGATGTTGCTGATACGCTCGTACCATACGGAAGGGATGGAGTAGCCGACAGTATCGGGAATATTGATGGTGGTTGCACCTGCCTCGATAACCGCCGTAAAGATTTTGGCGAGAAAGTCCAAATCTGAACGCACGGCGTCTTCGGCGGAAAATTCCACATCATCAGTGTATTCTTTGGCAATTTTTACCGCTTTGACCGCCGCATCGATGACCTGCTGCGGCTTCATTTTCAGTTTGTGCTCCATGTGGATCGGGCTGGTGGCGATAAAAGTGTGAATACGTTTATTCGGCGCAGGGGAAACAGCTTCGCCTGCTTTGCGCACATCGTTTTCAACGGCACGCGCCAATGAGCAAACTGTAGATTTGGTAATAATTTTGGCAATCGCATTAACCGATTCAAAATCGCCCGGACTGGCTGCTGCAAAACCTGCCTCAATCACATCCACGCCCATTTTCTCCAACTGGCGGGCAATGCGGATTTTCTCCTCTTTGGTCATGGATGCACCAGGCGACTGCTCGCCGTCGCGCATAGTGGTATCGAAAATGATAACGCGGTTGGTTTGTGTCATTTCTGTTCTCTCCAGAGATTCATTTTTTTGTAAAAAAGCATTCAAATCAAGCGGTCTGCCTTGCGCTTCCGCCAAAGCGGTCAGTTTTTGCAACTGAGCCAAAGGCAGGGAACCGCGTGTACGCCATTTGTAGATAGCCGCTGTGGTCGCAGCATTTTCCGGGTCGTGCTGTTTCAGGGCTTCGGCCAGCGCGTTTACGCCGCCAAAATAGGCAACCAAACGGTCAATGTCTAATTGCATGATGTTCCTTGTCCAAATCTGATTAAGATTATTGTATTCTGGTTTTGCATTATACTCATTTTAGACAAAACGACAATCTATTTTTATCAAAATATCAGATTAAATTTTAAAAATTAAGAAATTTTTATACATTTTGTCTAATTCGGACTATTAAAAGCCCATCTCAAACCGAACCCATCCTAAATATAGTAAACTAATCCCCTATTTCTCCGATTTGAAACACATTATGCCCCACACCATCCCTACCAACCGCTCCGACATCGAATGGCGCAACGAAAGCACACAAAAGCCGCCCAAGCAGGCGGTTTATATGCAAGAAGCAGGCGCAGCAGAAATTTTAAAAAATGCCCACCCGCAAACTGCAACTGTTTGGACTGGCGATTTTCACAATGCCAAGCAAGTCTTAGCCGCAATGAAAAAGCGTATCCGCAGGCCGTCTGAAAAAAAGAAAGGCGCACCTGCCGATATTCAGACGGCCTTTCATGCCCACCGTATGAAACAGGCGCAACAAAGCCGTTTGCTCAATATGCTTGCCATTGAAATCCAACCGAATTTTCAACTGGATAATGCACGTGCACCCGACATCTACGCCGCCCTGTGCGATGTTTACGACACACCAAACGACAAACCGTTTCTCTTGCCGCTGAATCAATTACTGGGCTTTATCGGTGCGCACGAGTGGCACAAAAAAGGTATAGATATTCCGCAGCTAGACGGAAAAATCCATGTTCCTTTCGGCGTATTCTCTCCACTGCGTGGCGAATATTTGGATTTAATCGCCCAAGCGCCACTCGCTCCCAATATTCAGACGGCCTTTGACATCGGCACCGGCTCAGGTGTTATTGCCGCAATTTTGGCCAAGCGAGGCATACCCGACATCATTGCCACAGACACCAACCCAAAAGCAATAGCCTGCGCCACAGCAAACCTTGAGTGTCTAAGCCTGGATAAAGCTGTCAGCATCCAATCGATTGATTTATTTCCCGAAACTTGCGCCGACCTTATCGTCTGCAATCCGCCTTGGCTGCCGGCAAAACCAACCTCCGCCATTGAAACTGCACTTTACGACCCAAACAATGCCATGTTGACAGCCTTCATCAACGACGTACGCCAGCACTTAAATCCAAACGGCGAAGCTTGGCTGATTATTTCCGACTTGGCAGAACACTTGCATTTGCGCGATAAAGACTTTCTAAACCAATGCTTTCAGACGGCCTCGCTCAATATAGTCGATATTTTGAAAACCAAACCGCAACACAAAAAAGCAATAGATGAATCCGATCCTTTGGCGTTTGCCAGAAACAAGGAAACTACTTATCTATACCGTTTGAAAGCGATATAAAATCAAGGCCGTCTGAACATTCGGACGGCCTTTAAGCATTTTCATAAAAGAAAACGGCATATCCGTAAAGATATGCCGTCGATGGGAGCAGGGACTGCTATATTTGGCAGTGGTTTGTGTTTTAGTCCTCTTGCGCCCCAGTTTGCAGGTAGTTTGGCAAACCAACTTTGCCAATCAATTCCTGCTGGGTTTCAAGCCAGTCGATGTGTTCTTCGTTGATGTCTTTTTGTTTTTCCAACAAATCACGGCTGACGTAGTCTTGTTGCTCTTCTGCAAGAGCGATGGCTGCAACCAGAGCATCATGTTTTTCATACTCTTTTTTCAGATCGCAGGCAATGATTTCTTCGGTAGATTCACCGATCAACAGTTTACCCAATTCTTGCAGATTAGGCAGGCCTTCCAAGAACAAAATACGCTCGATCAAATCGTCTGCGGATTTCATTTCGCGGATGGATTGTTTGAAGAAGTGTTCGCCCAATTCTTCAAAACCCCAGTTTTTCAAAATGCGGGCATGCAGGAAGTATTGGTTAATGGTAATCAGCAACAAACCTAAGTTTTTGTTCAGCTCGCGAATAACTAAGCGATCGCCTTTCATATTCAGCTCCTTATATGTTATAGGCTAGATTACAGTTGGCTTTGGTAGTAGTTGCCTTCGCCGACCAATTCGATCAGACGCAGTTGTTGTTCCAACCAGTGAGCGTGATCTTCTTCAGTGTCTTTCAGTTGAGCAACCATCAAATCGCGGGTAACGTAGTCTTGAGCTTCTTCGCACAATTTGATGCCTTTTTTCAACGCATCGCGTACTTCGTATTCAGTGTTCAAGTCTGCTTTCAGGCAAGAGATTACGTCAGTACCGATGTTCAGTTCGGCACGGGTCATTTTAGGAGTACCGCCCAACATCAGGATACGACGGATGAAGTCTTCAGCGTGAGTGGTTTCTTCTTCCATCTCGTGGTTCAAACGTTCAAACAGTTTGGTGTAACCCCATTCAGAGTACAGGCGAGAGTGGATAAAATATTGGTCGCGAGCAGCCAACTCACCAGACAATAATTCGTTCATGTAATCAATAACTGCTTGGTTGCCTTGCATAATTCTTTCTCTTTCTTTTAAAAGTTGATAATCACGAATGAAGATTCGTGTGTTGTTATGGAATGAGGTAATTGTATGCACAAGTAGCACTTTTGACAAATTTTCTATTTAAAATACAAACAATTATCAAAAAATTTAACCTGCCTAAAAGGCCGTCTGAAAAATTAATCCCCTGTTTTTAATAACAATTTTTTGACATTAATATTAAGAATCCATTGCATTATTCAAAAACATTTACATTCGTTAACCATAAATAAAAGCAAATAATCCAACAAAATCAATCAAATTTAATTATGAATTATTCTCAACTGCTTTTGCCTCATTTTTTTGAATCTTCTACTCGGTCAATACTTAGGAATCGTGCTATAATTACCAGTTATCTTTTTTTTAAGCACCTAGCTGAAACACATAAATCATCATGAAACAAATCCGCAATATTGCCATCATCGCCCACGTCGACCATGGCAAAACCACATTAGTTGACCAATTGCTGCGCCAGTCCGGTACATTCCGTTCCAACCAACAAGTCGAAGAACGCGTCATGGACAGCAACGATCTTGAAAAAGAGCGCGGCATTACCATTCTCGCTAAAAATACCGCCATCGAATACGAAGGCTACCACATCAACATCGTAGATACCCCGGGACACGCCGATTTTGGTGGCGAAGTGGAACGTGTATTGGGCATGGTTGACTGCGTCGTACTGTTGGTTGACGCACAAGAAGGCCCTATGCCGCAAACCCGTTTCGTGACCAAAAAAGCCTTGGCTTTGGGTCTGAAACCTATCGTTGTTATCAACAAAATCGACAAACCGTCTGCCCGTCCAAGCTGGGTTATCGACCAAACTTTCGAACTCTTCGACAACTTAGGCGCAACCGACGAGCAATTGGACTTCCCTATCGTCTATGCTTCCGGCCTGTCCGGCTTTGCCAAACTGGATGAAAACGACGAGAGCAGCGATATGCGTCCTCTGTTCGAGACCATTTTGAAACACACGCCTGCACCAAGCGGCAGCGCGGACGAAACGCTGCAACTGCAAATTTCCCAACTGGACTACGACAACTATACCGGCCGCCTCGGTATCGGCCGCATCCTGAACGGCCGCATCAAACCCGGCCAAGTCGTTGCCGTTATGAATCATGAAGAACAAGTCGCCCAAGGCCGCATCAACCAGCTGTTGGGCTTCCAAGGCTTGGAACGCGTACCTTTGGAAGAAGCTGAAGCCGGCGATATCGTGATTATTTCCGGTATCGAAGACATCGGTATCGGCGTAACCATTACCGACAAAGACAATCCTAAAGGCTTGCCTATGTTGAGCGTGGACGAGCCTACCCTGACCATGGACTTTATGGTCAATACTTCTCCTTTGGCCGGTACTGAAGGCAAATTCGTGACTTCCCGCCAAATCCGCGACCGCCTGCAAAAAGAATTGCTGACCAACGTTGCCCTGCGTGTTGAAGATACTGCCGACGCTGATGTATTCCGCGTTTCCGGCCGTGGCGAATTGCACCTGACCATTTTGTTGGAAAACATGCGCCGTGAAGGCTTTGAATTGGCAGTCGGTAAACCGCGCGTGGTATTCCGTGAAATCAACGGTCAAAAATGCGAGCCTTACGAAAACCTGACCGTGGACGTACCTGATGACAACCAAGGTGCCGTTATGGAAGAGCTTGGCCGTCGCCGTGGCGAATTGACCAATATGGAAAGCGACGGTAATGGCCGTACCCGTCTGGAATACCACATTCCTGCACGCGGTCTGATCGGTTTCCAAGGCGAATTCCTGACTTTGACCCGCGGCACCGGCTTGATGAGCCACGTTTTTGACGACTATGCTCCGGTTAAACCTGATATGCCCGGCCGTCACAACGGCGTACTGGTTTCTCAAGAGCAAGGTGAAGCTGTTGCTTACGCCCTGTGGAACTTGGAAGACCGCGGCCGTATGTTCGTTTCTCCAAACGACAAAGTCTACGAAGGTATGATTATCGGTATTCACAGTCGCGACAACGACTTGGTGGTAAACCCTCTGAAAGGTAAAAAACTGACCAACGTCCGTGCCAGCGGTACAGATGAAGCCGTGCGCCTAACTACGCCTATCAAATTAACTTTGGAAGGTGCAGTTGAGTTCATCGACGATGACGAACTGGTTGAAATTACGCCACAATCCATCCGCCTGCGTAAACGCTACCTGAGCGAATTGGAACGCCGCCGCCATTTCAAAAAACTGGACTAATCCCGTCTGATTGACGCATTTTAAAATTAAGGCCGTCTGAAAAGTGTTTTAGAAATCCTAGATTTCATTTTTACACTTTCAGACGGCCTTTTATCATCTGTTCAAATAAAATAAATCGGCATTTCTTCCGCTTGTACTGCTGCTTCATCAGCGCGATCACTTTTACGATATTGCCCCGGCGATATCCCATATTGCTTTTTAAATGCCTTGCCAAAATGCGTTTCCGATTGAAAACCAACCGAGAGCGCAACCGATAAAACCGAATCCGCCGTCTGTTTCAACAATAATGCCCCCTGCTGTAAGCGGATACTGTTTACAAAGGCATGCGGGCTTGTTCCCGTCTGCTGCTTAAATACCCGCATCAACTGGGCGCGAGATAAGTTGGCCATCGCGGTCATTTTCTCGATATTCCATTCCTCTTCCGGCTTATCCACTACTGCCTGAAGCAGATTCTGCAGGCGTTTATCCTGCCAACCATTCAGCAAACCGCTTAATTGCGCTTCCCCATTTTTCTCTAGGCTGGCTCGAAGTAGAAATACCAACAACACCGAAGCCAATGCGTTCACAACCGCTACCGAACCGGACAATGCCTGACTGCTCTCATACTGCAACAATGCCACCAAATACTGTAAAGAAGGATGGTTGATATTCAGCAAAACCGTGTCAGGCAGCCCCGCCATAATATCCGCCTGCGCTTCATATTCAAACCGTGCGCAGAAAAGATGCAAAGCCGCATCGCCTCCTGTATGACTCTGCTTGACTTTAAATGCGCCTTTTTCACTCGTCAGCACATTAACACCAAGATTTTCACAACTGCTGTCGCTGCTCAAAGTATGCCCTACACTACGCGGGAAAAAAATGACATCCCCCGCACTCAGCAGCCTGGCCTCTTGCTCCCCATCAATTCGGATATAACCCGAACCGGCAGTGACGATATGCACCAAACCATTCGCACGCTTGGGCTCATGCCGCACATACCATTCCCCTCGAAACAGACATTGAACATCCACGCTGCCTTTTACCTGCGCCAATTCGACCAGCCTATCCAAAATATCCATAGTGTTTTTTTACCAATAAATGAGATGTTTTGACGATTTTAATCTTCCAATTATTGCAATAATACACACACCAAACACAAACGAATAGGATTTTTTATCTTATCCACTCACATTAAGAAAGGACATATCATGTTTAAAGACTGGCCTGAACATACCGCCTTGGTAAAAAAAGCATTCGGCGAACTGGGTAAAAACCATCCTAAAATGCTGCAAGCCTACGGCGCACTGGATCAAGCAGCCGCTGCCGAAGCACTGGATGCCAAAACACGCGAACTGATCGCCATTGCCGTTGCCATTACCACGCGTTGCGAAAGCTGCATCAGCGTGCATGCAGCCGCCGCAGCCAAAGCTGGGGCAACCGAAAGCGAAATCGCCGGCGCATTGGCCACCGCTATCGCACTGAATGCTGGTGCCGCTTATACCTACGCTTTGCGCGCTTTGGAAGCAGTAGAAACCCAACGCTAAATCGGTTTGTAAAATCAGGCCGTCTGAAAGCCGACTCCCCTTTCAGACGGCCTGACGAAATGCTAAACTGATAAAGTTATCATATTGTTTTCTGTCTAATAGGAGATTGAACCATGAAGAAACTGCTGACTGCCGTACTTTTTGTCACCGCTATTGCCACTCCTTTGGCCGCTTCCGCAGCCTCTATGCCTAAAGTTGAAAAAAGCGCGGCACAACCTGCAAAAGCAAAAGGCGTTTGGATTGATGTCCGCTCTGCCGAAGAATTCAAAGAAGGCCATTTGCAAGGTGCACTCAATATTCCGCATGACCAAATCGTTGACCGCATCAAATCCGTCAGCCCGGATAAAAATGCGCCGGTCAACCTCTACTGCCGCAGCGGCCGCCGTGCAGAAGCCGCGCTGACTGAGCTGAAAAAAGCCGGCTACACCAACGTAACCAACCATGGCGGTTATGAAGACTTGGTGAAAAAAGGTTTGAAATAAATCTAGTTGATTTTTAAAAGGCCGTCTGAAACTTTTCAGACGGCCTTTATTGCATTACAGACAGCAACTTCCAAATCTCAAACGTTTGCTGAAACCGGTTTCGTGAATCAATTGTTTGATAACCAAAATATTGGTGTTATCGGCCAACGCGCGAATGCTGTGCGCTTCCATCGGCTCAAGACGGATAACTTGCAAGCCTTCGGTTTGCAAAACTTCGTCCACCGTTTTGATTTCGGCTTTGCCGTTTAAAACCAAAAGCAAAATAATCGCATCCGCCTCATATGCCGGAATTTCATTATTCTTCTGCAGTGAAAGCTGAACAATCTCCTGATTGCCGTCTGAAGCAATCACGCCGCCCAATAAAGCTTTGGGGTCTAACTCATAATGTTTCATTATTATCCTTTCCGCCCAAACGTTGCCGATTCGTGGACAATCGCTCAAGCAAACCAGTACAATACCGTCCATCTTACCGATAGACACAATATTGTCACATGAACATATTAATCTCAAACGACGATGGTTATCTTGCGCCCGGTTTGGCTGTTTTGGCAAGAGTGTGTGCAGAATTTGCCAATGTCAGGGTGGTTGCGCCCGAACGCGATCGCAGCGGCGTCAGCAATTCCCTGACTTTAGACCGTCCTTTACAACTGAAACAGGCGGAAAACGGGTTTTACTATGTGAATGGTACGCCCACCGACTGCATTCATGTCGGCCAGCACGTCCTTGCCGACTTCAAACCAGACTTAGTCTTGTCCGGCATTAACAACGGCGCGAACATGGGCGACGATACGCTTTATTCCGGTACGGTTGCCGCCGCGACTGAAGCCTATTTAATGGGCATTCCCGCCATTGCTTTTTCGCTTGCCGACTCCAGCGGCCGTTATTGGGAAACCGCGGAAAAAGCCGCTTGGATACTGCTTTCCTACTTTCTCAAACGCCCTATTTCCGAACCCATCTTATGGAACATCAATATCCCTGCCGTCGCACCTGAGGATATCCAAGGCATAAAAATTACACGGCTCGGCCGCCGTCATCATGAACAAAGCATTGTTCCCATGTATAATCCACGTGGCGAACAAATTTATTGGATTGGGCCGGTCGGCGATGTTTCCGACAGCGAAGAAGGTACCGACTTTGGCGAATGCGCGTCCGGCTTCATCACGATAACCCCCCTGCAAGTCGATTTGACTGCCTACGGACAAATGGAGCAAACTGCTTCCTTTTGGTCAGAAATCCCTGCGCCTTAACAGTCCCTAACAGCCGAACACTTGAGAAACAAGCATATTTTTATTATGATATGCCTCGACGAGAACAATTACCCGAATACGAAAGTCATCAACATGTTGAAAAAAAGTGTATCTTATGCCGGATCGGCAGCTTTGGTTTTATTACTTGCAGCCTGTGCCAGCCAACAACCGGCTCCTGTAGTCGTCGGCACACAAAGCGGTGGTTCAACAACAGGCTCTACCGTTGACAATCCTTACGGCGCAGCGCCTTACAATACCAACACCAGCCCAGCGACAGATGCTCCATACACTCCGCCGGCAAGTACACCTGCTCCAACATACAACAGCGGCAGCACCGGCACTTACACGCCTTCTTACGCGCCTGTTGATATTAATGCAGCGACACATACCGTTGTTCGTGGTGATACCGTTTACAACATCTCCAAACGCTACAACATTACCCAAGACAATCTGCGCGCATGGAATAACTTGGCCGACAACACCATCAGCATTGGTCAAACCCTCCGTGTGAAACCTGAAGGCTACGTTGCACCTGCAGCTTCTGCAAGCAAACCTTCTACGCCAATAACTACAACCACTGCTCCGACTCCAAGCACTCCTGCCAATACACCAACCGTATCTACCGGCAGCAGCCGCAACGTCAGCGGCATCACATGGCAGCGTCCGACTACCGGTAACGTTATCGCCAACTTCGGCGGCAGCAACAAAGGTGTAGATATCGCCGGTACACAAGGCCAGCCTGTTGTTGCAGCGGCAGACGGTAAAGTCGTTTACGCAGGCTCAGGCTTGCGCGGTTACGGCAACTTGGTCATCATCCAACACAACTCCTCATTCTTGAGCGCATACGGCCACAACCAACGCCTGCTGGTTAATGAAAACCAAACCGTTAAACGCGGTCAAACCATTGCGCACATGGGTAATACCGATGCATCTCGTACTCAGTTGCACTTTGAAATCCGTCAAAACGGCAAACCGGTCAATCCGGCAAATTATGTTGCCTTCTAAGCTGATTCAAGCAACCTAATTTCACTTCAATCCCTGCCTAAATGTCATTTAGGTAGGGATTGTTTGTACCGGTTCCCCATGAAATTTCATCTTCCCTTTCTTTATATCCTGCTATTGGGTGGGTGTGCCGCGTTTTTGCCTTCATTGGATGAACGCACCCAAAGCAGTTATCTTGACATACCTGCAACGCCGCGGCTGGACAGCGCATTAGGCATTCCTTCTACATCCTCCAAGACCGATGTTTCCCATATCTATCTGTTGAACGATGCCCATGAAGCCTTTGTCGCCCGTGCCGCCCTGATTGAATCCGCCGACCATACCCTCGATTTGCAGTACTATATCTGGCACAACGACATCTCCGGCAAGCTTCTCTTCAACCTGATTCATCGCGCGGCCGAACGCGGCGTCCGTGTGCGTTTGCTTCTGGACGACAACAACACCAACGGCATGGATGATCTCCTACTTGCACTCGACAATCATCCCAATATCGAAGTTCGTCTGTTTAATCCCTTTATTTTCAGAAAATGGCGTGCACTCGGCTACGTTGCCGACTTCCCGCGACTTAACCGCAGAATGCACAATAAATCGTTTACCGCGGACAACCGTGCCACCATTTTGGGCGGACGCAATATCGGCGACGAATATTTTAAGGTTAACGACGATACCATTTTTGCCGACCTTGATATCCTCGCCACAGGCCGCGTAGTAACCGAAGTTTCCCAAGACTTCGACCGCTATTGGGCAAGCCACTCCGCCTATAACGCGACCAGCATCATCAAACGGGGAAACATGCAAAAAGGATTGGCAGAGCTTGATTACACCGCCCAAGATAAAAATCAAACGCTCATCCGCTACCGTCAAAGCATCGAACACTCCAACCTCTATCAAAAAATGCAGAGCAACCTTATGGAGTGGCAAAGTGTCAGCACACGCCTGATCAGCGATGACCCGGCCAAAGGCTTAGACCGCGACCGGCACAAACCGCCTATTTCCGAACGCCTGCAAGACGCCCTCAAGCAACCTGAAAAAAGCGTTTACCTTGTTTCCCCTTATTTTGTACCCACAAAATCAGGCGTTAAGGCCATAGAAAAGCTGATTCACAACGGCGTGGATGTTACCGTTCTGACCAATTCCCTCCAGGCGACCGACGTTGCCGCCGTCCATTCCGGCTACGTCAAATACCGCAAGCCCTTGCTTAAAGCCGGAGTTAAACTCTATGAGCTTCAACCCAACCACGCCGTTCCGACCTCCAAAGACCGCGGCTTGACCGGCAGTTCAGCCACCAGCTTGCACGCCAAAACATTCATCGTAGACGAGAAACGCATTTTCATCGGCTCATTCAACCTCGACCCACGCTCCGCACGCCTCAATACCGAAATGGGTGTCGTCATCGAAAGCCCCGAAATCGCAGGCCAAATGCAGCGCACCCTCGTAACGACCACCCCAAATTACGCCTATCAGGTAACGCTTGGCAATTACAATAAACTATACTGGTATGACCCAAGCGAAAAACGAACTTACGCACACGAACCCGAAGCCAAGTTCTGGAAACGGATGACTTCAAAAATCCTGTCCATCCTGCCCATAGAAGGATTATTATAGAGGCCGTCTGAAAACAAAAATCATGCAGCCGGAGGAATTCACCATGTCTCGACTCATCTGCAAAACCCTATTTGTTTGTACCACCTGCTTATTGTTGGCCTCCTGCGGCACCACTGGCAAGCATAAATCCCACAAGCCGCAAACAACCGCCAGAACAATCCAACCTGTCCGCATTTCCCATATCGACCACACCCAAGGTTCGCAGGAATTGATGCTTCACAGCCTAGGCCTGATCGGTACGCCCTACAAATGGGGAGGCAGCACCACAGCCACAGGCTTTGACTGTAGCGGCATGATCCAATTCGTCTATAAAAACGCCCTCAACGTCAATCTGCCACGCACCGCACGCGATATGGCCGCAGCCAGCCGAAAAATTCCCGACAGCAAATTGAAAGCCGGCGATCTTGTCTTCTTCAATACCGGCGGCGCACACAAATATTCCCATGTCGGCCTCTACATCGGCAACGGCGAATTTATTCACGCCCCCAGCAGCGGTAAAACCATCAAAACCGAAAAACTTTCCACTCCGTTCTACGCAAAAAACTATTTGGGCGCACATACTTTTTTTACTGAAT
The DNA here is from genome assembly GCF_051962875.1 of Neisseria sp. P0007.S010. Taxonomy (NCBI): domain Bacteria; kingdom Pseudomonadati; phylum Pseudomonadota; class Betaproteobacteria; order Neisseriales; family Neisseriaceae; genus Neisseria; species Neisseria sp. P0007.S010. The sequence goes on along the minus strand of NZ_JBQCUX010000002.1, from coordinate 184,764 downwards.
AAATCAAGGCCGTCTGAAAGGTATCGCAATATCATCATTAAAGGCCTGTCAATCTTGCAGCAATGTTATTTTAGAGTTTAGAAATCGCTATCCAAATATTCAATTAAATATTTTTACAGGAAAATAGAATCATGGAAAAAATAAAAAATTATATAGAATTCAAGAAATTATTTAAAAATATAACGGAAAAATTTGTCAGAGATTTAGATATAACATTAATTGAAGCAGCTGAATATTCTATAATTGAATTCGAAATTTATTTATCTGAATATCCGGAAGATAGTACATTTATTTTTACAGCATGGGCAATCTATCTGTTAGAAAATAACTGTCTCAATGAAAGAGGAAAAGATAATTTTTTCATCGCGGAAATGAAAAAATGTTATCAACAAACTAATTTGGATAGAATAAAATCTATCTATTCTTCGAGTGACTATCATATTTTTGCTAAGGATGTAAACAAGATTCAACAAACATTTAAATTAAATCTTGCCAATATCATGCAGCAAGAGTAGCAACTGTATTTTTAACCCCGTAATACCTTTCAATCTATTGCCGATGAGTAACGCTTGATTGCAAGATACGCCCATGCAAAAATTTACCCATAATAAAGAAACAGAAAAATAACAATTAGTTTCAACAACTTAAATCATCTTCCGCCCTGTCATTTTACAAATACGAAACCATCAAGGATATATCATGCACACAGAATCCGTTCTAACCCTCCTTAAAACACTGCAAAACCAAATCTGCGCCGCGCTGGAGCAAGAAGATGGCGAAGCCAAATTTGTGCATGAAGTATGGACTGGGAAGCTGGGTATCGGCGAAACCCGTGTATTGAAAAACGGCGCAGTATTCGAGCAGGCCGGTGTGAATTTTTCGCATGTAAAGGGAACAAAAATGCCGGCTTCTGCTACGGCCCATCGTCCGGAATTGGCAGGCGCGGCGTTTGAAGCCATGGGCGTGTCGCTGGTCATTCATCCGAAAAATCCTTATGTTCCGACCAGCCATGCCAATGTGCGCTTTTTTATTGCCTACCCTGAAAATGCCGAGCCGGTTTGGTGGTTTGGCGGCGGCTTTGATTTGACGCCGTTTTATCCTTTTGAAGAAGATATCGTGCATTGGCACACAGTGACTCGGGACGTATGCGCGCCATTTGGAGAATCGGTTTATCCTGAATTCAAACAATGGTGTGACGAATATTTCTATTTGAAACACCGTAACGAAACACGCGGCGTGGGCGGCCTGTTTTTTGACGATTTAAACCGCTGGGATTTCGATACCTGCTTGAATTTTATCAAGGCAGTCGGGGAAGGCTATATCGCAGCGTATCTACCGATTGTGGCCAAACGCAAAAATACGCCTTATGGAGAACGTGAACGAGATTTCCAACTCTACCGTCGCGGACGCTATGTGGAATTTAACTTGGTTTGTGACAGAGGCACGCTGTTCGGCCTGCAAAGCGGCGGTCGTACGGAAAGCATTTTGATGTCCATGCCGCCTTTAGTACGCTTCGAGTATCAATATGCGCCGGAAGAAGGTTCTCCAGAAGCCGCATTAAATCAATTTTTGGTAGCGCGAGACTGGCTGCAGGAATTCGGAAAATAATATCTGTTTGCAATCAGGCCGTCTGAAAGGCTGTTTTTAACCATAAATACTGCTTTTTCAGACGGCCTTTGCTTCAATTGCTTTGAATTTGCATACCTTTGCCTATCATGCTGTTTCATCTCTATGGAGTTTTTGAGACAATGCGCCCATATAAAAATCACCTCACAAACCACACTAAAAAGGAATAATCGGTGAAACGCATTTTCTTATTTATCGCGACCAATATCGCAGTTCTGGTTGTCATCCGTGTTATTTTGGCCATCTTGGGCATCAACAGCACCGACCAAGTCGGCAGCCTGTTGGCTTATTCCGCAGTCGTCGGCTTCAGTGGCTCGATTGTCTCCCTGCTGATGTCGAAAACCATTGCCAAACATTCGGTTGGCGCCGTCGTCATCGACCAGCCCCAAAGCGAAGAAGAAGCTTGGCTGTTAACAACTGTTGAAGCGCAAGCCCGCCAATGGAATCTGAAAACGCCGGAAGTAGCCATTTACGACTCTCCCGAGCCTAACGCCTTTGCAACCGGCGCAACCAAAAACAGCTCGCTCGTCGCTGTCAGCACCGGCCTGCTCGATCACATGACCCGAGATGAAGTCGAAGCCGTTTTGGCGCATGAAATGGCGCACGTCGGCAACGGCGATATGGTAACGCTGACGCTGATTCAAGGTATTGTGAATACTTTTGTCGTCTTCTTGGCGCGTATCGTTTCCAGCATGGTGGCGCGCAACAATGACGGCAGCACTTCGCAAGGTACATATTTCATGGTCAGCATGGTATTGCAAATCGTATTCGGCTTCCTCGCCAGCATCATTGTGATGTGGTTCAGCCGCCAACGCGAATACCGCGCCGATGCAGGCGCTGCAAAACTGGTGGGTGCGCCGAAAATGATTGCCGCCCTGCAACGCTTGAAAGGCAACCCCAGCGACCTGCCGCAAACCATGACTGCAATGGGCATTGCCAGCGAAGCCAAAGATTCTTGGTTCAGTACCCATCCTTCTTTGGACAACCGCATCAGCCGTTTGAAAAACCGCTAATCGAAAAACATCAAGGCCGTCTGAAACATCAATTTCAGACGGCCTTTTTTTATTTCTTCATCAAAGCCCGCTTGATGATAATCATCCAGTCTTTCTTATCCAACAGCGGGCGCTGGTTAAACACGTCATATTTGCAACCGTCCAGCTTTTGCAAAATCAACTGGCCGCCGACAATAATCATGCGCAGCTCAAAACCGATTCGCCCTTTGAGGGTTTTGCCCAACGGCGAGCCGGCCTTCAGCATTTGAAAGGCACGTTGGCACTCGTGCGCCATCAATCGTTGAAAAGCAAAGTCGGCTTTACCGGCCGCAATCTGTTCTTCGCTAACTTTGAACTTCTGCAAATCTTCCTGGGGGATGTACACGCGCCCTTTCTGCCAATCCACCGCCACGTCCTGCCAGAAATTAATCAGCTGCAAGGCAGTGCAAATGCCGTCGCTTTGCGCCATGCTCACTTCATCGGTTTGCCCGTACAAATGCAGCATAATGCGCCCCACAGGATTGGCGGACAAACGGCAATAGGCAATCAATTCGCCAAAGTTTTCATAACGGGTTTTAACCACATCCTGACTGAACGCCGCCAGCAAATCATAAAACGGCTGCAACGGCAATTGAAACGGCTCAATCGCTTCGTTATACAAACGCTGCATCAAAGCCGTTTGCGGTTTCCCACCTTGTGTAATGCGGTCTAACTCTGCCTTCAGTTTGTCCAGTTGGCGCAGGCGTTCGGCTGCTTCGGCATTGCCTTCGTCGGCAATATCATCCGCCGTCCGTGCAAAAGCGTAAACGGCGTGAATCGGCTTGCGCAAACGGCGCGGCAGCACAATGGAACCGACTGGGAAGTTTTCGTAATGATTGACTGACATGGGAAATCCGAAAATTTAAAATAAAGTGTTTTTGCTGACAGGCCGTCTGAAATTCAGACGGCCTTACGTTTGGCCGCAAAGAAATCCTGCAATACGTTTTGGCATTCTTCTGCCAATATGCCGCCCAAAATTGCAGTATGCTTGTTCAGACGTTTGTCGGCAAACAAATCGACCACGCTGCCTGCCGCACCGGTTTTAGCTTCGGCCGCACCATAAATCACGCGCCCGACCCGCGCCTGTATCAAGGCAGATGCGCACATGGAGCAAGGCTCTAATGTGATGTATACGTCGCAATCTTCCAAACGGTAGTTTTGCAAGGCCTTACCAGCGGCGGAAAGTGCATTGATTTCGGCATGGTGGCTGACATTGTGGTCGCCAATGCAGGTATTGTGTGCCGCTGCGATTGCCTTGCCTTGATATACGATGACTGCGCCAACGGGCACTTCGCCCAAGGCCGCCGATTGTCTGGCCTGTTCTATCGCCAGCCGCATAAAGGCTTCCATATCGCTTTGCGAAGGGAAAATGGCAACAGGTGGATGGTTTTTCAAAGCCTCGCCCAGCTCCGTCTTTCTCTCCTCGGAAATATGCCGGACATCTACACCTGAAACCAGCGCAGCCAGTTGCCACAAGGTGCTTTTGGTTACGGTCAAACCCGACGCTTTCAGCAATAGAAATGCACGAACTGCGCCGATTTCCTGTAAATCTTCCAGTGTACAAATACCCAATTCTTTTAATGCGGCCAATGTTTTAGGCGCAAGTGGTGGCGTGGTCAGCATGGATTATTCCTGAAAATGCTGACGCGCCAAGGCTAAGGCCGTCTGAACATAATCGCTGTCTGCGTAAGGATCTAACGTGTGCGCCAAAGGAATTTTCCGCAACCAGGTTAACTGGCGTTTGGCAAGCTGGCGCGTGGCGACAATGCCTTTTTCGACAAAGGTGTCATAATCGGTTTCGCCTTCGAGATAATCCCAAGCCTGACGGTAGCCCACGCAGCGCATAGACGGCATATCGGCATGTAGCTGCGGATAATCGCGGCGTAAAGCGTGCATTTCATTGAGGAAACCGTGTTCCAGCATACTTAAAAAGCGTTTTTCGATTTGCCGGTGTAACAAATGGCGGTCTTCGGGGATAAGGGCAACCGTGCATAAATCCAATAAAGGCGCAGCCTGCTTCTGCTCTGTGAAATGTTCGCTCAAAGGCTTGCCGGTCAAAAGATAGACTTCCAAAGCGCGCTCAATACGCTGGCTGTCATTGGCTTTCAGACGGCCTGCCGTAATCGGGTCAACTTCCTGCAAACGGCGATATAGGCCTGCCAGACCGTATTCGTTCTTTTCCGCCTGAAGCTGTGCGCGCACTGCCGTATCCGCGCTAGGTAAGTCGTTCAAACCTTCCGTCAGCGCGTGGAAATACATCATCGTGCCGCCGACAATCAGAGGATAGCGACCGCGCGCATGTATTTCGTTCACCAAGCGTACGCAGTCGCCGACAAAATCCGCCGCGCTGTAACTTTCCAGCGGCGAGATAATATCAATCAAATAATGCGGTACGGCGGCAAGCTCTTCGGCAGTCGGCTTAGCCGTACCGATGTCCATGCCGCGATACACCAGCGCGGAATCCAAACTGATGATTTCTACCGGCAACGATTGGGCAATATTTAAGGCCAGTGCGGTTTTACCGCCGGCGGTCGGGCCGAGTACGGCGAAGGCTTTGGGCGCGTTCATAAGAAAACGGAAAAATTAAAAATGCGATTATAGCAAACCCGGGCAAACCATATTTCAGGCCGTCTGAAACATTTGCTCTACATTATCAAAAGCGTTACACTTGCTGCGCCGTTTCAGACGGCCTTTTATATTGATTTCAAACCTGCTGCTGCCGTCATTGCGCCGGCAGTCAAGCCGTCAGCGACACTGCGTCGCTGTAAACACGAAAGAACACACTATGACCGTATCTCCCGTAGCCTTGCGCCGTCAAACCGAGCGCAAGCCGCATCCGACTGCGCGTTATTGGAAAAAATGCGATGTTGAGGCTTTGTTTGGACTGCCTTTCCTCGACCTCGTTTTCCAAGCTGCCGAAATCCACCGCCAAAACTTCAACCCGCGCGAAATCCAACTTTCCACCCTGCTCTCCATCAAAACCGGCGGTTGTCCCGAAGACTGCGCCTACTGCCCGCAATCGGCACACCACAACACCAATCTGGGCAAAGAGCAGATGATGGATGTGGACGAAATCGTCGAAAAAGCCAAAATTGCCCAATCGCGCGGCGCCAGCCGTTTCTGCATGGGCGCGGCATGGCGCGGCCCCAAACCCAAAGACGTGGCTGTCGTTTCCGAAATCATCAGCGCGGTGAAAGGCTTGGGCATGGAAGTGTGCGGCACCTTCGGCATGCTCGAAGACGGCATGGCTGAAGACTTCAAAAAAGCCGGTTTGGACTACTACAACCACAACCTCGACACCGACCCCGAACGCTACAACGACATCATCCACACCCGCAAACACGAAGACCGCATGGATACTTTAGGCAAAGTCCGCAATGCCGGTTTGAAAGTCTGCTGCGGCGGTATCGTCGGCATGAACGAAACCCGCGCCGAACGCGCAGGCCTGATTGCCAGCCTTGCCAACCTCGACCCGCAACCTGAAAGCGTGCCGATTAACCAGTTGGTTAAAGTAGAAGGCACGCCGCTGGCCGATGCCGAAGATTTGGACTGGACTGAATTTGTCCGCACCATCGCCGTCGCACGCATTACCATGCCGCATAGCTACGTCCGCCTGTCCGCTGGCCGCAGCAATATGCCGGAATCCATGCAGGCCATGTGTTTCATGGCTGGCGCAAACTCGATTTTCTACGGCGACAAGCTGCTGACTACGGGCAATCCGGACGAAGACGGCGACCGCCTGCTGATGGAAAAATTGAATTTGTATCCGCTGCGCTTTGAATTGGAAGAAGAATACAAAGCCGCTCAGGAAACGCCCAAAATCAAAGTCGACTATTAACCGCCATCATAATGCCGTCTGAAAGGACAGGCTTTCAGACGGCATACGGCACTCCGGCACGCGGCGCAACATCAGGCGCGGCGCGTGCCGCCCCGTCCGAAGCCTGATAAACAAACCGATAAGGAAATACGATGAAACACATACTCCCCCTGATTGCCGCATCCGCACTCTGCATTTCAACCGCTTCGGCACATCCTACCGGCGAACCGTCCACCCAAAACGAAACCGCTATGACCACGCATACCCTCACCTCAAAATACAGCTTTGACGAAACCGTCAGCCGCCTTGAAACCGCCATAAAAAGCAAAGGAATGGACATTTTTGCCGTCATTGACCATCAGGAAGCCGCCCGCCGAAACGGCTTAACGATGCAGCCGGCAAAAGTCATCGTCTTCGGCACGCCCAAAGCCGGCACGCCGCTGATGGTCAAAGACCCCGCCTTCGCCCTGCAACTGCCCCTGCGCGTCCTCGTTACCGAAACGGACGGCAAAGTACGCGCCGCCTATACCGATACGCGCGCCCTCATCGCCGGCAGCCGCATCGGTTTTGACGAAGTGGCAAACACTTTGGCAAACGCCGAAAAACTGATACAAAAAACCGTAGGCGAATAAGCCCGTCGCCGACATAAAAGGCCGTCTAAAACTTTTTCAGACGGCCTTTTATCGTTATTCAGCATCAAAACCTTCAATCTTCCGTATCCACTCTTCCTTTTCCGCCTCGCTCAAAAACGAAGCGCGGAACGAATTGGCGCACAAGTTTTTGATTTCTTCCGCACTCAAATCCAAAGCCTCGGCAAGCGCTTCAAAATTGCGGTTCATATAGCCGCCAAAATATGCCGGATCATCGGAATTGACGGTTACCAACACGCCGCGTTGCAACATACGGCGCAAATTGTGTTTCGCCATTTCAGGGAACACTTTTAATTTCAAATTGCTCAACGGGCAAACGGTCAACGGCATTTGCTCTGCAATCAAACGCGCCATCAAGGCCTCATCTTCTTCCGCCCGTACGCCATGATCGATACGGCGGACATGCAGCAAGTCCAAAGCCTCATAAACATATTCGGGCGGGCCTTCTTCTCCAGCATGACACACCGTCAACAAACCCTGCGCCTGCGCAAACACGCGCTCAAACTTAGACGGCGGATGCCCCAATTCGCTCGAATCCAAGCCTACGCCGATGATGTGTTCTTTATATGGCAAAGCCTGATTTAAGGTTTCAAATGCGCTTTCTTCCGACAAATGCCGCAGGAAACACATAATCAAACGCGTGCTTATGCCCCATTGCTGCCCAGCTTCACGACAGGCGCGGACAATGCCGTTAATCACGGTTTCAAACGCCACGCCACGCGCAGTATGGGTTTGCGGATCGAAAAATATTTCCGTATGCACGACATTGTCTTCGCGGCAACGCTCAAGATACGAACGGGTCAAATCGTAAAAATCCGCCTCGTGCAGCAATACGCCGGCACCGGCATAATAAATATCCAAAAACGACTGTAAATTGTGAAAATCATAAGCCTGCCGTACCGCATCGACATTTTCATAAGGAATCGCTATGTGGTTGCGCTTGGCGATTTCAAACATCAATTCCGGCTCGAACGTCCCTTCGATGTGGACGTGCAACTCTGCTTTGGGCAGGGCTTGGATAATTTGTTTGATATTCATATTTTCTCTGATTTTCGATTTATATTTAATATTGAAGGCCGTCTGAAACTTTCAGACGGCCTTTGACCATTTACCTGTTAGAAACCATTTTCCATCATGATTTCGCCGGGAATGCGGTTGCGGTGCATGGCGTAGCCCAAATCCATTAGGGCTTGGAAAGTGTCTTTGACCATTGCCGGATTGCCGCAAACCATAAAGCGCGTATTGGCTTTGGTAAACTTGAAACCGACTTTTTCTTCCAAGCCGCCATTCTTCAGCAATTCGGGAATCCGTTTGCCGCTCAATGCGCCTTCCGTTTCCTCACGCGTAGTGACCGGAACAAAAGTGAATTTATGGAAATATTCTTCAATCAGCGGATGCTCTTTCAAATCGGTAAGGCGCTGGTTGAAAATCAACTCGTCGGCGTAAGAGACGGAATGCGCCAAAACCAAACGGTCGAAACGCTGCCAGATTTCAGGCTGCTCGATAATGGAGAGGAAAGGCGCAATGCCGGAACCCGTGCAGAGCATGACCAAATCTTTTCCGTCGGGGAAACGCTCGGGCAAGAGGAAACCGGTAGCCGTCTTATCCAGCAAAATGGTATCACCCTCTTTCATCGCAGCAAAACGCGCCGACATCGGGCCGCCTTCGATTAACACCGCGAAATACTCAAGCGTATCGGCGTATTCGGCAGACACGACAGAATACGCGCGCCAGATAAAGCCTTCGCCGTCGCGGAAGCCGAGACGGGAAAACTGCCCTGCCGAGAAGCGGTAGGATTCAGGGCGGCTGATGGCAAAAGTCATTAACTTGGGCGTATGGTGTTTGATCCACAAGACTTTTTCTTCGGTGAACTTGGCTTCGGGCGAGGCTGCCATAATAGGTTTCCTTGATATTCGGTATCAGTTTCAAATAGGGCTTATTATAAAGATTCAAAAGGCCGTCTGAAATTTTTATTTTCAGACGGCCTTTAAGATTATTCACGACGCAAACGGATACTGATGCCTTTTTGTTCCAAAATCAAATCGTTACCGTCAAAACGATAGTTCCACACGCTTTGTTTGCGCAAAAACGCATCTTCCAGCTTCATGTCTTCACACAGCATCATGTTTACCGCAATATGGCCAAAATCAATTTTGTCCGAACCAATCGTATTGGCTTGGAACATCATACCGTTACACCCCATCTTGCCATACGCCTTAGGCATCTCGCTCAAATCCAGATAGGCATCAATACCAGCCAATTCTTTTTCGGTGAATTTATTGAAAGCGACAACACGCCATTTGGCGGCTAAAGTAGGTTGCACCGTTTGTTGAGTTTGCACCTGCGCTTTAGAGGCTTGTTCAGGCTGAGATACTGAAGGAGATGTACAAGCTGCCAAAACCACCATACTCATCAATGCGCCGAATAATGTTTTCATATCTATTCCTTATGTATTACTAAAGGCCGTCTGAAAAACCATTAACCTTCAGACGGCCTTTAAGCCTTATTTACAAAGTCGTATCCAATGCTTTGGAAATATCGTTCCAAATATCGTCAACGTCTTCAATACCGACAGAGAAACGCAGCAGGCCGACTTTGATGCCCATTTCCATTTTCACATCATGCGGCACGCCGCTGTGGGATTGGGAATAGCAATGGTTGACCAAACTTTCCACGCCGCCGAGGCTGGAAGCCATTTTGACCAGTTTCATGTTTTTAATCACGCTATTGGCCGCTTCACGCGTGTCATTTTTGAGATAAACCGTAACCACGCCGCCGATGCCTTTGGGCATTTGTGCTTGGGCGAGTTCATAATGTTCGTGCGACGGCAGGCCGGGATAGAACACTTTTTCAATGGCAGGATGGGCTTCCAAACGGCGCGCGATTTCGAGTGCGTTTTGGCAATGGGCGTTCATGCGCAGAGCCAGCGTTTTAATACCGCGCAAAACCAACCAGCAATCCATCGGGCCTGCAATCGCGCCGGTATGCACCATCATGTCGTGCAAAGGCTGCGCCAGCTCTTTGGTTTTGGCAACGACTACGCCCATCAATACGTCGGAATGGCCACACAAATATTTGGTAGCGGAATGGAACACAAAATCGCAACCCATATCCAACGGCTGTTGCAGATACGGCGTGGCAAAGGTGTTGTCGATACCAACCAGCGCACCGGCTGCTTTGGCTTTCGCTGCGAGGACTTTAATGTCTACCAAGCGCAAAAGCGGATTGGACGGCGTTTCCAGCCAAACCAGTTTGACATTGTGCGCTTTGAGCAGCTCGTCCAGATTATCCGGATTGCCCAAATCGGCAAAAACAACGTTCACACCCCATTTTTGATAAACATCGACCAATAAATCATAAGCACCGCCGTAAATATCGGCGACAGCAACAATGGTATCGCCCGGGCGCAGGAAAGTACGCCATACGGCATCAATTCCCGCCATACCGCTGGAAAACGCAAAGCCGGCCGCACCGTGCTCCAAATCGGCAACGGTATCTTCCAATACCTGACGGGTCGGGTTGCTCAGGCGCGAGTAGCGGTAAGGCACATTTTCGCCAATCTCATGCAACGCAAACATACTGTTTTGATAAATCGGCGGCATCAGCGCACGGTTGTGTTCGTCGCAATCGTAGCTGGAATGAATGGCTTTCGTGGCGAATTTCATTTGATCTCTGCCTATGTAGATGTGAATAATCGAAGATTTTATCACTATCTGAAAAATAGAAACAATCAATGCAGGCAGATAAAGCAAGTGATATAATCTCGCATTTGCAAATCGGCCGACACGAGCCGATTCCCTCCACACGCATCTCAACAATCCTATCATGAAGGACATACCACGCATGAACGCCATTGCAGACGTGCAATCCAGCCGCGATTTACGCAACCTGCCGATTAATCAGGTCGGCATTAAAGGCCTGCGCTTTCCAATCTCCCTTAAAAGCAAAGAAGGCGAACAATCCACCGTCGCCCGCCTGACCATGACGGTTTTCCTGCCTGCCGACCAAAAAGGCACGCATATGTCGCGCTTTGTCGCCCTGATGGAAAAACAAACCGATGCTTTGGATTTCGATACGCTGCACAAGCTGACCGCCGATATGGTTGCCCTGTTGGATTCGCATTCCGGCAAAATCAGCGTTTCCTTCCCGTTTTTCCGCAAGAAAAGTGCGCCCGTCTCCGGTATCCAATCGCTGCTGGACTATGATGTCACCCTGACCGGCGAAATCAAAAACGGCACATACAGCCACAATCTGAAAGTAATGGTTCCGGTTACTTCATTGTGTCCGTGTTCCAAAGAAATTTCCCAATACGGCGCGCACAACCAACGTTCGCATGTGACCGTCAGCCTGATTGCAAACTCGGATGTAGGCATTGAAGAAATCATCAATTACGTCGAAGCGCAAGCAAGCTGCCAGCTCTACGGTTTGCTCAAACGCCCTGACGAGAAGTATGTAACGGAAAAAGCATACGAAAATCCAAAGTTTGTCGAAGATATGGTTCGCGATGTGGCCACTGCGCTGATTGCCGACAAACGCATTGAATCGTTTGTTGTCGAAAGCGAAAACTTCGAATCGATACACAACCATTCTGCTTACGCTTATATCGCTTATCCTTAAAAGCCGAGCCGAATAGAAACAAAGGCCGTCTGAAAATTTCAGACGGCCTTTGGCATAGATTGAACGATAACATGAGACTATCGGTCATATATGAGCAACCCTATTTCGATATAATTCAAAAGCATTAGATTTCTCTCGCAATATTTGACATAAATTAAGCCGATTGTTTTTCCATCATTTATAATGACGGTTCCTCAACGGCATCTCCGTAGATACTATGAAAAAATTCCTTTATTTCCTCATTGCATTTTTAGGCTTGAGCAGCTTCGCATTTGCAGTAGATGCCAATGATTTGCTGCCTCCAGAGCAAGCCTTTGTGCCTCAAGTCAATGTAACCGATCAAGGCATCAGCGTGCAGTTCAAGATCGCTGACGGCTACTATATGTACCAGTCCAAAATCGTTGCAGCGACCAATCCTGACAAAGTCTTGGCCGAACCCAAATTCAGCAAAGGCGAAGAAAAAGAAGACGAATTCTTCGGCAAACAAACGGTTTACCACCATACCGCACAGGTTGACCTGCCTTACAAACAAGCCGCGCCGCAATACAAACTGACGCTGACTTATCAAGGTTGTGCCGAAGTGGGTGTGTGTTATCCGCCGGTGGACACCGAGTTTGACGTAAAAGGCAACGGGGTTTACCAGCCTCAAAGCGACGAGCCGGTTTCCGCCAAAGACCGCTTTTTGCAACCGTCCGCCTCTTCAGACGGCCAAATGCCCGCACAGCCCGCTACAAACAATCCCGACAGCAGCCGCTTCAAGCTCTCTTGGGATACTTTAAACGCCAACCTGTTGGCGTTTTTTGTCGCAGGTTTGGGCTTAAGCTTTACCGCCTGTATGTATCCGCTCCTGCCGATTGTTTCCAGCATTGTCGTGGGCGATAAAAAAGCCGGTAAAGGCCGCGCGTTCATCTTGTCTATGGTGTATGTACAAGGCTTGGCACTAACCTATACCTTGGTTGGCGTGATTGCTGGTTTGACCGGCGCGCTGTTGACCGTATGGCTGCAACAGCCTTGGGTCGTACTTGCTGCCGCCGCGTTGATGGTGGTACTGGCGCTGTCTATGTTCGGCCTCTTCAATATCCAGCTGCCAAACTCTGTCCAATCCTATTTCCAAAACCAAAGCAACAAACTCTCCGGCGGCAAAATCATTTCCGTCTTTATCATGGGTATTTTGTCCGCCCTGATTGTCGGCCCGTGCGTTGCGCCTCCGCTGGCATTTGCTTTGGGCTATATCGGCCAGACCGGCGATGCCGTATTGGGTGGCCTTGCGCTCTATACATTAGCACTCGGCACCGGCGTACCGCTCATCATCATCGGCACATTCGGCGGCCATATCCTGCCTAAAGCAGGCGACTGGATGAACGGCATCAAATACGCATTCGGCTTCATCTTACTGGCCGTTGCCGTATACCTTGCCACACCGCATCTGCCTTACTTCGCAGTAGTCGGCCTCTACACCTTGCTGATGATTGTTCCCGCCCTTATGCTTTTGGCGAAATCCGGCAAACAAAAAGGCCGTCTGAAAACAGTTGCCGCCGTATTGGGCTTTTTACTGCTAATTGGCGGCTCATGGTTTGGCTGGCAAAGCTTCAATAAACAAACCACCGCCCTGCACCACTTCTTAACGTTGGTTCCGCCATCCGAAGCCGGACAAGAAACCGACCACGGCAAGATGTTTACCGATGTCGGCGAACTCAAAGCCGCTATGGATGCCGCTTTGAAAGCCGACCCAAGCAAGCCCGTGCTGATTGATTTCTACGCCGACTGGTGCGTATCCTGCAAAGAAATGGCCGCCTACACGCTCAACCAACCTCAGGTACACGAAGCAGTCGATATGCAGCGCTTCTTCCAAATCGACGTAACCGCCAACACTCCCGACCATCAGGCCTTATTGAAAGAATACGGCCTCTTCGGCCCTCCTGGTGTGTTTGTTGTCCGCGCCGACGGCAGTCATAGCGAAGCCTTATTAGGCTTTGTCAAACCCGATGCCTTCATCGAATGGTATCGCAAAAACGAGAAATAGCCGTCTATAAAAAAGGCCGTCTGAAAACAGTTTTTCAGACGGCCTTTTCTTATGTTCGACAATTAAAATTCATCTTGATGCCAACGCGTAGAACGCAAAATGCTGGAATCCACATCTTGAATATTGCGATGACCGGTAAACGCCATGGAAATATCCATTTCTTTATACAGGATTTCCAGCGCACGGGTTACGCCTTCTTCACCATACGCACCCAAACCATACAGGAACGCCCGGCCTATCATCGTACCTTTCGCACCCAAAGCCCAAGCCTTCAAAATATCCTGACCGCTGCGGATACCGCTATCCATCCAAACCTCGATGTCGCTGCCCACCGCACTGACCACATCAGGCAAAGCCTTAATGGCAGACACAGTATCGTCAAGCTGACGGCCGCCATGATTGGAAACGACCAATGCATCCGCGCCGCTTTTCGCTGCTTTTTCCGCGTCTTCAGGTTCCATAATGCCTTTGATAATCAGCTTGCCGCCCCACAAATCTTTAATGCGTGCCACATCGTCCCAGCTCAAGCGCGGGTCGAATTGTTCAGAAGTCCATGAAGACAACGAAGACAAATCGCCGACGTTTTTCGCATGACCGACGATATTGCGGAAGGTGCGGCGTTCCGTGTTCAACATTTTCATGCACCATTCCGGTTTGGTCGCCAAATTGATTAAATTGGCGATGGTCGGTTTCGGTGGCGCAGACAGACCGTTTTTAATGTCTTTGTGGCGTTGACCCAAAACTTGCAAATCGGCAGTCAATACCAAAGCCGAACAATTAGCATCTTTTGCACGCTTAATCAGGTTTTCCATAAACTCGCGGTCGCGCATCACATAAAGCTGAAACCAAAACGGCGAGCTGGAGTTTTCAGCCACATCTTCAATCGAGCAGATGGACATGGTGGAAAGCGTAAATGGAATGCCGAATTTTTCCGCCGCACGTGCCGCCAAGATTTCGCCGTCGGCGTGCGCCATACCCGTGAAACCGGTCGGCGCAATCGCTACCGGCATTTTCACATCCTGCCCAATCATTTTGGTTTCGAGACTGCGTCCCTCCATATTAACCAATACCTTTTGGCGGAAACGGATGTCTTTAAAATCCGAAGTATTTTCACGATAAGTAGTTTCCGTCCAAGAGCCTGAGTCAATATAGTCATAAAACATACGCGGCATTTTACGTTTGGCAACAAGGCGCAAGTCTTCGATACAGGTTATTTTGCTTAAATCACATTTCATTGTCGATTGCCTCTGTTCAAGTAAAGACGGATGGTTCAGGCCGTCTGAATATTTCAAACAACCCTTTGCTCTGCTCCATCAAAACAACTAAATTTTAAGAATAATTTTGATAATCTATATCACTATCAATATTAAATCAAAACATTTTAACCCTGATATTTGTAGGGTTGATAGCCTTTTTTCAGACGGCCTTAAATCCAAATTACAGAAAAATAAAGAAAATATTTTCCAATTTAAAAATCAGCCAATGCCACCATTTAAACAAACAATCAAACCGAGCTGCCACATACTTGACTGAAACACTCAGATATTAGACAATTCCCCCACTAATAAAAACGCCCCACACAGGCAACCATACCATGAGACTGACTACCAAAGGGCGATTTGCAGTAACCGCCATGATAGATTTGGCGATGAACGCGCAAACAGGCGCTGTCAAACTCAGTGCCATTAGCGAACGACAAAGCATATCACTCTCCTACCTCGAACAATTATTCAGCAAGCTGCGCCGTGCCGGATTGGTTGAAAGCCTACGCGGCCCAGGCGGAGGCTACATCCTTGCCGCTCCCGCCGAGCAAATCAATATTGCACAAATCATCTCCGCAGCCGAAGACCGACTGGATGCCACACAATGCGGCAGCAAAGCAAACTGCCACCACGGCGCCCCCTGTCTGACCCACGACCTTTGGGAAAACTTAAACAAAACCATCAATGACTACCTCAGCGGCGTTACGCTGCAAAGCATCATTGAACAAAAAAACTGCAGCGACAGCAGTCATGTCGTTACCTTTACACACATTCATTAAACCGACTTGCGGCAAAGACCGCAGGCAGATGACCAAACGAAAGAGCAAACCATGACCGTCAAAACCCCCGTATACCTCGACTACGCCGCAACCACTCCCGTTGACCGCCGCGTTGCCGAAAAAATGATTCCCTACCTGTCCGATATTTTCGGCAACCCAGCTTCTAATAGCCACAGCTTCGGTTGGGAAGCAGAAGAAGCCGTAGAAAAAGCACGCGCAGACATTGCAGCCCTGATTAACGCCGACTCCAAAGAAATCGTTTTTACCAGCGGTGCGACCGAGTCCAACAACCTCGCCATTAAAGGCGCGGCGCACTTCTACAAATCCAAAGGCAACCACCTCATCACCGTGAAAACCGAGCACAAAGCCGTGCTCGACACCATGCGTGAACTCGAACGCCAAGGTTATGAAGTAACTTACCTGGACGTACAAGAAAACGGTTTGGTTGACTTAGACGTACTGAAAGCCGCTATCCGCGAAGACACCATCCTCGTTTCCGTAATGTGGGTAAACAACGAAATCGGCGTGGTTCAAGACATTCCTGCCATCGGCGAAATCTGCCGCGAACGTAAAATCATTTTCCACGTTGACGCAGCACAAGCATGCGGCAAAGTACCTGTCGACGTTGAAGCCGCCAAAGTTGATTTGTTGTCCATGTCCGGCCACAAAGTATACGGCCCTAAAGGCATCGGCGCCCTGTATGTACGCCGTAAACCACGCGTCCGCCTCGAAGCTCAAATGCACGGTGGCGGCCACGAGCGTGGCTTCCGTTCCGGCACATTGCCGACCCATCAAATCGTCGGTATGGGCGAAGCCTTCCGCATTGCCAAAGAAGAATTGGCACAAGACACTGCGCACTACCTGAAACTGCGCGATATTTTCCTCAAAGGTATCGAAGGCATCGAAGAAGTCTACATCAACGGCGACCTCGAACACCGCGCTCCAAACAATCTGAACGTCAGCTTCAACTTCGTCGAAGGCGAAAGCCTGATTATGGCAGTCAAAGAACTCGCCGTATCCAGCGGCTCCGCCTGTACTTCTGCCAGCCTCGAACCAAGCTACGTCCTGCGCGCACTCGGCCGCAACGACGAATTGGCACACTCTTCCTTGCGCATCACCTTCGGCCGCATGACCACCGAAGAAGAAGTGCAGTTTGCGGCAGAACTGATCAAATCCAAAATCGGCAAACTGCGCGAACTGTCTCCGCTGTGGGAAATGTTTAAAGAGGGTATCGATTTGAACTCGATTGAATGGGCGGCGCATTAAGAGCAGCCTGCACTCAAAAAACCATCACAAAAGGAGCAAATTATGCTGGGTTGGTGGATAAGCGTTTTCAGCGATGCAGACAGGCAAGAGCCACATCTCATTGCCTCGTGGGAGTGCGGCATTTCTGGTGTGGACTGGCTGGATAAGCTTTGCAAAGAAGGTCGAGCCGCACAGACCGAAAACAAAGGCGGCTATCCCGATGTGTACCAAACGCAGGTGCGGCACGTCTTCCCGTGGCTGCTAGATGATAAAATCTCGCCACAGGATGATGCGCCGAATGGAAACTTCACGCCTGTTTTTATGGAAGACGACAAGGGCAAAACCGTGCTGATGAAGTCGTACGGCTATCGCTCTTTGAAACTGCACCGTCCTGAATTGCTGCGCGCATTGCCACTCGAAGCGGTTTTGACGATACAGGTATTTGATTTGAGCTAAAGCATCCGTTTTCAGCAACCTACCTATAAATAAAAAAGGTCGTCTGAAAATCCCCAAAGACCTTTTCAGACGACCTAAAAGCCACCACATTAGAATCAAGGATACAACCCATGAACGAACAAGAAATCGACCTCGACAATCTCGACAACCTGCTCGAAGATTTTGACGACGTTACCGTAGAAGGCGGCGTTGATTCAGAGAATGATGACGGCTGCGAAGGCGGCGCATGCAAAATCTAAACTTCAGGCCGTCTGAATATTCGTAAACAAACCATTTACACCATTAAAAACACAAAGGAAACCACATCATGGCATACAGCGATAAAGTAATCGACCACTACGAAAACCCCCGCAACGTCGGCACTTTCGACAAAAACGACGAATCTGTCGGTACCGGCATGGTCGGTGCTCCGGCCTGCGGTGACGTAATGCGTCTGCAAATCAAAGTAAACGATGAGGGTATTATCGAAGATGCAAAATTCAAGACTTACGGCTGCGGCTCCGCCATCGCTTCTTCCAGCCTGATTACCGAGTGGGTCAAAGGCAAAAGCCTTGACGATGCACTGGCAATCAAAAACAGTGAAATTGCCGAAGAGTTGGAATTGCCTCCAGTTAAAATCCACTGCTCCATCTTGGCAGAAGATGCGGTAAAAGCGGCCGTTGCCGACTATCGCAAACGCCAGGAAAACAAATAACCGGATTTAACGAACCCTTATCGGCAGGTGCCCAAGATTCCCGGCGAATCTTCGAGAAAAGCAAATCTAATGGTTTCCCCCCTCTTCTTTTGTGAGACAAAACCAACTGTACAGAAACTTAATCGTTTTGAAGTTGCTACCAAGTTTGGGATTACCTGCCAATCTATCCCCTCTCCCCACGGGAGAGGGTTAGGGAGAGGGCAATAAGCTACAGCTTATATTTAGTCGTTATACCTGCAAAATCAAAGAAGACGATATGCCTTTTACTGATAAAGAAGTCCAATCCCTACTTGCTGTCAAAGGCATAGGTAAAACCATATTGCAGCGTTTGCAGCAAATGGGATTGGATGATATTGCCACTCTGGCGGTTGCGGATTTAGACGATATTTTGGAACAGGGCGCACAATTGACTGGCTCGACCTGTTGGAAAAACAGTCCGCAGGCAAAAACTACCATTGCCACCGCAATAGAGTGGGCAAAACAGCGTTTTCAGACGGCCTGAAAATCAAGAGGCCGTCTGAAATAAAAAGCAGACAAAACAGAAAATGATTGCGAAATGAGGAAAAAAGCATGATTACCATCACAGAAAACGCAGCCAAACACATCAACGGCTACTTGACCAAACGCGGCAAAGGCTTGGGCGTGCGCTTGGGTGTCAAAACCAGCGGCTGCTCAGGCATGGCATACAACCTTGAATTTGTCGATGAAGTGAACGAGGATGACCTGATTTTTGAAGAACACGGCGCACGAGTTTATATCGATCCGAAAAGCTTGGTTTATCTAGACGGCACGCAAGTTGATTACACTAAAGAAGGCTTGCAGGAAGGTTTCAAATTTGAAAATCCGAATGTCAAAGACTCTTGCGGCTGCGGTGAGAGCTTCCACGTTTAAAATATAAAAAATGGCGGGAAAGTATCAAAACCATCCCGCCATTTTTTGGCTTCTTGCCTATTATAGCTACCCTTGCCTTTTCTTTTTCGTTCTACTTTATGTCGGAACAAATCAGATTTGACTAAGGCTTTTAAGGCATTGTCTCGTATCTTGCCTTTATTGTGTTGCACCTTACCGGTCATATTGTTTTCCTTTCGTATAAACAGTGTTTGGATTATATCGTAAAATAATCCTCTTCTTTAGATTTTTTCCTTTAATATCATGTCTCAATACTTCAACCTCTTCCAGCTTGAGCCATCTTTCAATATTGATACCGAAGCACTCGAACAGATCTATCGAGCTTTAGCTGCCCGTTTTCATCCCGATAAATTTGCTTCTGCTTCAGCTTTTGAGCAGAAACAAGCCGTTATGATGTCTTCTACAATTAATGATGCCTACCGCACATTAAAAAGCCCTATTGATCGGGCTGCTTATCTCTTGAAAAGCCAAAATATCGATGCTGATGCACCTGAACACACTTCGTTTTCGCCAGAATTCCTCATGCAGCAGATGGAATGGCGGGAAACATTGATGGATGCTCAAATAGAACAAAACCATGATGCCATCCGAGCTCTAGATCAAGAAATTCAAGAAGTACAAAGCAGCCTATTTCAAGATTTGCAACAAGCATTTGAGCAACAGGATTATGAATCAGCCGCACAATGGGTACGGCATGGGCGCTTTCTTAATAAGCTTCGCAAGGAAATTGCTTCAATCTTATAAAGTACATATGCTGTTACATTTGACCTAGTTTTATAGCAAATGATTTTATATGCAAAACAAAAACCGTATCAGATAAATCTGATACGGTTTTCTTATCTTAACTACCTATTAGCGTTTTTTACCGGTAACAGTAGCAACAGCCAGGTTTTCGTTACGTTTCAGAGAAACGCTTTCAACACCTTCTGGCAATTTGATGTCTGACAAGTGCAGAATGTCGCCGGCAACTACTGATGCACAATCCAGCTCCAAGAAAGCAGGAATGTTTGCAGGCAAAGCAACTACTTCAACAGAAGTGTTCAACAGAGATACGCGACCACCTTGCAATTTAACAGCTTGAGAGTTTTCAGCGTTAACAATGTGCAGAGGAACGCGGATACGTACAGGTTGATCAGCTTTTACAGCTTGGAAGTCGATGTGTTGAACTTCGCGACGGAATGGGTGCATTTGGAAGTCACGCACGATAACGTCTTTAGTTTCACCGTTCAAAGACAGTTTAATCAAAGCAGTATGGAAAGATTCTTTTTCCAATGCGTAGAATACAGTTTTGTGGTCTACAGCGATAGCAACAGGCTCTTGACCTTCACCGTACAGGATGCCAGGGATTTGGCCTTCGCGACGCAGGCGGCGGCTCGCACCAGTGCCTTGGGCTTCGCGAACAGAGGCTTGAATTTCGTAAGTCATGTTTAATACTCCAATTTAGATAAAATCGTCGTCATCGGCCGCGACCAGCTTAAGACGACATCGGGTTATGGCAGCAACATGCCGCCAGTCATCACATCTTCATTGAAAAGATATGAGACGGATTCTTCATTGCTGATACGGCGTACCGTTTCAGCCAGCAAACCGGCAATGGTAACTTGACGGATGCGTTCACATTTTTTAGCTGTTTCAGACAACGGAATCGTATCTGTCACAACTACTTGGTCAATTTCGGAAGAAGCAATTCGATTCACTGCTTCACCGGAGAATACTGCATGGCTGGCGTATGCCAGTACACGATCTGCACCGCGCTCTTTCAGGGCAACGGCTGCTTTACACAAAGTATTTGCCGTATCGATCATATCATCTACGATCAAGCAGGTACGGCCTTGAATGTCACCGATAATATTCATTACTTCAGCCACGTTGGCTTTAGGACGACGTTTGTCGATAATGGCCAAATCAGCATTTAAAGATTTAGCAACAGCACGTGCACGTACAACACCACCGATATCGGGGCTGACAACAGTCAGATTTTCGATACGTTGTTGTTTAATATCGTTCAATAAAATCGGGGTGGCGTAAATATTATCTACCGGAATATCGAAGAAACCTTGAATTTGATCGGCATGCAAGTCAACAGTCAATACGCGGTCGATACCTGCTGAGTACAACATATTTGCTACCAATTTAGCAGAAATCGGTACACGAACAGAGCGAGGACGACGATCTTGACGCGCATAGCCAAAGTAAGGAATCGCGGCAGTAATACGACCGGCAGAAGCACGTTTAAGTGCATCAGCCATCGTCAAAATTTCCATCAGGTTGTCATTGGTTGGCGCGCAGGTAGGTTGCAAAATAAACACATCGCGACCACGCACATTTTCCAACAATTCAATGGCTACTTCGCCATCAGAGAATTTGGAAACAGTGGCTTCACCGAGTGAAATATCCAAATGTTTGACAACACGTTGCGCCAATTCCGGATTTGCATTACCGGTAAACACCATTAAACTGTCATAAGCGGCCATATCTTCACCTGATTCTAGATTTGATTTACGCGCAGAAAACATTACGCTTCCCTTTGCCCTATGTCTAAGACACTAATTACGCGATTATACGCGTAAAGACGGGTAAAAAAAAGTTTTTCAGCGTTATTTTGCTCTTAGCGTAAAAAAGCGTGTAAGAGAACTTACACGCTTTTATTTGGCTGGGGAGGAAGGATTCGAACCTTCGCATGCTGGAATCAAAATCCAGTGTCTTAACCGCTTGACGACTCCCC
>NZ_JBQCUX010000002.1:0-162830 GCF_051962875.1 Neisseria sp. P0007.S010 | reverse complement strand
TTGGCTGGGGAGGAAGGATTCGAACCTTCGCATGCTGGAATCAAAATCCAGTGTCTTAACCGCTTGACGACTCCCCAACTTACTAAATCATATGAAACAGCGGATGAATATCTAATCCTTCCACACAATACGCTTCATATGATTGAGAAACCTGTTGGTAAATTGTATTTGCTTCTTGATGAGATTCACTTGCTATAAATAAACAAGCTCCAGAACCGGTCATTAATGCATAACCATATTGGGATAACTCAGTATAAGCCTTCCAAACTTCAGGATATTCCTGAAACACAACCGCCTGCATATCATTTTGAAACGGCTGTAACGATTGGAAAGTCGGCATTATGCTGGGTTTGGAATCCCGTGTCAAGCCTTCATGTGCAAAAATTTTAGCTGTTGCCACATGAACAGGGGGCTTAACGATAACATACCATTGTTTAGGGACATCTATTTCAGCCAGCTTCTCGCCTACGCCTTTGGCAAAAGCACTTCTTCCAAAAATAAAAAAAGGAACATCCGCACCAAGACTTACACCTAAATCAATCAGTTGCTGCCTGCTCAAGCCACATTGCCACCATTGGTTTAAAACCATTAAGACTGTGGCCGCATCAGAGCTGCCGCCGCCCAATCCACCGCCCGTCGGAATCACTTTATCCAACCAAATTTCAACGCCGTGCGCTACGCTTGCATATGGCAGCAATAATTTAGCCGCCCGATAAGTCAAATCCTGTTCGGGCTCAATCCCTTCAACCGGCGTATGCAGAATAATCTGCCCATCAGTACGCATTTTCAGATGAACGGTATCGTATAAGCCGATTAAACAGAAAATACTTTCCAAATTATGATAACCATCGCTTCTGCGGCCGGTAATCCTCAAATCCAAATTTAATTTGGCCGGCGCAGGAAAGGCTTGGATTTCCTCTGAAACAGACATAGTATCCTCTATTTGCGTGCTGCGCATCGGGTTTGTCCATTCTTATCCAAAGAGTGATTTACTGTATCGAACACCAAGCGGATATTAAACTTGGCATTCTCAAGTTGAAGCGTTTTGGGCTGTCCTGAACCATTTAAAGTACGCGATATTGTCCAATCAAACTGTTCCAGACGGCCATCAGGCAGGATTTTGTATGGCGCATTGGCAACGCGTTTACCATCAGCCCAAATATGCAGATATTGAACCGGCAAAGCAAAGCCTAAAAGCTGTCTGCTCAATTCCTCAGCCGTCTCCGCCTGATAAACCTTACCCTTACTGTCTACTGCCAATACGCCTTCACTGTCTTGACACAGCTGACCTACGGTATTGCCCAACGGTGTATTCACATCAATGGTTTGAACCGCGTTTTGATAAGTCCAATCGAAATTAGCATAAGAGCCTTTGCCTTCCATTTTGACAGCCAAGCGACCGTCTGCGCTAAAATCCTGTACCTGCTCGGCCGCTTGCCAACTGTTTTGCTGAGGTAAGTTTGGCTGCGCACAGGCAGCTAAAAGCAATAAGGCTGCAACCGATGATAATTGTTTTAAATTCATGGACATTCCTTCATAGGCCGTCTGAAATCAAACACTTTTCAGACGGCCTTTTGATTTTATTTGTGTTTTTGAGTATGCGGTTTACTGGACGTTATACCGAATTTAGACATTGTCTCTTTTAATACTCGGAGATTGCTTCCGCGTTTCAAACCGTCATTCCAGATTTCTTTGGCCTTGTCTTGGTCGCCAAGCGTCCATAGGACTTCACCCAAATGTGCGGCGACTTCGGCTTCAGGTTCTTTTTCATAGGCATATTGGATATACGGCAAAGCCATTTGGGCATCGCCTTTAAGATAATATGCCCAGCCTACACTGTCATTAATGGCTGCGCTTTCTGGCTCCATTTGATAGGCCGTCTGAACCATTTTAAACGCTTCTTCCAAATCCTTGCCGCTGGACAACAAGGTATAGCCCAAAGCATTCCAACCGTGCGGATTGTCCGGATACAACTCAACAACTCGGCGCAAATCGGCAATCGCCTTTCCTGGCTGATTCAGCTTCTCATACACCATCGAACGCTGATACAGCACATTGGCAAGCAACTCTGGAGAAGCTTGGGTTTTCAAGGATTTTTCGGTGGAATTTACCAAGCTGTTCAAAGCGTTCAATGATTCTTGCAGATTGGTATTTTTAGACAATACGAACAAAGCCGTATTCAGCAAATCACTGGCTTCAAAATAACGTCCTCTTCGCTCGGGCATTTTTTGTGCGCGTTGTACCAATGCCCAAGCCTCTTTATGGTTGCCCTGTTTGGCTTCGATGGAAGCAGCCAAAATGGTTTTATCAAACGCATAAGCCGTAGCCGTTACCTTATCCAGCCATTGTTTGGCTTTTGCCAATTCTTCTACATCATTATATGAAACCGCGCCAATCAACGCCGCACGGCTGCGCTGCTCTTCCGTACCGGCTTTATAAGCCTTTTCCAGATAACTGTTTACCGCAGAAATATTTTCCGTCTTGCTGGCTGACAATAAGGCGGCCTGAATATACAAATCAGGGTTTGGATTTTCCTCTAATAAAGTCTGCAAACGCTTGAATGCCTTATCATTTTGGCCATGGGCGATCAAATTGGCGATATCCAATTCCTGCCAAATCGGAGATAAGGTTTTGGTGTCTGTATCTTTGAAGAAGCCGTCCAAAATATCAGGATGCCGTTGCGCCATCAGCCGCAGGGTAACAAAAGTCGGCGGCAGAATTTCGTTGTCCAACTTGGCCAATCGCTGCAATGCCGCAATGGCATGTTTCTTTTGACCGTCTTTTGCACTAAAAATTGCATCCGCAATCGCTGCTTCAGGGAAGTCTTTATAATTCAAGGCCGTTTTATGCACTTGTTTGACCGCATCGCTGGTCAGATTCGGCTGTTGGGCTGCGGTTTGTGCCAAAAGCAGGAACACGCGCTTTTGCTCGTCTTCACTACCGCCGGCAATCACCTTGTCCAATCCGCTCAAATTCTTATCGGCTTTACCCAGCAGCAAATTGCGCAACCAAGTCATGCGCTTTTGTGTTTCACCAGGCTCCGGCTCGATTTCACGCCATTTTTGGTAAATGGCTTCAGCCTGTTCAAATGCGTTTAAAGAAACCGCCATCTCCAAAGCGCGCTCGGCTACTTCGGGAGATTTGGTGCGATGCAACGTCAAAATATACGTAAACAGTGCAGAAGCCGCATCGCCCTTTTGTAAAGCCAGTTCTGAATTTAACAAAGTGAAAACCTGCGAGGTGCGGTTTTGTATACCCAACAGACGTATCCGCTCCTGCTCGCGCTCTTCGGGAGAAAAACGGTCGGCACGGCTTTTCTTTTTAATAATCTTAGCTGATTCAAAAACTGCATTTGAATCGCCGGGCGCGGCAAAAGTTTGTGTAGCAAACAACATCATGACAGCCGCAGCTGCTACTCGAATACGGGATGGGGAAAACAACATAACTATCCTTTTTGAGAACCTGCCGGCATTTTCAGACGGCCTAAGCATCTGCAAAACAGACGCAAAGCTTTATTTATCATTCAGGCATAACTGTAACACACGCACTCTATTTTGTTGACACGGTAACCGTAAACCTTGTGTAATCCTCATCTGCATAAAACGATCGGCGCCAAAAATGAATACCGACCACCTTATCCATTTCCTCACTCAAGCTTCACACTTCAGCAGCCGTATGCAAGCAGAGCGCAATCAATTATTTACCGCCCACACGGTCAAAGAAGCAGCCGTTTTGGTCGGTATTGTCTTGCATGAAGGAACGTGGCAAATCTTACTGACCAAAAGAGCCGAGACCTTAAGGCAGCACACCGGGCAAATCGCCTTTGCCGGCGGCCGCAAAGATGTCCAAGACGACAGCCTAACGGCAACGGCGTTAAGAGAAGCTTATGAAGAAACCGCCATTCCGATTACTGCATGGCAAACTTTTGCGCCGCTACCCTTTTATGACACGCCTTCCGGCTACCGTGTTACACCTGTTCCGGCAATTTGCGTCCAGCCCGTCAACCCCAAAGCCAACCCCGACGAAGTAGCAGAAATTTTTTATCTGCCTTTGGATTGTGCCTTAAACCTGCAAAACTATACATTCCGTCAACTTCATCACAACAATCAAACCCTCGCCCTCCCCGCCCTGCCTTTCCAACACTACGACATCTGGGGGCTGACCGCACTCATTCTATACGGACTGGCAGAACGTTATCAGCAATATTGCCAAGCTTTTAAATAAGGCAAGGCCGTCTGAAACCAATATTCAGACGGCCTGATTTAATCCATTCTCTTTACGCGGCTTCTTCGAAATATTCGATACCTTCTCCGAACCATTTCATCTCATTGCGCAGGGCAACCACTTCGCCAATTACCATTAAAGCCGGACGCTCCGCTTCGGCGGCCAACAAGCCTAAATCTTTCAGACTGCCTGTCCGCACGGTCTGATTCGGTAAAGTCCCATTGGAAATCACGGCAACGGGTGTAGAAGGCTGTCTGCCATAAGCCATCAGTTTTTCCGCAATCTCGGTCGCTTTAAGCGTCCCCATATAGATTACCAACGTTTGGCGGCTTAAAGCCAAAGTCTGCCAATCGGGCTGACTGCCCTCGTGTTTGCTGTGGCCGGTCACAAATAAAGCACTTTGTGCGCAATCGCGATGGGTTAACGGAATACCGGCATAAGCAGTGGCACCAAGCGCGGCAGTAATGCCCGGCACAATGCGGTAAGCAATTCCGGCCTGATGCAGGGTTTGCACTTCCTCCCCGCCGCGCCCGAACACAAAAGAATCGCCGCCTTTCAACCTCACCACGCGCTCACCTTTTTGAGCATGTTCAACCAATAGACGGTTGGTTTCTTCCTGCTGGACATGATGTGCGCCGGCGCGCTTGCCCACGCTGATTTTCACCGCATCTTTACGCACCATCGCCAAAATCTCATCCGACACCAAAGCATCGTAAAATACGGTATCCGCAGCCTGAATCGCCTGCAAAGCATGTATGGTCAGCAAGCCCGGATCACCCGGCCCTGCGCCCACCAAAACCACTTCGCCGCCAAACGGCGTTTCCCGGTTTAACTGCGTGATCAATTCACGTTCTGCCGCCTCGATATTGTTTTGGGCTGCAAAAATACTGAAACGGCTGTCGAACAACTTTTCCCAAAAATAACGGCGTCGTTCGACATGATGAATTGTCTGTTTAACCTTTTCGCGCCATTTTCCGGCAATACGCGCCATCGTGCCCGTATGCAGCGGAATCAATGTTTCAATAATCTGCCACCATTTCCGCGCCAATACAGGCGCAGTACCACCGCTGGATATGGCTATCTTCAACGGTCCTCTATCCACCACGGCAGGCACGATAAACGAACACAAATCCGCCGTATCCACCGTATTGCACAATTTCGCCCGTCGTTCCGCTGCGTCAAAAACACGGCGGTTAAACATGCCATTATCCGTCGCCGCAATAACGAAATACACCTCTTCCAACATGGCTTCTTCAAACAAACCGCCCAGCCAAACTATTTTCCCTTCAGCCGCCCATTGCTGAAACTGCGGATTCAAAGTTTCCGCAACAACGCGCACGCGCGCTCCTGCAGATAACAGGCTTTCCGCCTTGCGCTCGGCAACCTTGCCCGCGCCTGCCAGTAAAACTGGGCGGTCTTTTAAATCGGCAAACAAAGGATAATGGCTCATGGTCGTGCTCTTACTTTATCAATGATTGTCCGCCGATATTAAAGGCCGTCTGAAAAAATAGGAAAGAATGGTTTCTGATTTTCTTATGGTGTTTGGTTATATACCTGCCACAACAAAATAAGTTATAGCAGCAAACACAAAACAGAAGCAGAAAATTTCAAAATAAACGATTAGGAGATAGTGCAACAATATAAAAATTCATTTTTTCACAAATAAATTGCGCCCTCTTCATTTTTCAGACGGCCTTTGCCTGCGTATAATATCGGTCTATTTACAATTCATACGAGCTTAGTCCAGCCATGACCGAATCCATCCGCCTGCCCGCTTCTACACTCAAGCCTTCGACCGTTGCCCTGCCCGGTTCCAAAAGCATCAGCAACCGCACGCTACTCTTGGCCGCACTCTCCGACAACGTTTGCGAAATCCATTCTTTGCTCAAATCCGACGATACCGACCGAATGCTTGAAGCACTCGACAAACTCGGCGTACAAATTGAATCTTTACCTGAAGGCCGTCTGAAAGTTCATGGCACCGGCGGCCGCTTTCCCAACCAAACCGCCGATTTGTTTTTAGGCAACGCCGGTACGGCATTCCGCCCTTTGACTGCCGCACTTGCCGTTTTGGGTGGCGACTATCATCTGCATGGCGTGCCGCGTATGCACGAACGCCCTATCGGCGATTTAGTGGACGCGCTGCGCATTGCCGGCGCAGACGTACAATATCTGGGCAATGAAAACTATCCGCCGCTTCAGATCGGTAAACGCCAAGACAACGGCGAGCGCGTTATTCCGATTAAAGGCAATGTTTCCAGCCAATTCCTGACCGCCCTGCTGATGGCTTTACCCTTGACCGGACAAGCTTTTGAAATCCACATGGTAGGCGAGTTGATTTCCAAACCTTATATCGACATCACGCTCAAGCTGATGGCGCAGTTTGGTGTAGACATCATCAATGAAGACTACCGTGTATTTAACATCCCGGCCGGAGCCAAATATCATGCGCCCGAACATTTATATGTAGAAGGCGATGCCTCCAGCGCGTCTTATTTCTTGGGCGCAGGCCTGATTGCGGGTACACCCATCCGCGTAACCGGTATCGGTGCGCACAGCATCCAAGGCGACGTTGCCTTTGTGCGCGAACTGGAGAAAATCGGCGCAGATGTCATTTGGGGCGAAAATTTTGTTGAAATTTCCCGTCCTGCCGAGCGCAATATTCAGGCTTTTGATTTAGATGCCAACCATATTCCAGACGCGGCCATGACTCTGGCTATCGTCGCACTGGCCACCAAACAACCCTGCACCCTGCGCAATATCGGCTCATGGCGCGTCAAAGAAACCGACCGTATCGCCGCCATGGCAACTGAGCTGCGCAAACTGGGGGCTGAAGTCGTTGAAGAAGCCGAAGCCATCCATATTACGCCGCCCGAAACACTTATCCCCGATGCCGTCATCGATACTTACGACGACCACCGCATGGCCATGTGTTTCTCGCTGGCTTCGCTTTTGGGCGTCCCCGTCATCATCAACGACCCGAGATGCACGCATAAAACTTTCCCCGACTATTTCCAAGTTTTTGCATCATTGACCAACTAATTGATTATTCAAATTTTCAGACGGCCTGTTGTATACAAAAAACACAGGCCGTCTGAAAAATAAAAATAAAACTATACTTTTTCTTAATTTATGCGATAATAGCTAAATAAATTCTTAGCGATTCATATTTCCTTTCGGAGAGAAAACATGTCAGACGAAAAAAGCAAAGCCTTAGCCGCCGCCCTTGCCCAAATCGAAAAAAACTTCGGCAAAGGCTCCATCATGAAAATGGACGGCAGCCAACAGGAAGAAAACCTTGATGTTATTTCCACCGGCTCCCTCGGCGTGGACTTGGCACTCGGCGTTGGCGGTCTGCCCCGCGGCCGCGTGGTTGAAATTTTCGGCCCGGAATCCTCCGGTAAAACCACACTCTGTCTCGAAGCCATTGCTCAATGCCAAAAAAATGGCGGCATCTGCGCATTCATCGATGCCGAGCATGCTTTTGACCCGATTTACGCCCGCAAACTCGGTGTAAAAGTCGAAGAACTCTATCTCTCCCAACCGGATACCGGCGAGCAGGCATTGGAAATCTGCGATACATTGGTACGCTCAGGAGGTATCGATATGGTCGTTGTCGACTCCGTAGCCGCTCTTGTGCCTAAAGCCGAGATCGAAGGCGAAATGGGCGACAGCCACGTCGGCCTGCAAGCCCGCCTGATGAGCCAAGCCTTGCGCAAACTGACCGGTCACATCAAACGCACTAATACATTGGTTGTTTTCATTAACCAAATCCGTATGAAAATCGGCGTGATGTTCGGCAGCCCTGAAACCACGACCGGCGGTAACGCGCTCAAATTCTACGCCTCCGTCCGCCTCGACATCCGCCGTACAGGTCAGATTAAAAAAGGCGATGATGTTATTGGTAACGAAACCAAAGTCAAAGTCATCAAAAACAAAGTTGCACCTCCATTCCGTCAAGCCGAATTCGATATTCTTTACGGCGAAGGCATCAGCTGGGAAGGCGAATTGATCGACTTGGGCGTCAAACATGACATCGTTGAAAAATCAGGTGCATGGTACAGCTACAACGGCGCAAAAATCGGCCAAGGTAAAGACAATGTACGCGTTTGGCTGAAAGAAAACCCTGATATCGCCAACGAAATCGATGCCAAAATCCGTGCGGCAGTCGGTATCAATGTCGATATCACCGAAGGCAAATTGGACGATACCGACGGCGAACGTCCTGAGGAATAAGTCTGTTTGAAATTAAAGGTCAAACAAGACCAAATAAAAGGCCGTCTGAAATCCGACCATTAATCGGACTTCAGACGGCCTTTTATTCAATACTGCTTAAAGCCCTAATGCCTGAGCATGAAACTCAATATGCGAATCGATAAAGCTGGCAATAAAGAAATAGTCATGCCCATAGCCCGGGCGTACTTTATATTGGATATTGAAACCTTTTTCGCGTGCTGAGCGGACAAACACTTCCGGTTGCAGAACTTCAGGATACAAAGCATCTTCACTGCCGACATCAATCAAAACAGGCAATTTATGCGAGGCCGTCTGGAGCAGCTCTGTACTGTCATAGCGTTTCCATGTTTCCACGTTTTGGCCCAAATAAGCTGACAACGCCTGCCTGCCACCTTCCGTATCGATAGGATGACATAAAGGCGCAAAGGCAGAAACTGCAGCATATCGGCCAGGATGCTTCAAAGCTAAATGCAGCGCTCCATGCCCACCCATGCTGAAACCTGCAATGCTTCGCTCTTGCGTTACTGGAAAATGATGCTCGATCAAATCAGGCAATTCTTGGCTGATATAGCTTTCCATTTGGTAATGCTGCGCCCAAGGTGCTTCAGTTGCATTGACATAAAATCCAGCGCCCTGTCCAAGATAATGTTCCTCGCCGTCAGCAACATGCAGACCGCGTGGCGAGGTATCCGGAAAAACCACGATAATATTCCATTGTGCCGCAAAACGCTGGATTCCGCTTTGCCGAACCAATTCAGAACCATCACTATTTAAGCCGGAAAGAAAATATAAAACAGGCGCGGGATAGCCTTTTAAGACTTGTGGCGGCAGATAGACATCAAATACCATATCCGTCCGGCAGGTTTGAGAAAAGTGGCGGTAGCGTTCCTGATGTCCGTTAAACATCTTTCTGCGTTCCAGCAAATGCAATTCTGAATTTTTCATTTTATCCCTTGTAAGGAAACAACAATAAGCAGAATGTTAGCGCAAAACCTGTCCATCGTGTTGTTGCCCCATCTTTTTAAGGCAAGCAAATCTGCTTTAAACAAGGCTTGACAATCATGCGAAATCATTACGCTGACAGCATTTAAAATCTATACACAATCTCTGTGGATAAATCTGTTGATAAGCTTTGGGTAATCGTAAAATTTTCTTTAGGAACAAACCAAGTCTTAAATTGACTAAAATTTAATCAAATAAAACATAATAAAATCAAGTAGTTATATTTATAAGATTTTACTATAATCATACAGTGAAAATTTATAGGTAAAACAAGGTTATGCGGCTTTGTGCATAAATTAGGGTTGACATCCCTAAAAATCGCCCCGAATCAAAAGCTGCGTAAAACAACGGCCGATTTCATCAGGTGCCATTCAAAAGACACGCGGCCATCCATTTTGCGTTACAATACGCACTTATTTTTAAGAAAGAAAAATACGCCATGAAAGCCTCCCAGTTCTTCATTTCTACCCTTAAAGAAGCCCCTGCCGAAGCTGCACTTGCCAGCCACAAACTGATGATTCGTGCCGGTTTGATCAAAGCCAACGCATCCGGTCTTTATACTTGGATGCCGATGGGCCTGCGCGTATTGCGCAAAGTTGAAAATATCGTGCACGAAGAAATGGCCCGCGCGGGTAGCGTGGAGCTGCTAATGCCGGTGGTACAACCTGCCGAACTGTGGCAAGAATCCGGCCGCTGGGAGTTTTATGGTAAAGAACTGCTGCGTCTGAAAGACCGTCATGACCGTGATTTCTGTATGGGTCCGACTTGTGAAGAAGTCATTGCCGACATCGTGCGCAAAGAAGTCAACAGCTACAAACAACTGCCAAAAAACTTTTACCACATCCAAACCAAATTCCGCGATGAAGTACGTCCGCGCTTTGGCGTGATGCGCGCGCGCGAGTTCATCATGAAAGACGCTTATTCCTTCCATGCCGACTATGCCTCGCTTCAGACGACCTATCAAGATATGTACGACGCTTATTGCCGTATCTTCACCCGTTTGGGTTTGGAATTCCGTCCTGTTGCCGCAGATACTGGCAGCATCGGCGGTACCGGCTCTCACGAATTCCAAGTATTGGCTGAAAGCGGAGAAGATGTTATTGCATATAGCGACACTTCCGATTACGCCGCCAATATCGAATTGGCACCGACTTTGCCGCTTAAAGGCGAACGCGCTGCTGCTCAGGCCGAGTTGACCAAAGTACATACACCAAACGTCAAAACCATTGAGTCTTTGGTTGAATTCCTGAATATTCCGGTTGAACAAACCCTCAAATCCATCGTGGTCGAAGGCGAAAACGAAGGCGAACTCGTCCTGCTGCTGTTGCGTGGCGACCATGAATTTAACGACATCAAGGCAGAAAAACTGGCCGGCGTAAAATCGCCACTGACCATGGCGAGCCCTGCCGTGATTATTGAACAATTCGGCGCAAACGGTGGCTCTCTCGGCCCTGTCAACTTCAAAGGTAAAGTCTATGCCGATTTCGCTACTGAAAAAGGCGCAGACTGGGTTATCGGCGCCAATGAAGACGACTACCACTATATCGGCTTCAACTTCGGCCGAGATGCTACCGAGCCTGAATTTGTCGATTTGCGCAATGTCATCGAAGGCGACATCAGCCCCGACGAACAAGGCCGTCTGAAACTGGCACGCGGTATTGAAGTCGGTCACGTTTTCCAATTGCGCGACAAATATACCCAAGCCATGAATGTCAGCTTCTTGGATAACAACGGTAAATCCCAAACTATGGAAATGGGCTGCTACGGCATCGGTATTACCCGCGTTGTTGCCGCCGCCATCGAGCAAAACAACGACGAAAAAGGCATTGTTTGGACCAAAGCAATGGCACCGTTTGAAGTCGTTATCGTGCCGATGAACTACAAAAAATCTGAAGCCGTACGCGAAGCCGCTGACAAAATCTATGCCGAGCTTTTGGCTGCCGGTGCGGATGTATTGTTGGATGACCGCGACGAACGTGCGGGCGTATTGCTGAATGACTCTGAGCTGTTGGGTATTCCTCACCGCATCGTAATCGGCGATCGCGCCTTAAAAGAAGGCAATGTTGAATATGCCGAACGCCGTGACAATCAGGCTCAAGCCGTTGCGGTATCAGAAGTTGTCGCCAAGGTTCTGACTGCATTGAACGCTTAAGTCTTTTTCAATCATGAAAAGGCCGTCTGAAACTGATTATTTCGTTTCAGACGGCCTTTTTTTGTTTTAATAAATAATGTTTTTTCCGTAACTCTCTAATATTTCTTTGATTTTCAAAATGGTTTCTTTAGGCGGCGGATGTACGCCTTTTAATTTGTATTCGTCGCCGCACAAAGCCCATTTGTGGGCGCCCAATTCGTGATACGGCAAAAGCTCGACCATTTCGACATTCTCCATATCACCAATAAACTCGCCCAATAAATGCGCTGAACGCTCATCATCGGTATAGCCTGGAACAACCACATAACGTACACGCGTCGGCTGATTGCGTTCGGCAAGATAGCGTGCAAATTTCAGCGTTTTGGTATTTGGGATACCGACAAGCACTTTATGAATTTCAGGATCGATTTGTTTTAAGTCGAGCATGACCAAATTGGTATGATCGAGCAAATCATCCAAAATCGAATCATAGTGCAAAGCATAGCCATTGCTGTCGAGACAGGTATGGATATCGTGTTCCCGACAGGCCGTAAACCAATCGCGTACAAACTCATATTGCAATAACGGCTCGCCGCCGGTTGCCGTTACGCCTCCGCCTGTCGCACGCAGATAATGACGATAGGTCATAACCTGCTTCATCACGGTTGCCACATCCAATTCCTGCGCCTGCTCGGTATGGAGATCCCATGTGTCGCGATTATGGCAATACAGGCAGCGCATCAGGCAACCTTGCAAAAAGAGCACGTAGCGCAAACCCGGACCATCGACAGCCCCGCAAGATTCAATCGAATGAATAATGCCTTTGCCGTTATAGTGTCGGTGGCCAAGGTCTTTCAGTTCCGGCTCGGGGGTAATGGCAAAAGTCGTGGACATAGTGTTCGGCTCAAAAATGTTTTTGCTTATATGGATTGTACGATAATAAAGGCCGTCTGAACATTTCAGACGGCCTTGGAGCTTTGTTTCAAAACAAACCAAATGCAAATTTAGCTTCTGGTTTGTTTCCCCACTCGGATTACATGGTTTCTGTAAACGTACGGGTAATCACGTCAAGCTGTTGTTCGCGGGTCAGCGAGTTGAAGCGAACCGCATAACCGGACACACGAATGGTCAACTGCGGATATTTCTCTGGATGGTGCATCGCATCTTCCAAAGTCTCACGATTCAATACGTTGACGTTCAAGTGTTGACCGCCTTCCAAAATACCGTCTTCATGGTGGAAATAGCCGTCCATCAAACCGGCAAGGTTGCGTTCGCGAGAATGTTCGTCTTTACCCAACGCGCCAGGAATAATGGAGAAGGTATAAGAAATACCGTCTTTGGCAAACTCAAATGGCAGTTTGGCTACGGAAGTCAATGAAGCGACTGCACCGTTGACGTCACGGCCGTGCATTGGGTTTGCACCCGGACCAAACGGAGCGCCTGCACGGCGGCCGTCTGGAGTATTACCGGTTTTCTTACCGTAAACAACGTTGGAAGTAATGGTCAGTACGGACTGAGTCGGAGTAGCGTTGCGGTAAGTTTTGTGGGTTGCCACTTTTTTCATGAAGCGTTCAACCAAATCGCAGGCGATATCGTCAACGCGGTCGTCGTTGTTACCAAATTGTGGGTATTCGCCTTCGATTTCGAAGTCAACGGCAATGCCATTTTCGTCACGAATCGGTTTCACTTTGGCGTACTTAATGGCGGACAATGAGTCGGCAGCCACAGACAAACCGGCGATACCGCATGCCATCGTACGTTTCACATCACGGTCATGCAACGCCATCAACGCGGCTTCGTAGCTGTATTTGTCGTGCATGTAGTGAATAATGTTAAGCGCGGTAACGTATTGGGTTGCCAACCAATCCATGAATTTGTCCATGCGCTCAAAGACAGTGTCGTAGTCCAAAACTTCGTCCATAATCGGCTCGGTTTTCGGACCAACTTGCTCTTTAGATTTTTCATCCACGCCGCCGTTGATTGCGTACAGCAGAGTTTTAGCCAAGTTGGCGCGTGCGCCGAAGAACTGCATTTGTTTGCCGACCACCATCGGGCTGACGCAGCAGGCAATGGCGTAGTCGTCGCTATTAAAGTCAGGGCGCATCAAATCGTCGTTTTCGTATTGGATGGACGAAGTATCGATGGATACTTTGGCGCAGAATTCTTTAAAGCCTTGAGGCAGTTGTTCTGACCACAATACAGTGATGTTTGGCTCAGGAGACGGGCCCATGTTGTACAGGGTATGCAGCACGCGGAAGTTGGTGCGGGTTACCAGCGTACGGCCGTCCAAGCCCATACCGCCGATGGATTCGGTTGCCCAAATCGGGTCGCCGGAGAAGAGTTGGTCGTATTCGGGCGTACGCAGGAAACGGACCATACGCAGTTTCATCACCAAGTGGTCGATAAATTCTTGCGCTTGGGTTTCGGTAATCACACCGTTTTTCAGGTCGCGTTCGATATAAATATCCAAGAACGAAGACACACGGCCGAAGGACATCGCTGCGCCGTTTTGAGATTTAACGGCGGCAAGGTAGGCAAAGTAAGTCCATTGGATGGCTTCTTGTGCATTTTTTGCAGGGCCGGAAATGTCGTAGCCGTAAGAAGCCGCCATTTCTTTCATTTGACCCAAGGCTTTGTATTGTTCGTTGATTTCTTCGCGACGGCGGATGACTTCTTCCAAGTCCACACCGTTTTCCAAATCGGCTTGCAGTGAGTTGAACTGGTTGAGTTTGTCTTTCATCAAGAAGTCGATACCGTACAATGCCACGCGGCGGTAGTCGCCGATAATACGGCCGCGGCCATAAGCATCCGGCAGGCCGGTAATCACACCTGATTTACGGCAGCGGCGGATGTCGGGCGTATAAACGTCAAATACGCCTTGGTTGTGGGTTTTGCGATATTTGGTGAAAATTTCGCTGACTTCAGGATTCAATTCAACGTTGTACACTTTGCACGCATCTTGCACCATTTTCAAACCGCCAAACGGCATGATAGAGCGTTTCAAAGGCTCGTCTGTTTGCAGGCCGACAATGGTTTCCAAATCTTTGTTGATGTAGCCTGGAGCGTGGCTGGTAATACCGGAGACGATTTGCGCGTCGATTTTATACGGCTCGTGTGTACGGTTTTCAACCTTGATACCTTCCATCACTTCCGCCCACAGTTTGGTTGTGGCTTCGGTTGCTGGTGCCAAGAAAGAGGCATCGCCTTCATATGGCGTGTAGTTTTTTTGAATAAAATCGCGAACATCTACGTTGGTTTCCCAGTTACCGCCAGTAAAACCTTCCCAAGCGGCTGGACGTTGCTGAACATCATTTGACATATCAAGCTCCTAATTTTATTGAAAATATAGACTGTAAATTTTCTGAAAGGATAACATCAATACCCATTTATTTACAGGGGTTTTTATGAAATAAAATTACAGATTTGGTTTTTCTTGATTTACGTCAATGAGAATAATTGTTACTTGGCACTACATCTCACTTTCCAAACATTCGTACTTAAAAACAGCGTAAAATACAAAATTCAGCCCTGAAGACAGGTGTTCTTCAGGGCTGAATTTTTATTGCATTTTATATAAAAGGCCGTCTGAAAATTCAGACGGCCTTTTATTCACTTCTTCAATTAAGCAAACGGATGATGCAAAACAATGGTTTCTTCACGGTCAGGACCGGTTGAAACAATGGCCACAGGCGCACCGCACACTTCTTCAATCCGTTTCAGATAAGCTTTAGCGTTTTCAGGCAGCTTGTCGTACTCTTTCACGCCGAAAGTCGACTCGCTCCAACCCGGCATAGTTTCATAAATCGGTTTGCAGGTTTCTACCGCATCAGAGCCGCAAGGCAGAATGTCGGTTTTGCTGCCATCAGGCAATTCATAACCTACACAGATATTGATGTTTTCAATACCATCCATCACGTCCAGCTTGGTAATGCACATGCCGGAAATGCCGTTAACTTGAATAGAGCGTTTCAGAGCAGCCGCATCAAACCAGCCACAACGACGCGCACGACCGGTTACAGAACCGAATTCATGGCCGCGTTCAGCCAAGCCTGCGCCCACTTCGTCAAACAATTCAGTCGGGAATGGACCGGAACCCACGCGAGTGGTATAGGCTTTAACGATACCCAAAACGTAATCCAGCATTTGCGGACCTACGCCTGCACCGGCAGAAGCTGCACCAGCCAAGCAGTTGGAGGAAGTGACAAACGGATAAGTACCGTAGTCGATATCCAGCAACGTACCTTGAGCACCTTCAAACAACAGGCTTTCGCCTTTGCGGTTTTTCTCGTTCAAAACACGGGAAACATCGGTAATCATCGGCGTAATGCGCGGTGCAACTTTTTCAATGACCGCCATCACATCTTCAACTTTTACCGGCTCGGCATTGTGCAGGTGTTGCAACTGGACATTGTAATAAGCCAAAACAGCTTCCAGTTTTTCAACCAGTTTTTCAGGGTGCAACAAGTCCACCACGCGAATCGCGCGACGAGCAACTTTATCTTCATAAGCCGGGCCGATGCCGCGACCGGTTGTACCAATTTTGCTTTTACCGCGGGAAGCTTCGCGAGCTTGGTCAAGCGCAATGTGGTAAGGCAGAATCAATGGGCAGGTCGGCGCAATTTTCAGACGGCCTTCGACGTTTTTCACACCGGCAGCATTCAATTCGTCGATTTCACCCAACAATGCTTCAGGAGAAACGACAACACCTGAGCCGATGAAGCAGTCCAAAGTCTCATGCAAAATGCCGCTTGGAATCAGGCGCAAAATGGTTTTTTTGCCACCGACGACCAAAGTATGGCCGGCATTGTGGCCGCCTTGGAAACGTACAACACCGCTGGCTTCTTCCGCCAGCCAGTCAACAATCTTACCTTTGCCTTCATCACCCCATTGGGCACCGATTACGACAACATTTTTAGCCATAGCCATCTAACCTTATTTCAGATACAAAATTTCAAAATAAAACTCAATCGTTCAAAGCGATTACTTTCCAAACGCCGTCTACCTGTTTCAGACGGCCTGTAACCTCTTCCGAACCGTTATAGCCGATACCGTAATCGATAACGACACATTGTCCTTGTTCGCGCAAAGCATCTACCGCTTCTTGAGCCGCAGGCATGTCTTTTACATCGACAGCCACCACGGACTCCCGTCCGATAGCAGGAAGGCGGCCGATGAAGCTGCGCAAATCAAAACTGAATCCGGCTGCAGGACGCGCGCGTCCGAAGTATCCGCCCAATCCGTCATAACGGCCGCCGCGTGCCACGGCATCATGACGGTTTGAACCATAAGCCGCGTAAAGCAAGCCGGTATGGTAATTGTCAACGCGCAGTTCCGACAAATCGATATGCACTTTTTGATTTGGGAACGCATCGCATACTGCCTGCAATTCATCCAAAGCCACACTGACTGCGGACAATTCGGGTAATTTCTCTCTAGCCACAGTCAGCACTTCACGACCGCCATACAATCGGGGCAACAATGAAAACGCTTTTGCCCACATGCCGTCAAGTTTCCACTCTTTGACCAACTGGCTGACAGCCTCGGCATCTTTGTCCTGCATCGATGACAGCAGGATTGCCGATTGCTGCTCATCCAAATGCGCGGCATTTGCTAAAGCACGGAATACGCCGATATGGCCTAATGAAAGCAAAACTTCGCCCATGTCGGCAATCTTCATGCTTTTCAGCATCAAATCAATCAATTCGATATCCGCTTCAATGCCTTCCAAGCCGTACATTTCCGCACCCGCCTGCAAAGGTTCGCGCATATTGAGCAATCCGTCAGGACGCGCATGAAGTACCGAACCGGCGTAGCATAAACGGTTGATACCTTGGTTGGCAGAAAGCAAGTGGGCATCGATACGCGCTACCTGCGGCGTAATATCCGCGCGGATACCGAGCTGACGGCCGCTAAGCTGATCGACGACCAAAATGGTTTTCAAAGACAAACCGGCATCGATATGCGTCAATAAGGAATGGCTGTATTCCATCAATGGCGGTTGCACCAATTCATAACCATGCACGCGAAACAAAGCCAACAGCTGCTCACGGGCGCTTTCCAGTTGTCGGGCATTGGTCGGTAACACGTCGGCAACGTGTTCAGGAAGCTGCCAAGACTTCATGAGAATCTACCTCTGTTTTTTTTTTGTAAACATAAAGGGCTGCTTAAATTTAAAACTAAATCAGCCTGACGACTGAAATTTTCCTGAATGCGTCAACGGCAAATCCGATGCGGCTTCAACAAAACTGATTTTAAATTTAAACAGCCCCTGAGTAACGGCTTCGAACCGTCAAGTTATTAAAATCAGACTTTACCATATTAAAACGAATTTTGCACCCTGTTTACAGAGAACGTAAAAAAACATTAAAAACAAAGGCCGTCTGAAAACCAAATGCATAGCTGCATCATTTTCAGACGGCCTTATTCATGCCTAAACAACTCGACGCTTAGCGCCAGTAACGCCACCAAGGCATATCGTCAGATCGCCATTCGTGTTGCAAGAACGGGCTTTGCGGGAAGTTGGTTTCCAAAACACGGCGTGTATCGGCAGCCAGTTGCGGCTTATCCAGTTTTTTATACGCCAATTCCATCATCGCCAAAGCTTCTTCGACGTAACGGGTATTTTGGTAACGGCTGACGATTTTTTGCGCACGGTTGGCCGCTGCGACATAAGCACCGCGTTTCATGTAATAACGCGCCACAGATATCTCGTTACCACCCAAAGCGTCCACCAGCTTGGCCATACGCTCGGTTGCATCAGCAGCGTATTTGCTGTTTGGATAACGTTGAACCAACTCGGCAAACGCCTGATAAGCATCGCGGTTGGCTTTCGGGTCGCGGTCGGACCAGTCTTGGGAAGCCAGCTTGTTCAAGAAAGACTGGTCTTCGTTAAACAGGACCAGACCTTTCAAGTACAGCGCGTAGTCCATATTCGGATGTTGCGGATGATGGCGTTGGAAGCGCGCAATGGCAGCCAAGGCTTTTTCCGGCTCATCGTCTTTATAATAGGCATACGCCGTATCCAACTGGGACTGCTGGGCATAGCGGCCGTTTGGAAAACGGGACTCTAAAATTTCGTATAACTTGACAGCTCGCGTATAATTGTTGCTGTTCAACTCGTCTTGCGCTTCGGCATAAAGCTTTTCCACACTCCAATCTTGAGTAATTTGGGCGTCTTTATCGATTGTGCCTTTATTTGCGCAGGCACTCAGTGCCAAACCTAAAGAAACTACTAAAAGAATTTTTTTCATGCAGAATACTTCCTTTGATAACGAAGCCGATTATAGCGATGATTTAGACTTTCCGTCATCCCCTGAAACAGAAAGTTGTGTTAATTTGACCGTTCCGCTCGAAATGGCGGGCGGAAGGCTGGATGCCGTATTGGCCAAACTCATGCCCGACTACTCGCGCAGCCGCCTGAGTTCGTGGATTAAAGAGGGTGCGGTCATTGTAAACGATAAGCCCGCTCAACCCAAAGATAAAATGATAGGCGGTGAATTGATTGCCGTTACGGTACGTCCGAGCGAAGAAAACCTCGCGTTCACGCCCGAGCCTATGGATTTGGACATTATTTATGAAGACGATACCGTTATCGTCATCAACAAACCGGCCGGATTGGTCGTCCACCCTGCCGCAGGCAACTGGAGCGGTACCCTGCTTAACGGCCTGCTGGCGCACTGTCCCGAATTAAGCCAAGTGCCGCGTGCGGGTATCGTACACCGTTTGGACAAAGAAACCAGCGGCCTGATGGTGGTCGCTAAAACCCTGCCGGCGCAAAACTCATTGGTTCAGCAGCTTCAAGAGCGTACAGTCAAACGCATTTACCGCGCAGTCGCCAACGGCATTGTTCCTTTCGACGGCAAAATCGAAACCCAAATCGGCCGCGATCCGCACAACCGCCTGAAAATGGCAGTCGTCAAATTCGGCGGCAAACCTGCCATTACCCACGTCAAAGTGTTGGAACGTTATTTGGCACACAGCTACATCGAATGCTCGCTCGAAACCGGCCGCACCCACCAAATCCGCGTTCATATGCGCGAAGCCAACCATCCGCTGGCCGCCGACCCTGTTTACGGCAACCTGCGCCATCCATGCAGCGATGCGGTTAAAGAAGCCATCAAAGCCCTTGGTGCGCGCCAAGCCCTGCACGCCTACCGCTTGAGCTTTGTACATCCGAAAACCGGCGAAACCGTTTCCTTTGAAGCGCCTATACCTGACGATATGTACCACCTGCTTTCCGTCCTGCGTCTGGAAGCCGGTTTGGATTCATCCCTAAGCAACGAGGAAGAATGGCAAGAGAAATTCGGCATGGACGATGACGACGATTGGAATGAAGACGACTACGATGTCGAAGTCGTTTATGTAAGGGATTAAACCCATTTTTCAGACGGCCTAAAATATTATTTGAGGCCGTCTGAAATCAATCCGTTCCAATATTCAGCGATTCAAAGATTATGAAAACCATCACAGATACCCTAAACCTCGCCCCGCAAGGCAAGAATTTTTTGACTGCCGACTGGCCTGCTCCTGCCAATGTTAAAACGCTTATTACCACGCGCAACGGCGGTGTCAGCGAAGGCGTGTACCGCAGCCTGAATGTCGGCTCACACGTCGGCGACGATCTGGAAGCCGTGCTTCGCAACCGCGAAATCGTACAGGAACAAGTCGGCCTGCCCGTTGCCTACCTTAATCAAATCCACAGCACCATTGTTGTAAATGCCGCCGAAGCGTTAGGCAATACGCCCGACGCCGATGCCTCGGTGGATACGACGGGTACGGTCGCCTGCGCTTCAATGACTGCCGATTGCCTGCCTGTCTTGTTTTGCGACAAAGCAGGGACCGTTGTTGCGGCGGCTCATGCAGGTTGGCGCGGTTTGGCCGGTGGCGTTTTGCAAAACACCATTGCAGCAATGAATGTCGAGCCGCTGGAAATCATGGCCTATCTCGCCCCTGCCATCGGCCCTGATGCGTTTGAAGTGGGACAGGATGTATTTGATGCGTTTTGCACCCCTATGCCGGAAACTGCCGATGCGTTTGAAGACATCGGCGGCGACAAATACCTTGCCGACATTTATGCTTTGGCGCGCATGGTTCTACACCGCGAAGGCGTGAACATGATTTATGGCGGCACGCATTGCACTGTCTTGGAACGCGACACTTTCTTCTCCTATCGCCGCGACGGGCAAACCGGCCGCATGGTCAGCCTGATTTGGTTGGAAAAATAAAATTTGCGCCATCAAAAACAAGGCCGTCTGAAATACTTTCCGTTTACGGTTTCAGACGGCCTAAACATTATTCGTTATAATCCGACGATACCGTAACCGGTTTCAACGAAGGAATATCCAATGAAAAAAATCCTATTGCCTGCACTCGCCCTATTACTTGCCTCTTGCGGTTTCCACCTGAAGGGTACAGGCGTGACTTCTCAGCCGCTGCCTTATCAAAACTGGCATGTAGAAGGCGGAGCCGTCATGCAAAAAGCGCTGGAAAATGCCTTACGCCGTGCCGACGGGCATCCGGTTAGCGAAGCCGAATCACAAATCACCCTGCGCGTTGTCGACTTTCAAAAACGCCGCGATATCTACACCATCACCCGCGCCGCCGCAATCAACGAATACCTGCTGGCCATGACCGTCAAAGCCCAAGCCTTCCGCAACGGCGAGCCGGTTGGCGAACCGATGGAAGTCAAGGTTCACCGCACCATGGACTACGCCGACAGCGAAGTTTTGGGTAAACAGGAAGAGGAAGAAACCATTTGGTCTGAAATGCGCATCGACGCTGCAGATCAAATCGTCCGCCGCCTGACTTTCCTGAAGGCGCGATAATGGCTGCCGCGCCCATTGAGAGCCTGCGCCCCGATACGCCGCTCAAACCGTTGTACATTATTCACGGCGAAGAGGATTTGTTGCGCATCGAGGCTTTGGATACGCTGCGCGCAGCTGCAAAAAAACAAGGTTATCTCAACCGCGAAGTCTATACTGCCGAAAACAATTTTGACTGGAACGAGCTGTTGCAAAGTGCCGGCAGCGCAGGTTTGTTTGCCGATTTGAAACTGCTGGAAATCCACATTCCCAACGGCAAACCCGGCAAAAACGGAGGTGATGCCCTGCAAACCTTCGCCGAACGCCTGCCCGAAGATACGGTTACGCTCATCCTCCTGCCCAAGCTTGAAAAAGCGCAAATCCAGTCCAAATGGTTTTCCGCATTGGCAGGCAAAGGCATCGTCTTAGAAGCCAAAGCCGTTGCGCCACATGCTTTGCCGCAATGGATACAAGGCCGTCTGAAACAGCAGGGTTTGGACATCGAACCCGAAGCACTCGCCCTTTTTGCCGAGCGCGTCGAAGGCAATCTTTTGGCCGCCCGTCAGGAAATCGAAAAACTCGCTCTGCTCCATCCTCAAGGCCATTTAATCAATATTGCCGACGCAGAAGCCGCAGTTGCCACCGTCGCCCGCTTCGACGTATTCCAACTGGCAGGCGCGTGGATGAAAGGCGACGCCCTGCGCGTTTCCCGTTTGCTGGACGGTTTGGAAGAAGAAGGCGAAGAGCCGGTTTTGCTGTTGTGGGCGGTTGCCGAAGACATCTGCACCCTAATCCGCCTGACTGCCGCACTCAAGCAGGGACAAAACATCCAAAGCCTGCGCAACAGCCTGCGTTTATGGGGCGACAAGCAGACCCTTGCACCGATGGCGGTCAAACGCATTTCCATCAACCGCCTGCTCGACGCGCTCAAAACCTGCGCCAAAATCGACCGCATCATCAAAGGCGCGGAAGAAGGCGATGCATGGACCGAGTTCAAACAGCTCGTTACCTCGCTGGCCGCTTGAAA
This sequence comes from Neisseria sp. P0007.S010, assembly GCF_051962875.1. Taxonomy (NCBI): domain Bacteria; kingdom Pseudomonadati; phylum Pseudomonadota; class Betaproteobacteria; order Neisseriales; family Neisseriaceae; genus Neisseria; species Neisseria sp. P0007.S010. Next base: position 140,410 of record NZ_JBQCUX010000002.1, on the reverse strand, counting down.
CCGTTGCCACGCGTCAAGAAACTTGCACGCAATACGCCCCAAAAACAGAAAATACTGTAAAATAGCGTAAACTCAAATTCAGGCCGTCTGAACCTCGCATTTCAGACGGCCTCTTCCAGCAAAAAACAAGGAAACACCAACCATATGGATAATAAAACCAAACTTCGCATCGGCGGTCTGGCCCTGCTGACCACTGCCGTATTAAGCCTCATCATCGTTCTGATTGTCGATTCATGGCCGCTGGCCATTCTGTTGGCCGTCATCATCGTGGCCGCTGCCGCAGGCGGTTTCGTTTGGACTTCACGCCGTCAGCAACGCCAATTCCTCGAGCGCCTGAAAAAATTCGACATCGACCCGGAAAAAGGCCGTATCAACGAAGCCAACCTGCGCCGTATGTACCACAGCGGCGGCCAACATCAAAAAGACGCGATTACCCTGGTTTGCCTGTCACAAAAATGTTCTGTTGACGAAGCGCACGCCATCTTCAAAAAACGTCCGACCCGTCAGGAAATGAACCAAATGGCTGCCCAACAGGCACGCGGTCAAAAACGTCCACATCGCTAATCCCGACAGTAACAGGCCGTCTGAACATCCTATCCCGTTTCAGACGGCCTGTTTTTATTTCCATCAAACCCATTTCCGTTTCCATCGCATTATGACCCGTCTTCCTACCGTCCCACTCAAACGCCGCCTCGCCGCACTGGTTTACGAACTTCTGCTGACCGGCGCCGTTACCAGCATTGCCGCCCTTGCAGCCGGTATTGTCGCCATCTTTCTCAATCCCGTTTCCACGCGCCTGTCCATGCTGACAACCTGTCTGATTTTGTTCTACGCATGGTGGCTCTACTTTCGCGCCAACTGGCACAAAAAAGGCCAAACCCTCGCCATGCAGACATGGAAAATCGGCTTAGCCGATAAAAACGATACCCAGCCGCCCCTGCCGCAGCTGCGCCTACGCTTTATTTGGGCCAGCATTTTTATTGTCTTTATTCCCCTGTTTGCCTACGCCGGATTGCGCCATCTGCTCAATATACCACCCAAAGGCGCATTCGGCGCCGCGCTCATTTGGCTCATCCTGCCATGGGGCTTCGCCCTGTTCCATCCCGACCGCCAGTTCCTCTACGACTTCTTGGCCGGAACAAGGCTGGTGGATTTAAATCAGAAGAAAACAAACGAATAAAATTCGCAAGCATCTCAAGCTCTAAATAAAATAAAGGCCGTCTGAAACTCCAGATAAGTTTCAGACGGCCTTTAATCATAACATCAAGCAATGATTATTCTTGCCAACGTTTGAACACCAGCGAAGTATTGACGCCGCCAAAGGCAAAGTTATTGCTGACCACATAATCGGTTTGAATCTCACGTCCGCCCGTTTGAATATAATCCACCTTGCCGCAACGCGGATCGATGTTTTCCAAATTGACGGTCGGCGCAAACCAACCATTGTTCATCATTTCGATGGTAAACCAGGCTTCCAATGCGCCGCACGCGCCGAGTGTATGGCCGAGGTAGCTTTTTTGCGAACTCATCGGTATAAAACCAAACACCGCTTCAGTAGCCAATGTTTCGGCAATATCGCCTTTTTCGGTCGCCGTGCCGTGGCCGCTGACATAGCCGACTTTATCAGGCGTAATACCAGCGTCTTTCAGCGCAAGCTCCATACATTTTTGCATGGTTTCTTTTTGCGGCTGGGTAACGTGGCTGCCGTCGCTGTTGGCACCATAGCCGACAAGCTCGGCATAGATTTTCGCACCGCGCGCACGGGCGTGTTCCAATTCTTCCAATACGAAAATGCCTGCGCCTTCGCCGATGACCAAGCCGTCTCGAGCGTTGTCGTAAGGGCGCGGGGTCAGCTCAGGTTCGCCGTTGCGGCGGCTGGCGGCATAAAGTGAATCGAAAACATACACTTCAGACGGACAAAACTCTTCGCCTCCGCCAGCCAGCATCATATCAATCAGGCCGTACTTAATCGCTTCATAGGCATAACCAATGCCTTGGCTGCCGGAAGAGCACGCGCTCGAAGTCGGGATAATGCGGCCTTTCAAGCCGAAGAAAATGCCGATATTGGCGGCGGCCGTATGCGGCATCATGCGCACATAAGTATTGGCGTTGAAATTACGCGAAGTGCCGGTCAGCAAGAGCTCGCCCAAATCGCCGATGTCTTTGGTACTGCCGACAGACGAACCGCACGCTACGCCCATACGGCCGTCTGTAATGCTTTCATCACCCAGCAAGCCTGCATCCGTCAAAGCTTGTTCCGCCGCATCGACACACAAATGCGATACGCGCCCCATGCTTCTGAGCTGCTTGCGCGTCCAGTGCTCTGGAGGGGAATAGCCTTCAATCGGTGCACCCAGTTGCGCTTCCAATTCAGGAAAGCGTTCGCTCCAGTCCATGTGTTTGACTGCGTTTTTTTCGGCTTTAAAGGCCGTCTGAATACTTTGCCAATCACGGCCGAAGGCGGTAATACCGCCGATACCTGTTACTACGACTCTTCTGGTATTCAACACAAACCTCCGTTCACAGCAATCACTTGGCGCGTAATGTACGCCGCTTTTTCATCCATCAAAAAGCGCACCGCATGCGCCACTTCCTCGGGCAATCCCATGCGCGCGGCAGGGACGGCCTTTAAGATTTCTTCGACAGGCACGTTCTCATCGATAATATCGGTATCGATAAGGCCCGGCGCCACGCAGTTGACGGTAATTTTTCGTTTTGCCAACTCAACCGCCAAGGCTTTTGCCGCGCCGATCAAGCCCGCTTTGGACGCGCTGTAATTGACCTGACCGCGGTTGCCCGTCAAACCGGACACCGATGCCATGCACACAATCCGTCCGGCTTTTCGGCGGCGGATCATCGGCATGGTCAAAGGGTGCAACACATTATAAAAACCGTCCAAATTGGTACGCAGCACCAAGTCCCAATCATCATCTGTAAACGCAGGAAACGCATTGTCACGCGTCAGGCCAGCGTTCAACACCACGCCGTAATATGTGCCGTTTGCCTCAATGTCGGCAGTCAGAATTTCACGGCAGGTTTCGCGGTCGGACACATCAAACTGCAACACGCGCGCATTTCTACCCAATGCACGGATTTCTTCCGCGACAGCTTCCGCTTCATCGCGGCGGCTGCGGCAATGGACGACGATATCAAAGCCGTCCTGCGCCAAACCAAGCGCGACGGCTTTGCCGATACCGCGATTAGACCCTGTAATTAAAATAGTTTCACTCATACGTTTTCTCACTATATCGACAGGCCGTCTGAATCTTTGTCTTTTCAGACGGCCTTGTAAACGGTTTAAATGATTTGACCGTCTTTCGGACTGTACACATTTAAAGAAGCTTTTGCCAGCAAACCGTCCGGCGGCAACAGATGCTTCACATCTTCCGGCGCATCCGTCCAGCGCAACTCGCAATCAAATACGCCCATACCGCCCAAATCCTGAATGGACACATGCGCCCTGACTTCCAGCTCAGTACCGACCGGCACAGAATCAGCAAACAAATCCAGCTTGCGCGTTCCCAATAAAAAACCCAAACGGACAGGCTCTCCGGCCTTTAAAGCCTCAATGCCTGCAAACGCGCCTATGCCCTGCGCCATCAATTCCATATAAGCCATAGACGGCAACACGCCGTCCTGCAGCAAAATATGCTTGTCGCCAACCGGCGCACGGCAAACCGTGTAGTCATCGCCAAATTCTTTCACACAATCGATAAGCACCATATGTCCGCTGTGCGGAAGCAGCGAAGCGACATCATAAATCGGGGCACTCGGTATTGAAGGCATAAAATGTCATCCGGGAATAAATTACGTTACAATATGCATTATAACAGAGCCTAGCTTTTACTAACCTATTTCATTACAATGTATGAAAATGTAAAACATTGAAAGACATCATGCCTCAAAACGTTTGCCGTTTCAGCTTCAATATCGCCGCATGGCAGGCCTCCTCCAGCAAAATCAGTACGCCGGAGCAATGGCAGGACTGGGCGCAGGGAAAACTCGATACCACCTCACTGCCGGAGTGCAAACCCGCGCTCTCCTTTTTGCCGCCTATGCAACGCCGCCGCTTGGGAAAAGCGGCGCGCTTGGTTTGTGATGCTGCATGGAATCTGGCCGACCAATATCCTGAAAGTGTACCGGTGTACGTTTCGCACGATGGCGAAAGCAACCGCAGCTTTGAATTGTGGCAAGAGCTTTTGAACACGCATACCGTCTCGCCGACCTCATTCGGCCTGTCCGTTCACAACGCAACGATTGGGCAATGGTCGATGTTGCGCAAAGACATGAGCGAGCATACCGCGTTGGCCGTTGCCGCCGATTCCTTTGAAACCGCGCTGACCGAGGCATTCGCGCTTTTACAAGACGGCGCGCCATCCGTTTTAGTGATTGTCGCCGATGATCCATTGTCCGAAGACTATCCCGTCTTGGCTACACGTGCACCGTTTGCCTATGCATTGGCACTGGTAATCACAAAGGGCGAAGACTATACCTTAAGCTTGGAAACCACACCCGCAAGGCCGTCTGAAAACCCTAAAGATACAACAGTCGAGTCCTATTGGAGCAGCTTGGAGTGGGTACGCTTCCTGCTTTCAGACGGCCGACAACACACGCAACACTATGCCGGTAGAAACTGGCACTGGCAGAAAAACGCATGAAGACTTTAGACTATTTCCGTCGCTTTTTTGCCACACTCTTCGGCTTTATCCTTTTCGGCGTTGCAGGCGTATTGTTCAAAATCGCACTTTTGCCCTATACGTTCAAATCGACCAAAGGCGATATCAAACGCCAACTTGAAGCAAGACGCATGATAGGCAAAGTTTGGCGTTTCTTCGTCGGCTACCTGCAATGGTCGGGCGTATTGAGCGTCCGCTTCAACGGCTTGGAAAAACTCGGCAGACCCGGCCAGCTCATTCTTGCCAACCATCCCTCACTTTTGGATGTCGTCTTACTGATCAGCCACTATTCCGAGCCAAACGTACTGGTAAAAAAAGACCTGCTGCACAACCCCAGCATGAAAAGCCAGATTATCGCTTCCGGCTATATCCCCAACGATGAAAGCATGGAAATGCTGGAAGAAATTGACGCCGTGTTCAAAAGCGGGCAAAGTCTGCTGATTTTCCCCGAGGGCACGCGCACAGGTTGGGACGGACAGGTTAAAATGCACCGAGGCGCCGTATCGCTCGGTTTGCGCAGCGCATCAGTCATCACGCCCGTGTGCATCAAGATGACGCCGCCCAATTTTAAAAAGGGGCAACCGTGGTACAAAATCCCGCCACAAAAAATTCATTATGAAATTACCGTCGGCGACGACATCCTGCCGGAAGAATGGCTGGCAGAAAAACCCCTGCCCATCGCCGCCCGCCGTTTAAACGAATACCTGCAAGACTATTTCACAAGGAAAACCACATGAGCAATTTAGAAAACCAAATCAAACAATTAATCATCGACAGCTTGGGCTTGGAAGACATTACCGTTGCCGACATCGGCAGCGAAGATCCGCTTTTCGGCGACGACGGTCTGGGTCTGGATTCGGTTGATGCATTGGAACTTGGTTTGGCCGTACAAAAAACCTTCGGCTTCCAGCTCGACGGTGAAAACGACAACCTGCGCGAAAACTTCGCCAACGTCAAAACACTGGCCGAGTTCGTCAAGAGCCGCCAAGCATAAGGGAGAGACAAGATGACCGAACAAGAAGTACGCACCCTGCTGACCGATGCACTGGTTAACCTGTTTGAAATCGAACCGGAACGTATCAAACCCGAAACCAACCTCTACGAAGATTTGGAAATCGACAGCATCGACGCCATCGACCTTATCGACCACATTAAACGCGAAACCGGCCGCAAACTGCAAGCCGAAGACTTCCGCAATGTGCGTACCGTAGAAGACGTGGTTCAAGCGGTTTTGAAAGTACAACAAGATTCCTGATTCCGCTTTGAATCAGCATATTTTCAGACGGCCTTGTCAATCCGCAAGGCCGTCTGAAAATCAATCGCAACCATGAAAATACTAGGAAAACTCCTACTGACCCTTGCCAGCCTCGCCTATCCGCTCCTATGGTATTACGGCAGAGAAAACGGCGCATTTTTCTGGCTTGCCGCGGCCATGTGTGTGTTATGGCTGATACGCGCCGCCATGCCGCAAACCACAGCCCAACGCATTACGGCAATTATCCTTGCCGCCTTTTTTGCGGCGGTACTGGTTTTCAGACGGCCTGACTCGATGTATTGGTATCCCGTCGCCGTCAACGCGCTGATGCTTGCCGTTTTCGGTGGCAGCCTATTTGCCAAACAAACCGTCATCGAACGCCTCGCCCGACTGCAACACCCTGACCTGCCACCCGAAGGTGTGCTGCATACCCGTCGTGTTACGCAAATCTGGTGCGCGTTCTTTATCTTCAACGGCGCAACCGCCGCCATTTTGGCAGGCTTGCAATATTACGATTGGTGGGCGGCTTATACAGGCATCGTGTCGTATGTGTTAATGGGAATCTTATTTGCCGGAGAGTGGATTTATCGGAAATTGGTTTTGAAGGTTTAAACCATTAAAAATATTTCATCAATTAGACGAATAACCATAATGAAAAAAATCATCCTACTCACCCTGATTTCCTTCACATTTACCGCATGTTCTTCGACGTCTAAAACGCCTTTATCCCCTGAAGAAAAGGCAGAAGCCGAATACAAGAAAAATTATACGGAAGTTGCCAGCCACACCATCAAAACGCGCTCGGGAAACCTGACCGTCATTGACCGAATACACAATAGGTATTCTGACGATACTACAACCAGCAGCATGAATTTGATGATTATTCGGAAATCCAATACGGTAAAAGCAAGGGCTGCACAAACAGCCGTATTTACAGCAACTTTTGCATTACTGATTCTTGCCCGCAACAGCAATCATATTGGATATGAAGGCCCCGACCTGCTGGGCAAACACAGTTTAAGCGGGAAGCCCATCAAACCGAATTTTGCGAATCCTGTTTTTGAACAATTCTCCCCAAAAGTTCGCGATTGGGCGGCAAAACGGTCATTTAAAGGCAATAGCGCCAATAAAAAACTATTTGTCCAACCGGGCCGTTTCTATTTGGTTTATGAAAAATTCAATAAAAGAGACCGATTCTTTCTGAACAATGAAGTCAGCCTTTTTGTAGACGGACAAAACGGCAAAACCGATCGCTTACTCCATTGCTTCAAAAGAAGTGAAAGCCATTCATTGGAAGAGTGGCAGGCAAATAATTACGAATTGGTACGCCAAACAACAAACAAACAATACGATGAATGCTTGGCCCAATTCAAAGAAGATACCAAGGCAAATACATCAAAATTATAAAACCTTTGAACCATCATGCACCTAACCCAAATCCTATCCCCCGACCTACCCCAACACGACCTTATCGCCACGCATCCGAATTGGACGCGTGCTGATTTCAACCGTGCGGTTTTCCATCTGTCAGGCCGTCTGAAACAAGCAGGCGTGCAAACTGCCGCGTTGTGGTTTGACGATGCCGCGCTGTTTGCCTGTGCCGTGTTGGCAGTGTGGCATTCTGGCGGAAAGGTTTTATTATTGCCCAATTTGGCGCAAGACAATTTGGAGTGGGGAAAAACGGCAGAAACGTTTTTAACGGATTCAACAGATAAAAAGCTGTCTTCAGACGGCCTGAACATTTGGCACTTGCCTGATGTATTGACTCAAACAGAATCGGAAGGACTGAGCACCTATCCTGAAAACCATCTGATTCCCGACCATGCCGAAGCATGGCTGAAAACATCAGGATCCAGCGGCGAAGCGCAGATTATTGTGAAAACCGCCGCTCAAATGCAGGCAGAAGCCCTGACTTTGGCAAATACGCTGCCATTTGGACAGCACGGTGAAACCGTGATCGGCAGCGTGATTCCGCAACACCTTTACGGCTTCACGTTCCGCTTCGCACTCGCGCTGACAATGGGTTGGACTATGGAGCGACAGCAGGCGGTTTATCCGGAAAACCTGCTTTCCAGCACGGCCGCACACGATAAAGTGGTTTGGATTGCCAGTCCGGCCGTACTCAACCGCTTGGGTGAAAACCGCAACTGGCAAAGTATCGGCCATAAAATTGCGGGCATTGTCTCGGCCGGCGGCGCGCTTCCTTCTGCCACGGCGGATTTGCTGCAACAGGCTGCCGTCCGCCCGTTTGAAGTTTATGGCAGTACCGAAACCGGCGTGATTGCCTCACGTTGCGAACGCCAAGAATGGCAGCCTTTCGAAGGCGTGGAAATCGGGCAAAACGAAGAAGGCGCACTTTGGGCTTCTTCGCCTTGGTCGCCCGAACGCCGCCAAACCGCCGATTTGATCGAGCCGCAAGATGACGGTTTTCTGTTACTCGGTCGCCAAGACCGCATTATTAAATTTGAGGACAAACGCGTGTCGCTGACCCAAATCGAACACGAACTTTTACAACACCCTTGGATTGCCGACGCCCACTGCGGCCGTCATCCGCAACACCAACGCATTGCCATATGGGCGGCATTGAACGCAGACGGTATCGCCGCCTTGCGTGAGAAAGGCCGCGCTGCGGTTGCCGATACGCTCAAACGCCATCTGGCCGCCACGCAGGACACCATCGCCCTGCCGCGTTACTGGCGTTTTACCGACAGCCTGCCACGCAACGCCCAAGCCAAAATCGCTGCGGCGGATTTTCAGACGGCCTTTACCGTCGCCCAGACATCGCCCGTTTGGTCAAAAACATCATCTGACGATGAAACCAATACCGAAACCTTTATCGGGCGCGTGCCTTTGGATTTGGTTTATTTCGGCGGCCATTTTGCCACCTTCCCGCTGGTTCCCGGCGTGGTCGAGCTGCAGTGGGTGCGCAACCTGATCGCGCCCAAGCCATGGAGTAAACAGCGCGTTATCCGCATCGAAAATCTAAAATATCAGCAGTTTATCCGTCCTCACGATGAAGTGTCGGTGGAGCTGAAATACGATGAAGGTAAAAATAAACTGAGTTTTAAAATCAACAACGGAGAGCATCCGTGTGCATCAGGACGGATTGTGTTTGAGGCCGTCTGAATATACTTATTAACTTTTTAGTGGAAAACCAACAATATGCAACTCTTCCCTGCCCTAGAACAACGCTATTCTTACGAACACCAGTCCGCAGGCGAGGCTCAACGTCTGGCTCAAGAAATCGCTTTTGCACCGATTGTGTTCCAAGTTTCCCGCCTGATGGTGAAATTTGGCATTCTGGACTTGCTGAACGACCATCCAGACGGCCTCACTCAAGCCGAAATTGCTGAAAAAGCGAAAATCAGCAACTACGCGGCACAAGTCCTGCTGGAAGCTTCACTGTCTATCGGCACTGTCTTGACTCGCGACAACCGCTATTTCATCAGCAAGGCCGGTTGGTTTGTCCTCAAAGACAAAATGGCCCGCGTCAATATGGATTTCACGCAAGAAATCTGCTACCAAGGCATGTTTGACTTGGAAAAAACCCTGCAAACGGGCAAACCCGAAGGCCTGAAAGTATTCGGCGACTGGCCGACCATTTACGAAGGCCTGTCTTCATTGCCAAGCATCGCGCAGGAAAAATGGTTTGCATTCGACCATTATTATTCCGACAACTCCTTCGCCGAAGCACTGAACACCGTGTTCGCCAAGCCGGTTAAAAAACTGCTTGATGTCGGCGGCAATACCGGCCGCTGGGCGGAGCAATGTGTCAACCACAATGCCGAAGTCGAAGTAACCATCATGGATCTGCCGCAACAAATCGGCTTGATGCGCGAAGCGACTAAAGGCAAAAACGGCGCGGACCGTATCCACGCCCATCCGGCCAACCTGCTTGATCCTGAGATTCCGTTCCCAACCGGTTTTGACGCGATTTGGATGAGCCAATTCCTAGACTGTTTCACCGAGGAACAAGCCACCAGCATTCTTCAACGCGCCGCTGCATCCATGAGCGAAAACACCAGCCTCTACATCATGGAGCCTTTCTGGGACAGACAACGCTACGAAACCGCCGCCTACTGCCTGACCATGACCAGCCTGTATTTCACTGCCATGGCCAACGGCAACAGCAAAATCTTCCACTCCGAAGACCTAATCCGTTGCGTCGAAAAAGCCGGATTGAAAGTAGCGGAAGTTTCAGACGGCATCGGCCGCGGCCACAGCATCTTGCGCTGCGTTAAGGCCGTCTGAACATCATCTTTTAAACCCTAAAAATAAACCGACCCCGACAGCCATTTCAGCTATCGGGGTCGGTTTGTTTTAGGTATCAGCCTTAAAACATCAACCGCGCAACATCCATACTGCGCACACTAAAACAATCGCCACCGACAAAGCGGCAAACAGTTGTCCCATTCCGGCCAATTTAGGCTGCTTGGCATCGATGGTTTTAAAGCCGTTAATCATCGGCGTAATCAAATCCTGTTTTTTCACAAAGCGATACAGCAAAACAGCCGCAATATGTACGCCCGCCAAAACAGCTAAGACATTAAAGAAATTGACATGGATTTTTCGCGCCAGCGTACCGGCGTGTTCGCTGACCAAATGATTAAAAAAGCCGGAATTGGTAAATGTATTTTCATCGGCGGCAAATAAGCCTGTGGCCGTCTGAAAAACCAAGGCGGCCAATAAAGCGATGACCATCAGCGCGCCCAAAGGATTGTGACCGACCAATTCGTGTTCAGACATCTGACCTTGCGTATAGCGGCGGATTTCGGAAAACGGGCGCACAAATCGGCTGAATTTTGCCGTATCACTACCCCAAATTCCCCAGCACAAGCGGAAAACCACCAACGCCAGCATTAACAAGCCGCCACGCAAGTGCCATACCAGCATATCGCCGCCTTGGGTTGCGCTGTACCACATAAAACCCATCAATAACACCAAGAGCCAATGGAACAGGCGCGTAGGTGCGTCCCAAACTTTTATTTTTTGCTTCATTACCTTTTACTTTCTGATTTAAAATTAAATTTCTTATCTTGGAAGATTACGCCATGCAGCCCATCTACACGCTTCCCGAATCGTTTCAAGCTTTTCAGACGGCCTTAGCATTTCCCGACGTATTCCGCCCCCGCGCCCAAGAATCGCACAAAGGCACATACGGCACGCTTGCCATTATCGGCGGCGCAACGGGAATGAGCGGCGCGGTGGTTTTGGCAGCCACAGCCGCCATGTATCAAGGGTGCGGCAAGGTTTGGGCGGGCTTCAACCAAGCCACGCTGCCTTTTGCCATCATTCCCGAACGCCCTGAAATCATGCTCGCCACTGCGACCCAACTAATGGAGCGCAACGATGTCAGCGCACGCGTAATCGGTTGTGGCTTTGGCTTGGACGGATTATCAGAGCAGCTGCTGCCCCAAATCCTGTCTACACACCACGACCAGCCTTTATTGCTCGATGCCGATGCTTTGACACTGCTTGCCCACTCTTCCGAATTGGCCGAACGCCTCAAATCGTACAAACATATCGTCCTGACACCCCATCCGGCCGAAGCCGCCCGCCTACTCGGTACCAATACCCAATCAGTTCAAGCCGACAGACCCAAAGCCGTAACCGAAATCAGCCAAAAATATGGCGCGACTGTCGTATTGAAAGGCCATCATACATTAGTTGCCGCAACTGACGGCATGACCTATACCAACACCAGCGGCAATGCCGGTTTGGCCACCGCCGGCAGCGGCGATGTCTTGAGCGGCATTATCGGCAGCCTACTGGCACAAGGCATTCCGGTATTCCAAGCCGCCTGCGCAGGCGTATGGCTGCACGGAGCGGCAGCCGATGTCATCAAACACAGCAGCCAAATCGAAACCGGTATGCTTGCCGGAGAAATCGCACCTGCCGCCCGATGGCTGCGCAATATTTTATCAAAAGAATAATGCCGTCTATATCATAAATACAAATTGCAGGCCGTCTGAAAATCAATCTCTATTTTCAGACGGCCTGGTTTATTTTTAAGTCATTTTGCAAATTAAGGTTAAGACGTGTATCCTTGACTTCCCTTAAAAACAACTTCACAACATATTATCATGAGTATCCTCAATAAAATCAGCAACTTTATTGGAAAAACATTTTCCCTTTGGGCTGCGCTCTTTGCCGGTATCGCTTTTTTCGCACCCGATACCTTCAAATGGGTCGGCCCTTACATTCCTTGGCTTCTGGGCATCATCATGTTCGGTATGGGCTTGACCCTTAAACCCTCCGACTTTGACATTTTGTTCAAACATCCCAAAGCCGTCATTATCGGCGTGATTGCCCAATTCGCCATCATGCCTGCAACCGCCTATCTGCTGGCCAAGCTGTTGAACCTGCCTGCCGAAATCGCGGTCGGTGTGATTTTGGTCGGCTGCTGCCCGGGCGGTACGGCTTCCAATGTAATGACTTATCTGGCGCGCGGCAATGTGGCTTTGTCGGTTGCCGTTACATCGGTTTCCACCCTGATTTCCCCATTGCTGACCCCCGCTATCTTCCTGATGCTTGCCGGTGAAATGCTGGAAATACAAGCGGGCAGTATGTTGATGTCCATCGTCAAAATGGTTTTGTTCCCCATCGTTTTGGGCTTGATTGTCCATAAAGTCTTGGGCAACAAAACTGAAAAACTGACCGACGCGCTGCCACTGGTTTCCGTTGCCGCCATTGTACTGATTATCGGCGCGGTTGTCGGTGCCAGCAAAGGCAAGATTATTGAAAGCGGCCTGTTAATTTTTGCCGTTGTCGTACTTCACAACGGTATCGGCTATCTGCTCGGCTTCTTTGCCGCCAAATGGACCGGCCTGCCTTATGATGCACAAAAAACGCTGGCCATCGAAGTCGGTATGCAAAACTCAGGCTTAGGCGCAGCCCTTGCCGCCGCACACTTTGCCGCCGCGCCGGTTGTCGCCGTTCCCAGCGCATTGTTCAGCGTGTGGCACAATATCTCCGGCTCGCTTTTGGCAACTTATTGGGCAGCCAAAGCCGATAAAATTAAAGAATCCTAAACGTCTTTAATCATAAGGCCGTCTGAACAGATTCCGTTCAGACGGCCTTTATTTTGAAATCAAGCAGGATTATTGTTTCACTGCTTCGATTTGGATATTGATGTTAACTTTTTTGCTCATACCGGCACTAACCAAATAATCCAAGCCCCATTTGGTACGGTCGATGGTGGTGCTGAAGTCGCCGCCGCACGCTTCTGCTTTTAACATCGGGCTTTGGTAGCAGTTGAATTTGTCGGCTTTGAGTTTCACCGGCGCAGTTTTGCCGCTCATGGTCAGATTGCCGTCAACGGAAAGCAGTTTTTTGCCGTTGAAATTGAATTTGGTGGATACAAAACGGATTTCAGGGTATTTGTCTGCATTGAAAATATCGGCAGATTTCAAATGTTGAGTAAAGCGATCTGAACCGGTTTGCAGTTTGGACAAAGGCAATACGATATCGATTGAGCCTTGGCGTTTGGCACGGTCAAATTCCAAATTGCCGGTCAAACCATAAATACCGCCGACGTTGGTGCTGGTGTTGAAATGGTCGATGGCAAAACGGGCATTGGCATGAAATTCGTCCACTTTATAAACAGCGGCAGACGCAGCAGAAGCCAACATGGCCGAACACAATGCAAACATGATTTTTTTCATCGTCTTATCCTTAGAAATGTGAGAAGTTCCCTATCATATCACTTTTTGATGCCAACATCTTTTGCAACTGAGAAAGATAACGTTTCATCCTAAGAAAACTTCAGGCCGTCTGAAAGTGAAAGAATGAGCAGCAAATTCAGGTGAAGCAAATACAGTTTAGTTTTATTACAAAATAGCGTGCTTCATCGCTCGTAATTGGTATAAAATACCGGGTTATTTCTACAACAGGCCGCCAACCAACCAGCCTATTTCAGACGGCCTCAGCATAAAACAAAGGAACAAAAATGCCTGAATACCGCTCCAAAACCTCTACCCACGGCCGCAATATGGCAGGCGCGCGCGCATTGTGGCGTGCGACCGGCGTCATGGAAACCGACTTCGGCAAACCGATTATCGCCATTGCCAACTCCTTCACACAATTCGTCCCGGGCCATGTACACCTGCACAATATGGGTCAACTGGTTGCCCGCGAAATTGAAAAAGCGGGCGCAATCGCCAAAGAATTCAACACCATCGCCATCGACGACGGCATCGCCATGGGACACAGCGGCATGCTGTACTCCCTGCCCAGCCGCGATTTGATTGCCGACTCCATCGAATACATGGTCAACGCCCACTGCGCCGACGCGCTGGTGTGCATTTCCAACTGCGACAAAATCACCCCGGGCATGCTGATTGCCGCCATGCGCCTGAATATTCCGACCATCTTCGTTTCCGGCGGCCCGATGGAAGCCGGTAAAGTTATCGGCGTGGCCAATATTCAGCCCGAACGCCGTTTGGATTTAATTGACGCTATGATCGAATCGGCTGACGACAACATCAGCGACAAACAAGTCGAAGAAGTCGAACAAAACGCCTGCCCGACCTGCGGCTCCTGCTCCGGTATGTTTACCGCCAACTCCATGAACTGTCTGACCGAAGCACTCGGCCTTTCCCTGCCGGGCAACGGTTCATACTTGGCAACTCACGCAGGCCGCAAAGAATTGTTCCTCGAAGCCGGCCGCATGATTGTCGAAATCACCAAACGCTACTACGAGCAAGACGACGAAACCGTGTTGCCACGCAGCATTGCCACTAAAAAAGCGTTTGAAAACGCCATGACCATGGATATTGCCATGGGCGGCTCTACCAATACCATTTTGCACCTGTTGGCCGTTGCCAACGAAGCCGGTGTCGATTTCAAAATGGCCGACATCGACCGCCTGAGCCGCATTGTGCCTTGCATCTGCAAAACCGCGCCAAACAACCACGACTACTACATGGAAGACGTGCACCGCGCCGGTGGCATTTTCGCCATCCTGAAAGAATTGGACAAAGCAGGCAAACTGCACACCGACGTGTACACCATCCACGCACCGACGTTGAAAGACGCGATTGAAAAATGGGACGTGACCAACCCTGAAAACACCCACGCCATCGAGCGTTTTAAAGCCGCTCCCGGCGGCGTGCGCACCACTCAGGCGTTCTCACAAAACCGTATGTGGAAAACCCTCGACCTCGACCGCGAAAAAGGCTGTATCCGCGATGTCGAACATGCCTACTCGCAAGACGGCGGCTTGGCAGTATTGTTCGGCAACATCGCCGAACGCGGTTGCGTGGTGAAAACCGCAGGCGTGGATGAGAGCATCTTCAAATTTACCGGCCGCGCCCGCGTGTTTGAAAGCCAAGAAGACGCAGTCGAAGGTATTTTGGGCAACCAAATCGTCGCCGGCGACATCGTCATCATCCGCTACGAAGGCCCTAAAGGCGGCCCGGGCATGCAAGAAATGCTGTACCCGACTTCTTACCTGAAATCCAAAGGTTTGGGCAAAGAATGCGCCCTTCTGACCGACGGCCGCTTCTCCGGCGGCACTTCCGGCCTGTCCATCGGCCACGCTTCGCCTGAAGCGGCAGAAGGCGGCGCCATCGGTTTGGTACACGAAGGCGACACCATCGAAATCGATATTCCAAACCGCAGCATCCACCTTGTCATTTCCGATGAAGAGCTTGCCGCACGCCGTGCCGAAATAGAAGCACGCGGCAGCAAAGCGTGGAAACCGGAAAACCGCGACCGCTACGTCTCCGCAGCCCTGCGTGCTTACGGCGCGATGGCGACTTCCGCCGACAAAGGCGCAGTACGCGACGTATCGCAAATCGAACGTTAATTAACCTGACTTTAAGGCCGTCTGAACGCTTTCAAGTGTTTCAGACGGCCTTCATTCAAACGGACCAATATGGACAAATTCATTTTAGCAATGATCGGCATGGCCATTGCCCTGTTGATTATTATTGGCAGCGGGTTTGTCGCTGTCGAATATTTCAAATCCCATCCTGAAGCTTTCCAAGTCAAGCCGCTATCAAAATAATCATTCAGCGGCATGAGTCTCAAGGGGAAAAAGCCGTAGCTCAAGGCCGTCTGAACGCAGCATATATAATGAAACACATTCTTTACTGGCTGGGCGGTTTTGCCGTCGCCCTCGGCATATTCCAATACTACGAAACCCACCGCTATTCCGAAGACCAGCTCATCTACGCCCAAGCGCCGCAAAATCGTACTGCCGTTGCCGATTTTGACGCCTTGGCGTATTTAAACTTCCTCCGCGCCTCAGCCAATCTGCCCGCACTGGCGCACTCGGCCACGCTCGAACGCGCCGCGCGCAATCATGCCCGCTATCTGCTGCAAAACCCTGACGACGGACATGACGAACACAATACACGCAATCCCTTTTACACAGGTCCACGCCCATCAGACCGCACGCGCAAAGCCGGTTATGCCTATAAAGGCGTGCATGAAAACGTCAGTACCGGCCAACATCCGCCAAACGAAAAAATCAACGACCACCTACCTGCCCAACATCAGCTGGACAACCTGATGACGGCAATTTACCACCGTTTCTCCTTGCTCGATCAAAATATCGACGAGGCCGGTGCGGCGTTTGAATCTCAAGGCAAACAAATCGCGTTGAGCATCAATCAGGGCGACAGCAGATTCAACAGCCTCTGCCAAAAAAACCGCCCTTTATCCGACCTCAGCCGCTCGTTTTATCAAGATGCCTGTCATGGTCATGCCATTGTTTATGCAGATGAAATCTCCAACCGCAAAACCCGGCCTTACATCACCTATCCGCAAGGCAATTTCGCTTCGCCGGTTTTCCATGGTGAGCGTCCCGACCCTATGCCGCATTATGAAATGACCGGCAATCCAGTCAGCATCGCCTTCTCCGAACAATCACCCCCGGTCAGAATGCGTTCGTTCAAACTGTATCAGGACACAAAAGAAATCAAAGACGTCAAAATCTTAGATAAAGATAATGACCCAAACCGCCTCCTGACCGAACGCCAATTCGCGCTGTTTCCTTTACAGCCATTGGAATACGATACCGACTACCGTGCCGTGTTCCAATACCGTCAAAACGGAAAAAACAGAACGGCCGAATGGACATTCAGCACGCAAAAACCCGATTACCCTTACTTCATCGTCAAAGGCGGCGAAACGCTGGCCATCGAATCCGGACAAAAATATTTTATCCATTGGCAGGATTTTTGGTGCTTGAAACAATGTGAACGCTACAACTACCGCATGAACCGCGACACCCAACTCGACATTATCGAGCGGCAGGCCGGCGGTATCATTATCCGTGTCAACGGAAGCAAAGGCAGCAGCATCCGCTTAATGCCCGAAGGCGAAGACAGGCGCGCCATTACACTTTATTTATGGAAATAAAGCCGTTTTCAGACGGCATGAAGCACCAAAAAACTGATAAAATACCGCCTCATTACCCTACGGCAAGCTATCCAATATGACCAAACATCCGCAAACAGCAGCCAATACCCGCTATGCCTTTGCCAGCATTGCCGCCATGTTGGCCGCATTTTTACTGTTCGTTGCCGTGATGTTGCTGCCCTTGGGGCTGACGGCGGACACACAAGTGGGCCTGATACGGTTTTCACTCTACGCAATCGTGCTGTTTGCCGTACTTGGCGGTATTTTTTCTGTACGCGTTGCCTATTTGCGTAAAAAGAACGGAGCATGACATGACCCAAGCCGATAAAATCCCACAAGAAATCCGCCTCCAAAAAGAGCGGCGCGTACTGACTTTGGTCTATGTTGACGGTGCCAAGAGCCTTCCTGCCGAATACCTGCGCGTGTACTCGCCCAGCGCGGAAGTGCGCGGACACGGTGCCGGTCAAGATGTTTTGCAAACAGGCAAAGCCGAAGTCAGCATTACCGATTTAGACCCCGTCGGTCAATACGCCTTGAAAATTACTTTTTCAGACGGCCACGACAGCGGCCTTTACGATTGGGACTATCTCTACCGACTGGCGCACAATCAAGACGCGCTTTGGCAAGACTATCTCGACCGCCTCGAAAAAGCCGGTGCGTCCAGAACGCCAAGTGCCGAAGATTTAAAACCCAAACATACACATTCCTGCGGTAGCGGCGGCTGTGGCGGAAAGGCCGTCTGAAAAAAAAAGCGAGACCGTAAGCTTGAATGACGGAAGAACCATTGATCCTCTCTCCGCCCAAAAAAGGCCAAAAAGTGGCCATTTTCGGCGATACCCAAGCCCGTCCGCGTGCAGCATGCTCCGTACAAAACGCAGACGTTTTGGTGTATAACCTTTTCCGCAGGCGATGAAGAGACAGTGGAACGAGTATTCCATTCGACCGTAGCCGATACAGCCAAGCTGGCTTTACAGGCCAATGTGAAACAACTTTACCTGACCCACATCAGCGCACGTTATACCGAAGAAGAACAACGCCTGATGCTGGAGCGGCAGGCACAAACTATATTTCCCGCGTCGAAAGTGGTTGGCGATTTCGACGTATTCGATACCTGAATCCGTATTATTTTAAGAAGGCAGACACTATGAGCGACCACAAAACCCATTTCGGCTTCACTACCGTTGACGAAGACGAAAAAGCAGGCAAAGTTGCCGAAGTCTTCCACTCCGTGGCAAAAAACTACGACATTATGAATGACGTAATGTCCGGCGGTCTGCACCGCGTTTGGAAACATTTCACAATCAATACCGCCCGTCTGAAAAAAGGCGACAAAGTATTGGACATCGCCGGCGGTACAGGTGATTTGTCCCGAGGCTGGGCAAAACGTGTGGGCAAAGAAGGCGAAGTTTGGCTGACAGACATCAACTCCTCCATGCTGACCGTCGGCCGCGACCGCCTGCTCAACGAAGGCATGATTCTGCCCGTATCATTGGCAGATGCTGAAAAATTGCCGTTCCCCGACAACTATTTCAATCTGGTTTCCGTCGCATTCGGCCTGCGCAACATGACGCACAAAGATGCCGCGCTGAAAGAAATGTACCGCGTATTAAAACCGGGCGGCACCCTGCTGGTGTTGGAATTCTCCAAAGTGTACAAACCTTTGGAAGGCGTGTACGACCTCTACTCTTTCAAACTGTTGCCGATTATGGGCAAACTGATTGCCAAAGATGCCGACAGCTACCAATACCTCGCCGAGTCCATCCGTATGCACCCCGACCAAGAAACCTTGAAGCAAATGATGCTGGATGCAGGCTTCGACAGCGTGGATTACCACAACATGAGCGCAGGCATTGTTGCCCTGCATAAAGGCGTGAAATTCTAAGGCCGTCTGAAACAAACACAAAGGGCGTGATTGATAGACACGCCCTTTGTTTTTAAACCGTCCAAGCCAATCTGACACAAACCAAAGGCCGTCTGAACAGCCGTAAAACGAAATCAAGGATTTCGATTACACCATTCAGACGGCCTTAATACGTTTAAATCAGCTTATGTCCCTGCTTTCACGCTTTGCCATTGGCGGACCATAAATTTCAACGCCGCAGGTTGAATAGGCACCATGATAAAGCTGTTTTTCAAATCTTCATCAGTCGGGAAAATCGTATTGTCGTTTCTAAACTCTTCATCCATCAGCTCCTGAGCTGGTTTGCTGGACGGCGCATAAGTAACAAAATTGCCGTTTTTCGCCGCAACTTCAGGATCTAAGAAATCATTGATATACGCATGGGCATTGGCCACGTGTTTGGCATCTTTCGGAATCACAAACGAATCCACCCAAATTCCCACGCCTTCTTTCGGCATCATCACACGGATTTTTTCCTTGCCGCCCGCTTCTTCGGCACGACGTTTGGCAATGTTCAAATCGCCGCCAAAACCAATTGTTACGCAAGTATCGCCGCGCGCCAAATCATCGATAAAACCGGACGAGGTAAAACGCTTGATGTACGGACGGTTTTTCTTCAAGACTTCCGTAGCCGCCTTAATATCCACCGTTTCACTGCTGTTTGGATTTTTACCCATATAATTCAATACCATAGGATAAATCTCTGCCGCGCTGTCCAAATAGCTGATGCCGCATTGCTTGAGTTTGGACGTGTATTCGGGGTTAAACACCAAATCCCATTGATTGTCCGGCAGTTTGTCCGTACCCAAAGCCTTTTTCACACGCTCGGTATTGATGGCAAAAGTGTTAGTCCCCCAATAAAACGGAACGGCATATTCGTGGTTCGGATCAACGCCTTCCATCAGCTTCATCAACTGAGGATTCAAGTTTTTATAGTTGGGAATCAGGGATTTGTCGATTTTCTGATACGCACCTGCCTTAATCTGCCTACCGACAAACGCATTGGATGGACCCACGATGTCGTAACCCGACTTGCCGGTCAACACCTTGCTCTCCAGCGTTTCATCGCTGTCATATACATCATAAGTTACTGAGATACCGTGTTTTTTCTCAAATGCGGCAACCGTCTCGGGATCGACATATTCCGACCAGTTGTAAATGCTCAATACCTTTTGATTATCGGTTTGCGCCGCCTTGTCGGCAGAAGTTTTGTCCGAGCCGCCGCAGCCGGCCAATGCCAGCGCAGTCAGTACGATGAGGGGCAGATGTTTGGCCATTATCATTCCTTGCGTATCCGGTTGAAAAGAGAAAGGCATTATAAAGCAGGCAAGCCGGGGCGGATAGGCTTCATTGCTAAAAGATATCGACCCGCTTGAAGCCGTCTGAAAGACAGCTTGCCGCCAACTTAAAACCTTTCTGCCGATAGCTTGAAATATGGTTTTGCGGTAAGATAACGCCCATTCGTTTTTAATCTCAACGTGCCGTCCGGGCCGTCTGAAATCCTTGTAAAAAATTTATCGAGACATTATGAAAACCACCGAACTACGCCAAAAATTCCTGAAATTTTTCGAATCTAAAGGCCACACCATCGTCCGCTCCTCCTCGCTCGTGCCACACGACGACCCGACCCTGCTGTTTACCAACGCAGGCATGAACCAATTTAAAGACGTATTCCTCGGCTTTGACAAACGCCCCTACAACCGCGCCACTACCGCGCAAAAATGCGTACGCGCAGGCGGCAAACACAACGACTTGGAAAACGTCGGCTACACTGCCCGTCACCATACCTTCTTTGAAATGATGGGCAACTTCTCCTTCGGCGACTACTTCAAACGCGATGCCATCCACTTCGCTTGGGAATTCCTGACTTCCCCCGAATGGTTGAACATCCCTAAAGACAAACTGTTGGCAACCGTTTACGCAGAAGACGACGAAGCCTACAACATCTGGTTGAACGAAATCGGTATGCCTGCCGAACGCATCGTCCGCATCGGCGACAACAAAGGTGCGAAATACGCATCCGACAACTTCTGGCAAATGGGCGACACCGGCCCTTGCGGCCCTTGCTCCGAAATTTTCTACGACCACGGCGAAGAAATCTGGGGCGGCATTCCGGGCAGCCCTGAAGAAGACGGCGACCGCTGGATTGAAATTTGGAACTGCGTATTTATGCAGTTCAACCGCGACGAACAAGGCAATATGAATCCACTGCCTAAGCCTTCCGTCGATACCGGCATGGGCTTGGAGCGCATGGCCGCCGTCATGCAGCATGTTCACAGCAACTACGAAATCGACTTGTTCCAAGACCTGCTCAAAGCCGTTGCCCGCGAAACCGGCGCAGCTTTCAGCATGGAAGAACCCAGCCTGAAAGTCATCGCCGACCACATCCGATCCTGCTCCTTCCTGATTGCAGACGGTGTCTTGCCTTCCAACGAAGGCCGCGGCTACGTATTGCGCCGCATCATCCGCCGCGCCGTGCGCCACGGTTACAAACTAGGCCAGAAACAGGCGTTTTTCTACAAACTCGTGCCCGATTTGGTGAAAGAAATGGGCGCCGCGTATCCTGAGTTGAAAGAGAAACAGACACAGATTATGGAAGCCTTGCGCGCGGAAGAAAGCCGCTTCGGCGAAACGCTGGAAAAAGGCATGGGCTTGTTCAACCAAGTGCTCAACGGCATGAAATTCCTGAAACTGGAAAGCTTGTTGCCGCAAGACGGTGTAGGCAAACCTCTGACATTGAAAACCGCAGATGGTGTGGAATTTACCGCCGCTTCCCGTGTTGCTCCGAGCAAAAAGCAAATCGTTATCCGTCCTCGAGTTTCAGGCAGCCTGAACGAAGGCATGTATATCGATTTGCAGGCTGCTTTGGAAACCGCCCATATTCCCGACGCGAAAAAACCGTTTGCCGAAGCCTTGAATACCTACTTGATGGACAACATCGCCAACAGCAAACTCGTTATCGGCGGCGAACACATCTTCAAACTCTACGACACCTACGGTTTCCCCTACGACCTAACCGCCGACATGGCGCGCGAACTGGGCATCGAACTGGACGAAGCAGGCTTCGAGCGTGAGATGGAAGCCCAACGCACACGCGCACGCGCCGCACAAAGCTTCAAAGCCAACGCTCAACTGCCTTACGAAGGTCAGGACACCGAGTTTAAAGGTTATAGCGAACGCCAAACCGAATCCAAAGTCCTCGCCCTCTACAAAAACGGCGAGCAAGTCAACGAATTGAACGAAGGCGACGAAGGTGCCGTCGTTATCGACTTTACCCCGTTCTATGCAGAATCCGGCGGCCAAGTCGGCGACGTCGGCTATATCTTCGCAGGCGAAAACCGCTTTGAAGTACGCGATACCCAAAAAATCAAAGCGGCCGTATTCGGCCAATTCGGCGTACAGACTTCAGGCCGTCTGAAAGTCGGCGACAGCGTTACCGCCAAAGTGGATGACGAAATCCGCAATGCCAATATGCGCAACCACAGCGCGACCCACTTGATGCACAAAGCCCTGCGCGACGTATTGGGCGAACACGTTGAACAAAAAGGCTCTTTGGTTACCGCCGAATCCACCCGTTTCGACATTTCCCATCCTCAAGCGGTCACTGCCGAAGAAATCGCCGAAGTAGAACGCCGAGTCAACGAAGCCATTTTGGCCAACGTTGCCGTCAACGCAGCCATTATGAGCATGGAAGATGCCCAAAAAACCGGCGCGATGATGCTCTTCGGCGAAAAATACGGCGACGAAGTACGCGTACTGCAAATGGGCGGTTTCTCTACCGAATTGTGCGGCGGTACACACGTTTCACGCACCGGCGACATCGGCCTCTTCAAAATTATCAGCGAAGGCGGTATTGCCGCAGGCGTACGCCGTATCGAAGCCATCACCGGCCTGAACGCACTCAAATGGGCGCAAGAACAAGAGCGTTTGGTGAAAGACATTATTGCCGAAACCAAAGCCCAAACCGAAAAAGACGTACTGGCGAAAATCCAAGCAGGCGCAACACACGCCAAAGCATTGGAAAAAGAATTGGCACGCGCCAAAGCCGAACTCGCCGTCCATGCAGGCGCCAAACTCTTGGACGATGCAAAAGACTTGGGTTCAGCCAAACTCGTTGCCGCACAAATCGAAGCCGATGCCGCCGCCCTGCGCGAAATCGTGACCGACTTGACCGGCAAATCAGAACAAGCCATCGTATTGCTCGCCGCAGTCAACGACGGCAAAGTCTCCCTATGCGCCGGCGTATCCAAACCGTTGACTGCTAAAGTCAAAGCAGGCGATCTGGTTAAATTTGCAGCCGAACAAGTCGGCGGCAAAGGCGGCGGCCGTCCTGACTTGGCGCAAGCCGGCGGCACAGATGCCGACAAATTGCCTGAAATGCTGGTAAGCATCGAAAATTGGGTAAATGAAAAACTTATTTAATCTAAATTAATGAATTTTAAATATGCCAATCAAAAATTACCATTTGATTGGCATTGTAATATTTTCTTAATAATAAAGGGATACATATGCTAATTCACTCTTTTGAATTTCCATTACCTGATAATTTAGAAGTAAAAAAAATTTTGCAATTAGCGTGCGATTGGATTATTGGTAGCAAGCATTACACCTTATCAAAAGATGACTTTAATGGACTACTTGACAAAACTGATGAAATTATTGAAAAAGGAAATGAAAAAGTAGAATTTGGATATGCAAATTTTCCAAATATATCTTCTTCAATTGGGGGGATTAGATTCTCAAAACAAGACGAAGATAATACTACTTGGGTGACAACTATTGTTTCGTCTAAAAATCATAACCAACATTTTATTAGTATTCAATTAAGTTGCGAACTATCTCAAGCCTCCTTACAAATACCTAAGGCTAAAAAGCCATATATTATTAAACAAATTCTAAAAGAATATAGTGGAGGTATGGATGGACAAATTCCTGTCTCAGATAAGGCAATTCTTTTAAAAGAAGGTGAAGAGGAAATCGCTGCAGCATTGATTCAAGATGCAGCAGAAAATATTTTGCCTATTGTCTACATCAGCTATGATCCTGAATTAAATCAACATCTAATAGATTACAAAAAAATTGCTAAAAATCTTTCTGGAAATGCGCATGTAATTGTAGAACCAAGCCGTAAATTCTCTATGAAATTAAGAAGCCTCTCAAATGCTAAAAATGTATTTAATGGTACAATTGGCGTTTACTGGCCTCAAAATGGACGAAAATCATATTTCCTTACTGATTCTATTAATACACCGAATAAGCTGGAACGTAATATTCAAGAAGATATTATTCAAGCATTACTAAACAAAAGACAGACAACACAATGCAATTGGTTATATTTAAAAGAATGTATTTCAAAACAAAGAATTGATCAATTAAGAAAAAATTCTACTGATGTAAATGTGGAAGAATATATTAATGCATTTGATGATGAATTAAGAATCAAAGAAGAAAGACTAGAAGAGGCAAATAAAGAAATTGCAAAGCTAGAAGCAGAGAATCGAAGATTAAATTCTACTAATTTTAGTCGCTCCCAAGGAGTCTTAAACTATGGAAACGAACAAGATTTATACGATTATGAAATCCGAAGTTTTGTAGTAGATGCTTTAAAGTATACTTTAGAAAATAACACAAAAGAGGATTCTAGAAAATATCATATATTGTATGACTTATTTAATCATAATAAATTAGATGAAAAAAAAGATCTTCGAATCATGAAACAAGATAGACTTAAACGTATTATGAATGATTATCAAAAAATGACTCCTAAGACTTTAGAGGAGTTAAAAAATCTAGGGTTTGAACATTCAGATGAAGGGAAACATCATAAATTTGTTTTTTCCAATGATGGCAGATACAGTGCAACCATTTCTAAAACAAGTAGCGATTATCGTGCAGGTAAAAATTTCTCTCGAGATGTAGCAAATCAAATTTTTAAATAAATTTTAAAAGGGCGTAATTCACACACGCCCTTTTATTTGAATCTTTAATATTAAAGCTAATTATTCCTTCTCAACCGTAAAAAACAGTTCTTCCTGTTTCAAAGCACTGCCGTCTGCATCGGTCAATGCTGCTTCTGCGGCGGAAAACTTGATAACGGCGAGGCTGAGGCTGCCTTGCTCTGTGAGTGCAGTATTAAGAATAACGCCTGCTTCTTCCTCGCCGACTTTGATGGCAATACCGGCGGCTTCTAAAGAATCGCCGCTTAATACGGCCAGACCGCGTTTGACTTGGCCTCGGTATTGGGCGCGGGCGATAATTTCTTGGCCGGGGTAGCAGCCTTTACGGAAATGGACTGCGCCGATGATGTGTTGGTTGAGCATTTGAGCAACAGCCGCTTCTTTGGTTGAGGCGCAAATCCACGGATAGCCGCTGCGGATTTCATGCAGGTTCCATGCGTTTTCGGCTCCTGCCTTATATTCGGCTGCGTTTTCGGCTACTGAAATTTTCAGACGGCCTGTGTGCGGCAAGGCAATTTCTACGGTGTTTTCTTGAATTTGGGCTGAAAAAGACAGTTGCGGTTCGGTAGCAGGATGAGGTTCTGCATTGTCTGCCAACTCGCCGCTTACTGCTAAATCAGGCATCAGCTCGAAGACGACTTTTGCACGCAAGACAAACATTCTCAGGCGTTTGACGATGGCTTCGGTCAAATCTTGAGCCATGACCAACAGTAAATCTTCTCCGCGATTGACGACCAACATATTGGCCAACACACGGCCTTTAGGCGTATTGTATGTAGCATAACATGCTTGACCAGAAGCTAAATTATTAATATCGTTGGATAATTGACCATGAAGAAATGAAGCTCTGTCTTCGCCGCTGACACGGACAACGCTGAAAAAAGGCAGGCGGGTTTGCATAATCGACTCCTTAAATGGTAGATGCTGAATTATCGCCCAAATTGCCGCTTATTATCAAATAAATAAATTCAGGCCGTCTGAATGTTTCAGACGGCCTGTTGTTTGGGTTCAAACAATCAAAATTATTTGATGCTGACTTTACGGATAATCACGGCTTCGGTTGGAACGTCTTGATGATAGCCGCGTGTCGCTGTTTTCACTTTGCTGATTTTACGGACCACGTCCATGCCGGAAGTGACTTTACCGAAAACGGCATAGCCGTAGCCTTGAGGGGTTTTGCTTTTGAAATTCAAAAAGTCATTGTCGGCTGTATTGATAAAGAACTGGCTGGTTGCTGAATTCGGATCGCCCGTACGCGCCATGGCGATGGTGCCGACGTTATTTTTCAAGCCGTTGTATGCTTCGTTGTTGATGGCTTTATCGGTGGATTTTTGAACCATTTTCTCGGTAAATCCGCCGCCTTGAATCATAAAATTGTCGATAACGCGGTGGAAAATCGTGTTGTCGTAAAAACCTTTTTTGGCATAATTGACAAAGTTTGCCACGGTTTTCGGTGCTTTGGCTTCATCCAGCTCCAGTTGGATGTTGCCCATATTGGTTTCAATCACAGCATGGGTAACCGCTTGCGCTTGCACGGAAAGTGAGAGTGCGAGGGCGCACAGGGTCAGTTTGATGGATTTTTTCATATGTCTTCTCGAATGATGTATTGTGAAAATGGAATATTAACCTTGTTTCGCGTGAAATCCATAAAAAACATGTAAGATTTTTCAAGCAAAAAACATAAGGCAATCAAATCAGGCCGTCTGAAAAGGGATAAAAAACAAATTTTTGCTTTTTATCATTCCTTTTCAGACGGCCTGCTATTACGGTCAAACCGAAATCAGATTAGAAATCCAATTCCGCTTTCAGCCAATAAGTACGCGGCATACCGACAACGGCGAAGCTGCGGTCGTATTGGCCGCGTTGTACCTGCCAGTAGTTTTTGTTGAACAGGTTTTCTACCGAGCTGCTGACGGTCAAAGTATTTTTGCCGAGCTTGGTTTTGTAGCGCGCGCCTACGTCAACCAAAGTGTAAGATGGGAAAGCGTATTGTTTTTGCGTGTCTTGGTAAGACTTGCCGAAATACGAAACATTACCGTTCAAGGTCAAGCCTTTGGCAAACGGGGTATCCCATTCAACGCCTGCTTTGGCAATTACGCGCGGGTTGGCAACTTGTACGCCGCTGACCAGCATATCGCGTGAATTTGGATAGTCTTTCACGGTCGATTGCAGATACATCAGACCCAAAGTCGGACGCAAAGTATTGTTGAGCAAATTCGCGTAGGTGTTGAACTCGATACCGCGGCTACGTTCCATGCCTTGTTCGTCGCCTGCCGCAGCACCGGAACGGGCAAAAGCGGAATTGTTGCCATAGGTCAGCGTTGTTGTTGTTACCCCATTTATTGTCTTGGTGGTTGTCTGACCGCGCCAGTAGCCCGGACGTTTGATTTGGAACGCGTTTAACGTGGTTACGAAATTGCCCCAGTTTTTACGCACGCCCACTTCAAACTGACGGCTGACACGTGGTTTGGACATGGTGGTATGGCCGTCATCATCGGTTTTGATGTCGGCAGGCTCTAAGTCTTCCATGTAGTTGCCGTACACGACCAAGTCAGGTTGCGGTACCCATGCAGCCATCAGCATCGGGCTGAAGCGTTTGGAATCTCCGCTTTGACCTTCTTTTTTATTGGTGTATTCAACTGCTTGGAAACGTCCGCCCAGCGTCAGGCGGTATTTATTGTCGGCAAAGCCCAGTGTATCGGACAAGGCCAAGCTGTTGACTTTGATATTGGCATCCAGGTTTGCTGAGCCTTCCCAGTCTGTCGCGTAATTAGGAACAAAAGAAGCCAGTTGATTTTCAATATTGCCGTTTGCATCAACCTCAACGCGGCTTTTACCTGCAGCCGAACCACGGACAGTCGCACGCTGACGAATGACACGGTCAAAAGCAGTACTCCAGTTATGCGTTACCGGGCCGGTTTCAAATTCGCCGCGCGCGGATAAATTCATACTCAAAGTACGGAAATATTGGTCGGTCAGGCGTGCCGTACCTGTGTGGTATTGGTTGGCACTTGAGCAGGTTGCGGTTTGGCTGCTTGCGCCATCTTTGCCGCAAATAGTTGGAGAAATCAGCGTGCCGTAATAACGCGCCTTGTTGTAGCCGATACCGCCTGTAATCTGTGCATTGTCAAACGCATCCCATTCAAACGTCAGCATATTGGTTTGACCGACGGTGTTTTGCCAGTTCCAAGAAGGCAGCAGGTTGGTTTTACCGTCAGGTGCATCAAACAGACGGCCTTGCAGGTTTTGAATGTCCTGCATACGCGCGCGGCCGCCATTGGTTTTGCGTTTCGCGTAGATGGAATCGAACGCCACGCGCAGTTTTTCGCCGCGGTAGTCGGTATTCAAAGCAAATTCTTTGTTGTCCTCGCTGTAACCGTCGCGCGGGGTGTCACCGTGGCGCAGTTTGCCGTTGGCGCGCACACCGAATTCTTTGTTTTCGCCGAAGCGTTGACCCAAGTCGAATGTGCCTTGGGCACGGTTGTTGCTGAACCAGCCCAAACCGATTTTGCGGTTGCCTTCATCGGCGGCTTTTTTGGTTTCGATGTTGACGGAACCGGATACCGCGCCTTCAGGGTCCATACCGTTTACGGCAGTGGATGCGCCTTTAATCAGTTGCGCGGAACCGACATGTACGCTGGCCGTGCCTTGCGTGCCGTACATACCTGCCAAACCGTTGACGCTGAATTGGCGCGCATCAAGCTGATAACCGCGGAAATACAGGCCGGTCAAGGTGTTGCTTTCACCGCCAAACTGCCAAGTCGAAGCGTCTTTTTTCGCTACGGCATCCACCAAAGTACGCGCTTCGGTATTGTTGAGGGCTTTTTCGTCGTAATTGACCACGGTAATCGGAGCGGTAAAGGCATTGGCTTTACCCAACACACCCAAATTCACACGGTCGCGCATATCGCCGTCACTGGCAATAGAATACGAGCGTGCGGCCTTCACGCGTTTGGCGTCGGCGTGGACTTTGACTTCCTGCACTTCTGCATATGCTTCGGGAGCAGAGGTGGCTTCATCGGCGGCGTAAGCGAATGCGCTTGCAACCACAAGCGGCATCAGGGCTAATTTGCTGTTCATAAAATACCTTCTGGTTTGAAATATTAATAATTCTTATATCGAGTAAAAAATTACAAAGTAATTTGGTTTTGCGATTATATTTGATAAGATTTCTGCTTTCCACAAAAACAAATAAGAACCGTTTGTAAATACAAAAATACAACAGTTCAGAAAACTATTATTACAGTTACCATAGTCAAATAAATTTACCGTCCTTTCAGACGGCCTTTACATCCTTTCAGAGAACACTCCATGCAAAAATGGCAAATCGAGCTTTATTCCACGCCGTCTTGGCTGTTACAGACCTTGTTGATGGTCGCCGCCGCCTCGGCGGTGATTCTGTTTTTGGCACGCGAAACGCGCTTCGGGCGTGAGTTTGCCTATATCCTGCGGCTGTGCCTGACGCCAAAAAGCGCGGTCAAAGTATTGCTGCTGATTACGGCGATGATTGCGCTGCTGCTGACCGAAGTGCGGCTGAATGTATTGAGTACCTTTATGTCCAAAGGGCTTTACGACTCGATGCAGGATTTGAACGCCTCCGCGTTTTGGATGTTTGCAGCGATGAACGCGGGCGTGGTGCTGATACGGGCGTTTAACAATGTCGTCAACGACTTTCTCGATCAAGGCTTGGCGATTAAATGGTCGGAGCGGCTCAATGAAGTTTTGACTTCGCGCTGGCTTGCCGACAAAAACTACTACCGCCTGCAAATGCGCCACCATGCACCGGACAACATCGACCAGCGTATCCAACAGGACGCGCAGGATTTCATCGCCTCGACCATAGAATTTGTGCGCGGCATGGTCAATTCGGTCGTTACCTCGCTGGAATTTGCCGTTGTTTTGTGGGGCTTGGCAGGCATCCTGACCGTGTTCGGCTTCGACATTTCGCACGGCATCGTTTGGTTTGTCTATATGTTTGTGATTTTGGCGACCTTTATCGCCATGTGGATAGGCAACCCCTTGATTCATTACAACTATGAAAACGAAAAGCTCAACGGCGACTATCGTTATTCCCTCATCCGCGTACGCGACCACGCCGAAAGCGTGGCGTTTTACAGCGGCGAAAAACACGAACATGACCAGCTTTCCGACCGTTTTAAAGCCATTATCCGCAACCGTTGGCGCATTGCGCGGCAAAGCGTCTGCCTGAGTGGTTTTAACGATATGTTCACCAACGGCATCAAACTCTTCCCCATTATTTTACAAGCCCCGCGCCTGTTTGCCGGACAAATCAAAATCGGCGACATCCAGCAGACCGTCCAAGCCTTCGCACGACTGCAAAACGCGCTGTCTTTCTTCCGGATGTTCTACAACAAATTCACCGCATACCGCGCCCGACTAGAGCGTCTGTACGGCTTTTTGCTGAGTACGGAAGAAAAACACACCGCACGACAACCCGACCTTACCGAAGTTTCAGACGGCCTAATCTTAGAAAACGTTGCCCTATACCGTCACAACGGCGAAGTTTTATTAGACGGCATCAACATCAACCTCAAAAACGGCAATTCCCTGCTGATACGCGGCCCGAGCGGTTGCGGCAAAACTTCGTTGCTGCGCGCGCTGGCAGGGCTTTGGCCTTTCGGCAGCAGCGGTAAAGTCAGCCATCCGCCGCATCAAGACATCCTCTTTCTGCCGCAACGCCCGTACACAGCGCAAGGCAGCCTGCGCGACGCGATTTGTTACCCCTATATCGACAAACAACATCCGGAACTAATCGACGCCATGAATACCTGCCGATTAGGTTATCTGGTTGATAAATTAGATAAAACCGATGACTGGCAACACAAACTCTCCCCGGGCGAACTGCAACGCGTCGCCTTCGTCCGCGCCCTGCTCTCGCAGCCCAAAGTCATCCTGCTCGACGAAGCCACCGCAGCCTTGGACGAACCGACCGAAGCCATGCTCTACCGCGCCTTAAAACAAAAACTGCCCGACAGCATCATCATCAGCATCGGCCACCGCAGCACGCTCAACGAATTCCATGATTTATGCCTCGATGTCGGTCATGTACAATGCTGAATTAATGGCATAGCAAAGGCCGTCTGAAACAGTGAAAAACGAAATCAAACGATTTTGTCCTCGCCGTTTCAGACGGCCTTTTCAAACGCTATGGCATGTTTATTTGCTATACTCTGCATTGTGTTAACGTCGTCTAAAAAATATTTATGAAAACCCTGGCCCTTATTCCACATTACAACCACCCGACCACCATCAGCCACGTTGCCCAAACCATGCGTGGCTTTGGTTTAAACGTTTTAATTGTGGACGACGGTTCACGCGAAGAATGCAAACCTGTATTGCAGGCTTTGGTTTCAGACAGCATTGATGTCCTTTACCGTCCAATCAACGGCGGCAAAGGCGCAGCGGTCAAAACCGGCTTGGAATACGCTCAAGAACATGGCTATACCCACGTCTTGCAGGTTGATGCAGACGGCCAGCATTGCTTAAGCGACACACCCAAACTCCTCGCCGCAGCAGAACAAAATCCCGAAGCCGTTGTTTGCGGCTGGCCGCAATACGGCGATGATGCGCCCAAAGCACGGCTTTACGGACGCAAAATTACCGACTTTTGGAATATGCTGCACACTTGGTCATGCGACATCAAAGACGGCATGTGCGGCTTCCGCCTCTATCCGCTTGCACCCGCGCTATCCGTTGTCCGCGAAGAAACTGTAGGCGACCGCATGGACTTCGATACAGAAATCCTTATCCGCCTCTACTGGCGCGACATCAAACCGGTTTGGATTAAAACGCCCGTCCAATACGCCGCCGACGGCGTGTCCCACTTCGATGCCTTTGCCGACAATGTCCGCATCAGCAAAATGCATACACGGCTGTTTTTCGGTATGTTGAAACACCGATTGGGTAAAGTTTTCGGAAAGGCCGTCTGAAACCATGACCAACAATAAACAAACCCATTGGGCGGCGCAGCCCGAACGCGGCAGCCGCCTGTTTCTCGCTCTGACCACATTGATGGTGCGCTATCTGCCGGCTTTTTTCATGAGGCCGTGCATTTGGTTTGTGGTGCTGTATTTTTATGCAACCGCGCCCAAACCGCGCCGTCATGTCTTACGCTATCAAACCCGTCTTCAGACGGCCTTTCCCCATACCGTCCTGCCGAAACATAGCGTATTCAAACAATTCGTCGCATTTGGCGAAGCGGTTTGCGACCGTTTTGCCGTGTGGCAACGCAAAATCCGTTATGAAGATTTGGTAATTGAAGATCCGGACGACATCTATTCGCAAGTCAAGCGCAACGAACGCGGCCAGATTTTTGCCTGCTCACACTTGGGCAATACCGAAGTTTGCCGTGCGCTGGTGTCGCACCATAAAAATTTCAGACTCAATGTATTGGTGCACAGCAAACACGCGCAGGCATTTAACGAGGCATTGCAAAAAGCCGGCGCAGATCATATCCGTCTGATTCAGGTAACAGATTTGGACACCACCCTAATGATGGAATTGAACCGCCGTATCGAAGACGGCGAATGGATTGCCATTGCGGCCGACCGTGTGCCTGTACGCGGCGAGAAAACCGCCGACATTAATTTCTTAGGCCATACGGCCCCTATGCCGCAAGGTGCATGGCTATTGGCTTCGCTTTTAAAAACGCAGGTAAACACGCTGTTTTGCATCAAACAAAACGGCCGCTATCATTTGAAACTGCGCCGCTTTACCGATACTTCCAGCTGGAAACGCGGCAACCGCGAGGCTTCCGTCAAAGACGCAATGCAGCGTTTTGCCGACATTTTGGCGCAAGAATGTGCGCAAAATCCGCTACAATGGTTCAATTTTTATGATTTTTGGGGCGAAGACGCCGTCTGAAACCATCACACTTACTCTTTTAAACCATGAAAAAACACATCTACTGCCAACACAGCTTTGAAACCGAAGTTCCTTTTTTTGACGTAGATGCCATGCACATCGTGTGGCACGGCAACTATGTCAAATACCTTGAAACTGCACGTTGTGCTTTTTTGTCTTCCATCGGTTACGACTACAACGAAATGGGACGGCAGGGGTACAGCTGGCCTATTGTGCAGATGAACCTCAAATACATCCGCCCTGCCCGTTTCGGCCAAAAAATCCGCGTTGATATGGACATTGTCGAGATCGAAAGCTGCCTGCGTATCGATTACACCATTTACGATGCCGAAACCAATGAAAAACTGACTCGCGCTTCAACTACCCAAGCCGCAGTGTCGCTTTCAGACGGCCTGATGCAGTTTCAAACACCGGACAGCTGGTTGGAAGCAGTAAAAAGACATCCGACATTTAAGGCCGTCTGAAAAATTTAGCGATTAAACAACATATTGCCTACTTATCAGCATTACCCTTTATAATTTTACGTTTCTGTTTCAGACGGCCTTTATCCTCAAACCGCACACTTATGCTACTGAACCTCAACCGCTTTGCCTTTCCTGTTTTCTTAAAAGAAACCCGCCTGCTTACCGCCCTCGCCCTGCCTATGCTGTTGGCGCAAGTGGCGCAAGTGGGCATTGGTTTTGTCGATACGGTGATGGCCGGCGGCGCAGGTAAGGAAGATTTGGCCGCGGTGGCTTTGGGCAGCAGCGCGTTTTCTACGATTTACATTACTTTTATGGGCGTAATGGCGGCGTTGAACCCGATGATTGCCCAGCTGTACGGTGCAGGTAAAACCGAAGAAGTCGGCAAAACAGGAATGCAGGGCATTTGGTTTGGCTTGTGTTTAGGCGTATTCGGTATGCTGTTGATGTGGGCGATGATTACGCCTTTCCGTCATTGGCTGACATTAAACGATTATGTCGAAGACACAATGGCGCAATATATGTTCTTTACCAGCTTGGCTATGCCGGCCGCCATGATACACCGCGCCCTGCACGCCTATGCCTCAAGCTTGAACCGCCCACGCGCAATTATGTTGGTCAGCTTCACGGCATTTGTATTGAATGTGCCGCTGAACTATGTGTTTGTTTACGGCAAATTCGGTATGCCTGCTTTAGGTGGCGCAGGTTGCGGCGTGGCAACGGCGGCGGTATTTTGGTTCAGCGCATTGGCTTTGTGGCTTTATATTGCCAAAGAAAAATTCTTCCGTCCGTTTGGTTTGACGGCAAAAATCGGCAAACCCGATTTGACGGCTTTCAAACAGATTTGGAAAATCGGCGCCCCCATCGGCTTGTCTTATTTTTTAGAAGCCAGCGCGTTTTCGTTTATCGTCTTTTTAGTGGCGCCATTCGGCGAGGATTATGTCGCCGCGCAACAAGTCGTCATTAGCCTGTCGGGTATTTTGTATATGGTTCCGCAAAGCGTCGGCTCGGCAAGCACGGTACGCGTTGGCTTTTCGCTCGGGCGGCGCGATTTTTTGCGGGCGCGTTATATTTCAGGCGTTTCATTGGTGTTGGGCTGGATGCTTGCTGCCTGCACCGCGCTGCTCTTGGTCATCTTTCGCTTTCAGTTGGCCGGTATGTACACCAACGATGCGGCAGTATTAGGCATTGCCGCAACCGTTTTATTTTTCGCTTCTCTATTCCAACTGGCAGATGCTACCCAATGTATCGCTTCATATGCGCTGCGCGGCTATAAAGTGACCAAAATGCCGATGTTCATCCATGCCGTAGCTTTCTGGGGTTGCGGCCTGTTGCCCGGCTACCTGCTTGCCTATCATGCCGATATGGGCATTTACGGCTTCTGGACCGCGCTGACCGTTTCGCTGACAATTGCCGCCATTGCATTGGTATGGTGCTTGGAGCTTTGCAGTAAAGAGAGGGTCAAATCGCATAAGGCCGTCTGAAATTTCTTTCAGACGGCCTCCATTGATATTTCATTTACGGCTTATTCACTCTTAAGGAAAAAAATGTTTTCAACTTCCATTATAGAAAAACTTGCTTACTATGTTTATTGCTTGATTGACCCTAGAGACGGCAATATTTTCTATGTAGGTAAAGGCGTGGGCAATCGCGTTTTCCATCATGCCCTAGGTTCATTACAAGAAACAGAAAAGCCAAGTGATAAAATTGCTTTGATTAGGGAAATACATAAAAGCGGAAACCAGCCCGTGTATTACATTCTGCGGCACAACATCCAAACAGACAAACAGGCTTTTGAATATGAAGCAATGGCAATAGACCTACTCTCCCTAGTCAAGCCGAGCCAGCAGCCGCTGACTAATATTCAAGGGGGTGCGCATTCTTCAGAAGTAGGATTAATGAGTTTGTCGGAATTAAAACGAAAGTATGATGCTCAAGAATTAAAAACTGATAAACCCATTGTTTTAATTACGATTAATAACGAATATGAGAAACTAAAAAAAGACATTAGATCTGGGAATATTCCTGAAGCCAATAGGGATAAGGAAATTTACGAACGCACACGGAAATATTGGAAAATCGGAAGCCGACGTGAAAAAGCAAAATATGCAGTTGCAGTCTATCGCGGTTGGACATTGGCAGTGTATGAAATCGAAAGATGGATTTCTGCCGACGATATTATTCAAGGCCGTTGGATGTTTGAAGGCAAGTCGTTACCAGAAGGCTCCGACATTTATGAAGAAATCGTGAATAAGCTGACCTATTCTTCCCAAGAAAATTATAAAGCGCCCCAAAACCCCATTACCTATCGTAATTGTTAAATAGTAAGTTTTCAGACGACCTGAATCCACAAAATCACAAATCATCATGCAACCCATCCAATACCAAACCGACCTTACCCCTTACAACACTTTCGGCCTCAAAGCCCAAGCCCAAGCATTTGTTGCACTCAAACATGCCGATGAATTGCGCGACATCGTCCGGCTGCCCGAGTTCAACCGAGATACTGTTTTATGGCTCGGCGGCGGCAGCAATATTCTTTTGATGGAAGACTACGTCGGTCTGGTTGTGCATATGGAAAACAAGGGAATACGCGAAATTGGGCGTTCAGACGGCCTGGTTTATATCGAAGCGCAGGCCGGAGAAATTTGGCATGATTTTGTTTTGCATACGGTTAAACTGGGTTTGAGCGGACTGGAAAACCTCAGTCTGATTCCGGGTACGGTCGGCGCGTCTCCGGTACAAAACATCGGCGCATACGGCGTTGAAGTCAAAGATGTTATCCATAGCGTACGCTGCTTTGATTTGGATACGGAAACCTTTGTCGAGCTTTCCAATGCCGATTGCGATTTTGCTTATCGTGAAAGCCTGTTCAAACAGGAAGGCAAAGGCCGTTATGTGATTGTTTCGGTTGTATTTGCGTTGAAAGAGCATTTTATGCCGAACTTGGGCTATGGCGATTTGGCGGCCGCGGTTGCCGAATTGAGCCAAGGTCGCGAGGCGACGGCCAAAGATGTTTCCGATGCAGTGTGTGCAATCCGCAACAGTAAACTGCCTAATCCTAACGTGCTTGGTAATGTCGGCAGTTTCTTTAAAAACCCTGTTGTCAGCGCAGAAAAAGCGGCCGATTTGTTGCAGCAATACCCCAATATGCCACGCTATCCGCAACCTGACGGTTCGGTCAAACTCGCGGCCGGCTGGCTGATTGACCAATGCCGTCTGAAAGGCCATCAGATCGGCGGTGCGGCCGTGCATGACAGGCAGGCTTTGGTTTTAGTGAATAAAAACAACGCGTCCGCGCAAGATGTCCACCAGCTGGCACAATATGTTTGTAATACAGTATTTACTCAATTTCAGGTAGAATTACACGCAGAACCCAACTGGCTGCCGACTTCATACAGCCTATAAAACAAAGGAGTGTATCCCATGCCGCGCATTGCTAAAGTCAACACTTACACACGAATCATCAATGCCAGCCTCGCCTTGTTCAACGAAGAAGGCGAGCGCAATATCAGCACCAACCACATTGCCGCCCACTTGGGCATCAGCCCGGGCAACCTCTACTACCATTTCCGCAACAAAGACGAAATCATCGTCCAATTATTCAAGCGTTACAGCGAGGCCCTGCTTGCCTATCTTAACGAAGCCGTGTTGCCGTCTAATGTCGAAGACTCCATTAACTACATGGCCGGTATTTATGATGTGATGTGGGAATACCGTTTCCTTTTCAGCGATGTGAACACCCTGCTTGCCCGCAGTGCCGAATTATTGGGCGAACACAATACCTTTACCCAAGCCAAAGTTTCCCCGCTGTTGGTCAACCTGCTGACCCAGCTCAACGAGCTGAACATCATCAGTGCAGACCAAACCGCCATGAACGACCTCGCCGTCAATATGTGGATGGTAACGAAATACTGGTTCGACTTTGACAGCTCCCTGCGCGGTCGCGCCAAGTTGACCGAAGATTCCAAAGTACGGGGCATCAGCCGCACACTCAGCCTGTTGCGCCCTTACCTCCTGCCGGAACACCGTGCCGAATTCGACCAAAAAATCGGCAGCAACCATTAATTTTTCTATACAAAGGCCGTCTGAAAACGTGGCTTTAACCAAGTTAAAGCTATTTTCAGACGGCCTGTTAATTTTCGGATGCTTTATTTATGCACCTTCCCGATATTTCCATTCTCGGCTTAGGCTATCTCGGCCTGCCGCTGGCGCAAAAATTTTATGAGCAAGGCAATCAGGTAGCTGCCATCAAACGCAATCTGACCTCTGACGACATCAATTTGCCGATTGAACTCGACATCATCGATTTGAATCAAGACGATATTTTTTACAGTTCGGCCTTGTGGCAAAACCATATCAACAAGCCGACATGGTTCTGCCTGCTTCCGCCTTCGTCATTAAACCATTACGCCGATACCCTGAAAAAATGGATTCAACTTGCCGAGCAGTCCAAGGTACAACACATCATCTTTACCAGCAGCACCAGCGTGTATGGCAACCACGCACGCATATGCGATGAAACCACGCCGCCCGATCCGCAAACCGAATCCGCCCGTCAAATCCTCGCGGTTGAACAAGCATTGTTTGAAAGCGCCGTCCCCCATATCGACATACTGCGACTGGGCGGACTTTATTCTGCCGATCGTCATCCCGTTACCAAGCTGGTTCAAAAAACACGCATTCAAGGCGGCAATCAACCCGTCAATATTCTTCATAAAAACTTGGCCGTCCAAGCCCTTTTTCAGACGGCCTGCCAAGCTGACGGCAAACGTATCCGCAATATTGTCGAACCCCGCCACCCAAGCCGGGCTGAATTTTATACTGCCGAAGCAGCCAAACTCAGCCTACCGGCTCCTGATTTCATCATTGATGACAAAAGCAACGGCAAAATTGTAAATACCGTTTGCGCAGACGGGCTAAGCCTGTAAAATTGCGACTCAACCCATTAATCCGTTTCAGACGGCATTTAGAGTAAACCATGTCCGCCCTATTTCCCCTTATCAACCACCTGATACAGCAAAATCC
Organism: Neisseria sp. P0007.S010; assembly: GCF_051962875.1. NCBI lineage: Bacteria > Pseudomonadati > Pseudomonadota > Betaproteobacteria > Neisseriales > Neisseriaceae > Neisseria > Neisseria sp. P0007.S010. The sequence goes on along the minus strand of NZ_JBQCUX010000002.1, from coordinate 101,882 downwards.
AGAGCAACAGCGCGAGCTGTCTGAATTTGCAGGCAGCATCATCTGCATCAGCCTGACCGGTTTCAGACTGACCGGACGCATCAGCGAACAAGGTTTTCTTGAAACCGCAAACGAAACCGCCGACACCAACATCACATTCCACAACAGTGCCATCCAAAAAATCCTCCAAGGCGGTCAGCCCGGCGTGGGCGACATCAGCCTCGAAGGCGATTTGGTATTGGGCATGTCCGTCCTTCCTATTTTGGGTGGACTGCGCTATTATCCGAGCGAAGATTTGGCGCGTGTATTCGGTCATGTGGCCGCAGAAAGCATCAGCTCGCGCGCCGGCGACATCGGCCGCACCATGAAAAAAATCGGCAAAAGCATTGCCGAGCAAATCAGCGACTTTTCACACGAACCCGAATCCCCTGTTATCGACCAAGCCACGCTTGCCGCATGGTTGGAAGAAGTGGACAAACTGCGTGACGACGTTGCCCGCCTAAACGAACGCCTCGACCGCCTCGAGCGCGATATCTGGATAGATTAGACACTTAATTTCAGACGGCCTACTATCATGAAAAGCCCATTTAAAAATATCGGTATCGTTACACGTCCCAATACGCCTGAAATTCAAGATACCGTCCACACATTGGTTTCTTTTCTGCGCGAAAACGGCTTCACCATCTATCTGGATGAATTGAGCGTAGAAGAACACTGCGTCTATATCCAAGATTCCGCATACTGCGAAACCGTAAACAAAGCCCAGCTGGGCAAATATTGCGACCTCGTCGTTGTGCTCGGCGGCGACGGCACCTTCCTCTCCGCCGCCCGCGAAGTTGCCCCGCGCGCCGTCCCCATCATCGGCATCAATCAAGGCCACTTGGGCTTTCTTACCCAAATCTCACGCGACACCATGGTTGAGGGCATCCGCCCCGTACTGGAAGGCAAATATCTGCCTGAAGAGCGCATCCTCATTGAAGCCAGCATCATTCGTGACGGCGAAACCATCGAACGCGCCCTCGCCCTCAACGATACCGTACTGTCTCGTGGCGGCGCAGGCCAAATGATTGAATTTGAAGTATTTATCAATCAAGAATTTGTCTATACCCAACGTTCGGACGGCCTGATTATTTCCACGCCGACAGGTTCGACCGCTTATGCACTTGCCGCCGGCGGCCCCATCATGCAAGCCGGTCTGCACGCCTTCACGCTTGTGCCTATCTGTCCGCAATCCATGACCAACCGCCCGATTGCCATCTCCGACACCAGCGTAATCGAAATCCTCATTACCAAAAGCGGCGACGCACGCGCACATTTTGACGGACAATCCCATATCGACGTGCAAAACTTCGACCGCATCATCATTCGCCGCTATCACAATCCCTTGCGCGTCCTCCATCCCACCGATTACCAATACTTCAAAACCCTGCGCCAAAAGCTGCATTGGGGCGAACAATTGATTTAAACACCACTTCAATAAATAGGCTTACCATGAAAACCATTTCAAAAACCTTAATCATTACACTGTGTACTCTTTCCTCCCTATCCGTCTCCGCGCACGGCATGCACAAAAGCAAACCTTTATCCTTTGAAGAGTTGCCGAAAATCTGCCAGCAATATTTTACCCGCGCAGATGCGTGTTACCAAAAAGCAGGAGATAAAGCATCGTTCCAACGCGACAACACAAAATACCTGCGCCAAATCCTGCCTGCTGCCGACGTAGGCCAACGTGAACGCATGTGCCAAATTGCCATGGATACATTCGCCGAAAAAACAAAAAACTTGAGCTGCGAATAAAGACCTTTGTCTTAGCTCTAGCAATTTTTGATTTCATAAAAAGGCCGTCTGAAACATTGGATTGTTTCAGACGGCCTAATTACAAGGTTCTTACCCTTTTAAGAAGAAACCACAAAATCCACTGTATGCGCTTCACTGTAATCAGGGATTTCCAGCTTTTCTATCATGCGGTGCAACACATCATTCGGAACAGAATGTTCGCGGTTACGGTTTTGCGATAGTAATTGCGTGTAAGGCACTTCCAAATAAATGAGATGCACACGTGCACCGTAATCGGCAAACATCGGTAGCCATTTGCTGCGCAGGTCGCGGTTAAGATTGGTCGCATTAAAAACAAATGACGTACGGGCTCGCAGGTATTCTTTTGCCTGCTCTTTACCCAAACGCACTGCTTCGGCGGTATGTTTGGAGTCCGCGGGATTGAGTTTACGCTCACGGCGAATCTCATCCAGCGACAGCATGGGCAGATGGGCAAGATGTTGCCTGATGTAACTGTCTTTGCCGCTACCTGCTATGGCGCACATGGCGTACACATCAAAGGTTTGATCATCAAATGGCTGATAATCCGGCATTTCGCTACGGCCGTTAAGATAGAGATAGCGTCCGTAATCGCTGGCAAAAGTACGCGCCTTACCCCAACAAGCGTTTTCTTCACAGAGTTCACGAAACAAATCAATGCGCAGCAAAATATCCTGTTGGTCGCAACATATACGACCCAGTACATCGGCTTTAGCAAGCATGGCAAGATGTGCAGTATTGACCTGCAAACTGGCCGCTATGACGGCTCGCTCAGGATTAGGCTTGTTAATCGCCCATAAGGGCAATCCGTGCAAGCGCACGAGTTTGGCGATTGCTTCTCTTACAGCAAACGGAGCGGCAAGTTCGGTATACAGTAAAGTACGGGCGGTATGCTCGCCTTTTTTTGCGTGATGCGGCGAAACGAGACGCTCTTTGCCGTTTTCTATTTCACGCTTGGTCGTACTGCGTTTTTCCACATCATGCAGCATGGCGGCAGCAAACAGAATATGCTGCTCCTGTCCATCAAGCGCTTGAAACTCGGGCAATTGTAAAAGGGCTTCGCATACCATTTTGGTATGCGTAAATACATCGCCTTCGGCATGCCACTCAGGGTCTTGCGGAACGTCCTTCATATCGGCAAACCAGCTGAAACGACGTTCTAAGGCTTGCCAATCAGGAAGTTGACCGGGTATGTAATATGGGAATGTCCACATAATTGTCTTTCTTATTATTGGATAATTGGACTTCAGGCCGTCTGAAACTGCCAGCTTTGCCAATGGTATTTGTCGTAATCGATAAGACGGGCAGGCTTCCAAGTTTTCGTCCAATGAACGTCGGTTTTAACGTGTTTGGCTCGCACCAATTTGAAAAGATTGTCGAATTCATTGGATTGAACAGGCAGATTGCCGTTGTTGGTGGCAAAATCATCGGCGTTCCGGATAACGAAACCTTCGCTGCATGCCGCTCCTGTGTTCGGATCGTAGCCGCCAAGCTTGCCGGAAGTTTGTACGCTGTCCGTCCACGGTTCTCCCAAATTAGCAGCAAGCCATTGCGCTAAAGCAATATCTTCATTGGCGTACTTTTGAGTGAAATCTGCAAGCGGCTGGACAATGGGGATTTCTGGTACAGTCGGAAAATCAAACAGCTGCGCATAAAATTTAACCTCTTCCCATGAAAGCCAATGTCCGCCACGGCGGACTGCAAACAGGTAAAAATAGCTTTCCAGTTGCGAATAGGCAATCGAATGAATGCCATACATATTCTCGCCAAAAAGTTCAAGATCGCCTAAATCATCTTTGATTCGCTGCCATCGTTGCAGCAAAGGTTTATCCCACGGATGCTGGGTAGGCGCAGCATGACTACGGGCATAGAGGCCGTGCGCAGCAAAGCAGTTGTTTTGCCCATCTAATTTTTCGGTTAAAACCAATTTCGGCAGTGAGGCAAAATATGAAAGAAAGCCGCGCGGCATAAAGCGGTCGTCTGAAGTCGTGCCGAGGCTGATGGGCGCGTGCAGGCTGCGGGCGTATTTTTGAGGTTCAGTTGTCGTCATAATATTTTTTCCTTTTTATTTATTTTTTAATTTTCTTTTCAAGTGTTCCCAGCTACTTGTTACATTTTCCCCACCATATTTCCTTGTTTGGAAACCAAAAGTTGGTCGATTTTCAAATTTTCAGTATCGATGATTTCAAACTTATAACCGGCATAAACCAGAAAATCCGTACGCTTCGGGATTTTGCGCAGGGAATACATCATAAAGCCGGCGATGGTTTCATAATTTTCCGAATTGGGAAACTCTTCAATATCCAGCGCGCGCATGACATCGGCGAGCGGGGTCGCGCCGTCCACCAGCCAGGTGTCTTCGGTGCGGCGGATGATTTGCGGCTCTTCTTCGGTATTGACCAGCTCACCCATCACAATGCTCATCACATCTTTCAGCGTTACCACGCCGACCACCAGCGCGTATTCGTTCACCACTACGGCAAAGTCTTCGCCGGAAGTCTTGAAGGTTTCCAAGACATCGTAAAGCGACAGTGTATCGGGGATGAACAAGGCTTTACGCAACACGCGCTTGTCGGTCAGGCGGACGTCTTTTTCTTTTAAAAACAAAGTCAGCAGCGTGTGCGATTCGATATAGCCGATAACGCGTTCCAAATCGCCGTCGCACACCAAGAATTTATTGTGTGGTTTTTCCGACATTATTTCCAACACGGTATCGCTGTCGTCATGTTTGTCAAAATAGGCGATATATTCGCGCGTGCTCATGGTGGAAGTCACCGTGCGCTCCTGCATATCGAAAATGTTTTCAATCAGATAGTGTTCTTGTTCTTTCAATACACCAGCCTGCGCGCCTGCATCAACAACGGCATAAATATCTTCCGAAGTCAGCTGCTCCTGACGGACGGTTGAGATTTTGAAGAGTTTGAATATTGCGTTTGCCAACCCGTCAAAAATCCAGACAAGGGGCTTTAAGATAAAAATCAAAAACATCATCGGACGGACGATGCGTACCGCCACCGCTTCGGGATGGGTCATTGCCATACGCTTGGGCATCAGGTCGGCAATTAAAATAAAGCTACCTGTAACCAGCGAGAAGGTCAGCAAAGAGGCAGCTGTGCTGCCCCAACTGCCTGCGTTCTCCAAAAGTTTGCCAAAATACGGACGTATTGCCGCCTCGCCGACGATACCGGCAAGAATGGCGACGGCGTTCAATCCGATTTGGACGACAGTAATAAAACTGCCTGGCTGCTGCTGCATATTGATTACGTCAAGCGCGCGCGTATCGCCGCCGTCTTTCGCCATGACCTGCAATTTGATTTTACGTGCCGAGGCAAGCGCGAGTTCGGAACAGGACACAAACGCGCTAATGACAATCAGCAGGCACAATAATAGTAAGGCTTCAAAAATATTCATGGAAATGTGTGTGTATGGTATAGGTTAAAAATATTCATGGAAATGTGTGTGTATGGTATAGGTTAAAAATATTCAAACAGCAAAGGCCGTCTGAAAAATTCAATTTGATCTTAGATTTGCGTTTTATTTATCAGTGATGCGTGAAGAAAATGATGGTATTGAAATGAATTTTACTTAGAAGTAAGTCATATTTTTTTCAGATAATCTTGAGGAAAACCTCATTATCTAGACAGATAAGGCACGACACTTTCCTTCAATATTTCTATCAACTCTTCATCCATGTATCTGTAATCATCAGGAATATCTAAAACAATCATTTCCTTATATTGCAAAGCACGAGGAAACTGTGCCAGCAGACGGCTCTTATGTTTTTGTTCCATCACAAAAATCTTATCTGCCCATACGATGTCGTCTATGGAAACAGTATGCCGCGCATTGGGGCTAGTCCCCGCAGAACGTGCCTGTACATTTGGATAACGTCGAAATACGGTTTCAGCGGTAGGACTGCGCCATTGGTTACGACTACAAATAAAAAGTGCATTCATAAAAATTAAAAAAGGCGGAAAATATCCGCCTTGTGAAAACCATCTCGATTGAATCGAAAATGTATCTTTTGAGTTAATCAAACCATTCAGCATCAAATTCATGCTGTCTGAACGGATAAATAAAACCCAGTTTTTGTGCACGTTTGATTTTATTGCTGCGGAGATATATCAAATCCCACTTTTTTTCAGGTTTATATTTCAAAGGATTTTTGCCATGTATACGATGACTGGGGCGTTGCTCTTGATGTCGTCGCCATGCACGGCTACGACTTTGATCTAAATTGTCCATTATCTGCTTTCTAATTTTGTTTCGGAAATCGGGTTCAGCAGCCGCGATTTTTTATGTATTCGATTATTCGGCAAAAAATAGGATGACAAAATTATAGCGAAATTAAAGATATAATGCCAATATTAAACAATTTATTACGCTCAAAATAGCCAAAGGCCGTCTGAAACTTGAGACACATTTATTGTTTTAATCATCCAGCGCCTCTTCATCCAAGGATTTCAACCATTTCAGCTTTTCGCCAATTTTGATTTCCAGCCCGCGCGGGACAGGTTGATAGAAATCGGGTTCATCCAAGCCGTCGGGCATATAGCTTTCGCCAGCGGCGTAGGCATTTGGTTCGTCGTGGGCGTAACGGTATTCGCGTCCGTAGCCCAATTCTTTCATCAACTTGGTCGGGGCGTTGCGCAGGTGGACGGGTACTTCGTCGCTGGCGTTTTCTTTAACGAAGCGGCGCATTTGGTTGTATGCCTTGTAGCCCGCGTTGGATTTCGCGGCGGCAGCAAGGTATAACACGGCTTGCGCCAGTGCGAGTTCCCCTTCTGGCGAGCCTAAGCGCTCATAAGTCGCTGCGGCATCATTGGCAATCGTTAAGGCACGCGGGTCGGCAAGCCCGATGTCCTCCCACGCCATGCGCACGATGCGGCGGGCGAGGTAGCGCGGGTCGGTGCCGCCGTCGAGCATACGGCAAAACCAATACAGCGCGGCGTTGGGATGCGAGCCGCGCACAGATTTGTGCAGGGCGGAGATTTGGTTGTAGAAACTCTCGCCACCTTTGTCGAAACGGCGGATTTGCGCCCCGAGACTGTCGGCGAGAAATTCGGCGGTCAGGGTCTTCAGACGACGTGTGTCGGCGGCGCGTAAAAGTTGTTCCAGCAGATTCAACAATCTGCGCGCATCGCCGTCGGCGGTATTGACGAGCAGCTCCTGCGCATCGGCTTCAATCGTGAAATCTCGGTATTCGGGCAAAGCCAATACTTTGGCAATCAGCTTTTTGAGGTCGTCTGAAGACAAAGATTGCAAAACATACACCTGCGCGCGGCTCAACAGCGCGGGATTGACTTCAAACGACGGGTTTTCCGTAGTTGCGCCGATAAAGGTCAGCAAACCGCTTTCGACATGCGGCAAAAACGCGTCCTGCTGCGCCTTGTTGAAGCGGTGGACTTCATCGACAAACAAAATCGTCGCGCGTCCCTGTTGCAAAGCGATTTCGGCTTTATCGATTGCCTCGCGTATGTCTTTCACACCAGAAAATACAGCGGAAACAGGCAGAAACTGGGCATTGAAACTCTGCGCCAAAATCCGTGCCAGCGTGGTTTTGCCTACACCTGGTGGCCCCCACAGCAACATAGAATGCGGCTTTCCTCCCTCCACCGCCACACGCAAAGGTTTGCCTTCGCCGATTAAGTGCTGTTGCCCGATGACATCGTCTAAAGAATGCGGGCGCAGACGTTCGGCTAAAGGGGCTTCTGGTTGGCGGGCGAAAAGGTCGGACATGGCGGTTTCCATGAAAAGGGTTTTCAGACGACGTGGATTATAGCAGGTCGTCTGAAAACAGACGGATGGTAAAGGAAATAATAAAGACAGGATACATCACAGCCGTCATTCCCGCGCAGGCGGGAATCCGCTTGTGAATTTCAGTTGATTGATTTTTATGGCTTTGCTTTTCGTTAAAGATGGATTCCCGCCTGCGCGGGAATGACGGCATCGGTCTGCCATAACTTACTGGCAGATTTTTTTGTCCGTGTTTCCTATATCAGGATGACACGAATCATGATTACAGTTGCCGTAATTAATCTGGATTGACATATTTTTTGCGTTGGATTGTATCGGCAGGACAGGCTGGATATTGTAATTAGTCAAGCCGGCATTGGATTGGGCGTTAAGGTCATTTTTGAATCTAACGTCAGTATTAATATCAATTTCAGGATTGTCATGACCGGTATTCTCAGGATTACCGTCGTCAATGCCATCAGTATTGGTACTGATATAACTTTCAGGCATGATTTGCAGAGCTTTTCCGCTGATGACGATACAACTTTTCAAATCTGTCTTGTCTTTTGTGTCTATTCTAAAATTGATAACACTGGCAGGACAGAAAACCTTGGTATCACCCATATTCCAAGCCATATAGCCGTATAGGGCATTGTTGCGTTTTTCAGGATTTGCCTCACATTCTATTGTATAAAGTTTTCGAACTTCTTCATGAATAGAGGGACATTTAAATATTTCTTTCATTTTCTTCAAATCATTTTCATTGATGCCGTTAGTTTCTTTCGGGCTGTTTTGAGATTGAAAGTTATTGTGCAATAAATACCAAGAAGAATTTCCAGGAGTTTCAACAAACCGTGATATAGTAAGAATGGTTAAGTTTAGGAAATTTGATAAACCTTTTGGGATATTTAGAGATAATAAGAATAAGAAACTAGATACAATAGATAGTATAATCAATGAAATTTGCTGCTGTTTAGTAGTCTTTTCTATGTAAGCTAATATTGATAAAAGTGAAATTATTATAAAATATGAAATAAAAACTAACAAAATTATACAATGCATTATATTAGAATTTTTTATTTCAAAATCAAATATAGAAAGTACTAACACAAAACCGGACACAACTATAAATGTTAAATATATTATTGCATATAATATATTTGAATATTTTTCTAAAAAATTTGATGATTTTTTAATGATAGAGTCTAATTTTGAGTTATTGTTTGCATTGTCAGATTTTTCTTTGCATTGGACGAATTTAGATTTCTCTTTATCTTGAAATGAAATTATAGGAGGTACTAAAAATACTATAGTAATGATTAAAGCTATCCAAAGAACAATAAATGCGATGACTAAAAAACTTGTTGAGGAGGATAGCGTCTCAGAAATCAAACTTAGTTGATCAATCATCGATAAATAATTATAGATAATCAAATATCCTATAATTGGTGTAATTGGTACTATTGCTGCTACAATTGTTAATAATTTTATAATTACATCTAAAATTTTAGGTATAGCTAGTTTTTTCTTTGGTTTAGGATAATACATGTCTAAAAACACCCAATTTTTAAATAAATGCCGAATTATATCTCATTTTCCCCAATCCCCCATCTCACACCGCTTACGGTATAATACGCGTTAGTTTAAAGACTTTGCGGGGCGTTTCAGACGACCTTGCGGCAAGGGATGGCTATGAATATGAAAAAGATTGTTGCCGTTGCTTCTGTGGCGGCGTTGTTTGGCGGTTGCGCTTATGATTCTGACTCGGCGTTCGGCGGTTTGGGCGGCGGTACGGGCATCGGCGGCAGCGTGGTGAAAATGGCGGTCGATCATCAGTGCCGTTCGGAGTTGAACAAGCGCAATGAGTGGCGTTTGATTGCGCTGACGATGAGCGCGGACAAGCAGCGCGAGTGGGAAGACAAAATCTGCGGCTGCGCGAGCGAGGAGGCGCCGAATCAGGTGTCCGCGCAAGAGTTGATGGATGTTTTGAATCCTTCTTCGCGCGATCGGGCGATTGCGTCGGTAACGGTGAAAACCGTCAATGCTTGTTTCAAGCGTCTGTATAGATAATGTTTTTCAGACGACCTCTGTGTATCGGGGTTGTCTGAAAGTTTATAGTGGATTAAGGTCGAGATAGGGCGGCTTGCGGGATGGTTCGCAGGCGGATTTTCTGTTTTGACCGGCAATATTTTTGTTTTTATAGAGAAGAAATCATGAAATATATCAGCACCCGCGGTGCGACCGCACGCAAGCAATTTAGCGAAGTTTTATTGATGGGTTTAGCTCCTGACGGCGGTTTGATGCTGCCTGAGCAATACCCTCAAATCGACCGTGCTACTTTAGACCAATGGCGCACACTCAGCTATCCTGAGCTGGCGTTTGAAGTCATGAGCCTGTTTGCCACCGACATTCCTGCTGATGATTTACGCGACATCATCAACCGCACCTACACCGAAGAAGTATTCGGTACCAAAGCCATCACGCCGGTGCGCACACTTTCAGACGGCATCAAAATTCAAGCCCTGTCCAACGGCCCGACATTGGCATTCAAAGACATGGCCATGCAATTCTTGGGCAATGCGTTTGAATATGTATTGAATAAAGAAGGCAAAGAACTCAATATCTTGGGTGCCACCAGCGGCGATACCGGCTCTGCCGCCGAATACGCCCTGCGCGGTAAAAAAGGCGTCAACGTCTTTATGCTGTCTCCGGAAGGCAAAATGAGCGCATTCCAACGCGCGCAAATGTTCAGCCTGCAAGATGCCAACATCCACAACATCGCCGTTGAAGGCATGTTTGACGACTGCCAAGACATCGTCAAAGCCGTACAAAACGATGCCGAATTCAAAGCCAAATACCATATCGGCACAGTCAACTCCATCAACTGGGGCCGTATCGTCGCCCAAGTCGTGTACTACTTTGCCGGTTATTTCAACGCCACGTCGAGCAATGACGAAAAAGTCAGCTTCTGCGTACCAAGCGGCAATTTCGGCAATGTCTGCGCCGGCCATATCGCCCGCCAAATGGGCCTGCCCATCCACCGCTTGATTGTCGCCACCAACGAAAACGACGTATTGGACGAATTTTTCAAAACCGGCGCATACCGTCCGCGCAACAGCGAACATACCCACGTTACTTCCAGTCCGTCCATGGATATTTCCAAAGCCTCCAACTTCGAGCGTTTTGTGTTTGACCTGATGGACCGCGATGCGGACGAAATCCAAACCTTATGGGCGGAAGTAGCCTCCGGCAAAGGCTTCAATTTGGAATTTGCCTTAAACAAAGTACATCAACAATATGGCTTTGTTTCCGGCAAATCGACCCATGCCAACCGCCTTGCCACCATCAAACAGGTTTACGAGCAAGATCATGAATTGATTGATCCGCATACAGCCGATGGCGTCAAAGTTGCCCGTGAAGTCCGCGAAGCCGGCGAAACCATCGTCTGCCTCGAAACCGCACTGGCCGCCAAATTTGAAGCCACCATCCATGAAGCGGTCGGAGAAGTTTCCATCCCCCGCCCTGCCGCATTGGAAGGCTTGGAAAATCTGCCACAACGGGTCCGTGTTGTCCCTAATAATGCGACGGCAGTGAAAGACATCATTAAGGAAGCTCTGGCTTAACCGGCCGTCCTTGACGACTGATGAGGCCGTCTGAAACTTTTTCAGACGGCCGCAACCGATATTTGAGAAGTGGGCAACATTATTGCCAAACCCACCAAACCATAGTCGTTCCCAATATAAAATCAAGGCGTTAAAACAATACCGACTCCTTTTGACTTTCAATTGCAAACATTGTAATGACAGATATTTTCGTTTAGAATTGCATGTTTGCTCTAAATTTGGATTGATATGCAGACAACACAAGCCACATCCAACTGGGAGCTATACAAGCGCTTGCTTGGATATTTGAAAAGCTATTGGAAGATGTTTATCGTCTCCGTAGTGGCCATGCTGATTGTCGCCGGTACGATGCCGGCTTTCGGTTACTTGCTCAAACCTTTGATCAATGAAGGTTTTGTCGATAAAAACATGAAAAGCATGTCATGGTTGCCGCTGGCAATTGTGGCGCTGTTTTTCGTTCGCGGCCTGTTTAACTTCATCAACGAATATTGCACAACGTATCTGTCCAGCCACTTAGTGCAGCGCTTGCGCGGTGAAATGTTCAACAAAATGATGCACCTGCCGACTTCGTATTTCAGCAGCAATACCGGCGGCCGTTTGATGTCTCGTATCTTGAACGACGTCAATCAAATTACCGATGCAGGGTTTAACGTCATTACTGTGATTGCCAAAGACGGCGTGAGCGTAGTCGGCCTGTTGGGCTTGCTGACTTATCTGAACTGGCGTTTGACCCTGATTACTTTTATCATCTTGCCGGTTGTTGCCGTATGTATCCAAACAGTCAGCAAACGCCTGCGCAAACTGTCTGCCAACAACCAAATTTATCTTGGCCAGCTGATGCAGGTCTTGGGCGAAAGCATTAATGGCGAACGCGTTGTAAAAATCTACGGCGGCCAAGATTATGAAAACCGCCGCTTCGACCGTATTGCCAATGATGTTCGCCGCAACCTGCTCAAACAGGTTTCCGCCAGCTCTGCCGGTACCGGCATTACGCAATTGATGGCTTCGGTTGCACTGGCTGCGATTATTTACGCAGCCGCCCGCCAAGCAGGGCTTTCCGGCTTCAGCGCAGGCGATTTTATGTCGTTTTTGTCGAGCATGATCATGATGTTTGACCCCATCAAACGCATGACCGGCGTGATGCAATCCCTGCAGCGCGGTTTGGCGGCGGCTGAAAGCGTCTTCACCTTTTTGGATCAACCCGAAGAAAGCAACGAAGGCAAACAAACCCTCAGCCCAAACCCTGGCGATATCGAATTTTGCGATGTTGTACACCGCTATCCTGAAGCCGAACGCAATAGCTTGAACCACATCAACCTGCTTGTGCCGCAAGGCAAAGTGACTGCATTGGTCGGCGCATCAGGCTGCGGTAAAACCACCTTGGCCAATATGTTGCCGCGCTTCCTCAATCCGGACGAAGGCAAGGTCTTGATTGGCGGCATCAACATCAATGAATATACACTCGAAAGCCTACGCAGCCGCATGGCTTTCGTCGGCCAAAACGTTGTCCTGTTTAATGGTACGATTGCTGAAAACATTGCCTATGCTCAAGCTGAAAAATTCAGTGAAGAAGAAATTATCAATGCTGCAAAAGCCGCGAATGCTTGGGAATTTATCCAAAAAATGCCACAAGGCCTGCACACTGAAGTTGGCGAAAACGGTTTAAAACTGTCCGGTGGCCAACGTCAACGCCTCGCCATTGCGCGTGCGCTTTTGAAAAATGCGCCGATTTTGATTTTGGACGAAGCCACCAGTGCATTGGATAATGAATCCGAACGTTTGGTACAAACTGCATTGGAAAACCTGATGCAAAACCGTACCACATTGGTGATTGCCCACCGACTTTCGACCATCGAAAAAGCCGACAATATTGTTGTCATGCACGAAGGCAATGTCGTCGAACAAGGTACTCATCATGAATTGATCAACGCAGGTGGACGCTATTCCGACCTGCACAGCCTCAGCGAAAAATCAGCCAAACCGGCAAGCAAGTAGCTGAACACCATATTCCATTCTTTTTATTAACCTTGGCCGCCCCGACCTATCCTTTTCAGACGGCCTTATCCGACAGGAAATATCAATGGCAGCATTCAACACCCAGAAAGTCTTGTCCGTACACCACTGGACCGACGCTTACTTCACTTTCACCTGCACCCGTGACGAATCTTTGCGCTTTGAAAACGGCCAATTCGTCATGGTCGGCCTGATGGTAGACGGCAAACCACTGATGCGCGCATACAGCGTGGCTTCCGCCAACTGGGAAGAGCATCTGGAATTTTTCAGTATTAAAGTACAAGACGGCCCATTGACCAGCCGCCTGCAACACCTTAAAGTCGGTGATGATGTCCTCATCAGTAAAAAACCGACCGGTACATTGGTTGCCGGCGACCTGAATCCGGGCAAACACCTCTACCTCTTGAGCACCGGTACCGGTATCGCCCCTTTCTTGAGCATTACCAAAGACCCTGATGTTTACGAGCAATTCGAAAAAATCATCTTGGTTCACGGCGTACGCTACAAAAAAGACTTGGCATACTACGACCGCTTCACCAAAGAATTACCCGAACACGAATACTTGGGCGACTTGGTTAAAGAAAAACTGATTTACTACCCAATCGTTTCACGCGAAGAATATGTACACCAAGGCCGTCTGACCGATTTGATGCGCAGCGGCAAACTCTTCGAAGACATCGGCCTGCCTAAAATCAATCCGCAAGACGACCGCGCCATGCTGTGCGGCAGCCCTGCCATGTTGAAAGACACCTGCAGCGTCTTGGACGAATTCGGCCTGACCGTTTCTCCGAAAACCGGTGTTCGTGGCGACTACCTGATTGAGCGCGCATTCGTCGATCAATAACGTACGTCAGCAACAGGCCGTCTGAAACCCTTCTTTCAGACGGCCTAAACCTTAATAATTTATCCCACATTATGCCTACTCTACTCATCATCCGTCCGTCCAACCGTCCACAGCAAGATATCCAAACCTGCCATGCAGCCGGTTGGCAGGCTCAGGTATTGAGTCCGATTGAAATAGAGTTGGATCATTCGGCGCTAAAAAAACTTCCCGAACAATTCAAGCAAGCCGATGTGGTGTTTTGGGTCAGCCCGACCGCTATTGAAACTGCAGTACCGTGTCTGACCTTTTCAGACGGCCCTAAAGTACACATTACCGTCGGCCAAACCAGCCAACATACTTTGGCACAATTCTCCCCCTATCCCGTATTCTCTCCCGAAGATGGTAACGACAGCGAAGCCGTCTTGAGAATGCCTATTTGGAAAAACCTGCCACCCAATGCCCGAGTTTTAATCATTCGAGGTCATGGCGGCCGTGATTTTCTAGCAGACAAACTGACCGAACTGGGTTTCCAAATCGACATCGCCGAAATCTATTTCAGACGGCCACACGTCATCGATTGGCAGAACTTTAAAACTGAAGACATCGCCGCCGCCTACGTTACATCCGGCGAGCTCGCGCGCGAATTTTTCCATCAGATTCCGCCGCAATTTTCCCGATTCTTCGAATCCTTGCTATACTTTACCCACCATCCGCGCATTGCCGATGCGCTTCGCATCGTCGGTGCCAAACATGTAGAAACCGTCACTTCTTTATCCGCTGCACTTTCATCCATACCACAAAGGAGCCAAGCAGTGAACCCAGTCGAAGACAATAAAGATACCCAACAAGTTGCCAATACGGCAGCTCCGGCGCCTGAACGTTCTGAAAACACCAGGCCGTCTGAACAAATCAAACCTACCCAACCTCAGCAAGTGGAGGCGAGCATGCCCGAGTCCAACAATCTCCCACAAAACAACGCCCCTGTTATCATCAAACAATCTGGCGGCAAAGCCTTGGCCGCAGGTGCGATCGTCTTGGCACTGCTTGGCCTAGGCGCGAGCGGATTCCTGTTTGTACAGGGTCAAAATGTTTTAAAAAACCAAGAGCTCGAATTCAACCAAAAAATCGACAAAGCCGCGTTGGGCGAATCTGAAAACGCCAGCCTTTTAAAAGACAACCTCAACCGCCAAACTGCTATTCAGACCGAGTTAGACCGCCTGAACAACGGTCAAAAAAACAATAGTGATCAAATCCTGCAAACGCAGAAAGCTTATCAAGAGTTACTCAAAGGCCGTATCAACTGGCTGGTTGACGAAGCCGAATCCATGCTGAACACTGCTTCGCAACAATTGATGCTGTCAGGCAACCTACAAGGTGCGGTCAGCGTATTGGAACACATCGACAGTCGCTTAAGCCGTTTTGAACAGCCTGAGCTTATCCCTATCAAGCAAGCCATCAGCAATGATTTGGCTGCGCTGAAAAACCGTCCTTATGTCGATATTTCCGCCACTGCCTTGCGTATCGACCGTTTGGAAACCGGTATTTCAGGCCTGCCTTTGGTTTTGGATGGCGTATTGAAACCAGGTGCCGCGCCTGTCGAAGCCGCTAATTCAGGAACTTGGTGGGAAAACACATGGGAAAAATCCCTTAATGCCCTCAAAGGCTTGGTTGAAGTCCGTCATCTGGACAGCAACGACGCCATGTTGATTTCGCCCGATCAAACCTACTTCATCCGTGAAAACCTGCGCCTGCGCCTTTTGGATGCGCGCATTGCCCTGTTGCAACACAACGGCGAAGTGTATCAAAGCGATTTGAACAACGTTGAAGCAACCGTGAAGCAATACTTCGACAGCAAATCCCCTGCTACCCAGTCATGGTTGAAAGAGTTGGCCGAACTCAAAGCCCTTGATGTCCGCATGATTTCAGACGACAGCCTGAAAGCCAGCTTGAGCGCCGTTCGCGCTTATCAAGAAGGTTCTCGTACACAAATGACGACCGAAGAAGCTACGCAAACCCAAGCTGCCGACAAAACCGCTTCCGCTCCGGCTGCGACTACCGAGCAAGCCACAACTGCCGCACCGGCTGCCGCTTCTGCCCCTCAATCTCTTGAAGCACCTGCATTGCCGTCTGAAAACAAAAAAGAACCGGCCGCTGAAGCTGCCAAACCACAAAACCAAACCAAGCCTGCTGCCAAACCACAAAACCAAACCAAGCCTGCTGCCAAAATTAAAGGAGAGCAAGCATGAAAACCGTCGTTTGGATTGTCATTCTGTTTGCCGCCGCCGTCGGTTTAGCATTGGCTTCCGGCATTTATACCGGCAACGTGTACGTCGTGGTTGAACAAACCATGCTGCGTATCAATCTGCATGCCTTTGTTTTAGGCCTGCTGTTGAGCGTATTCGTCTTGTATTTCCTGATAAAATTCGTGTTTGGCCTCTTGAACATTCCGGCGCGTATGCAACGCTTCGGCATTGCCCGCAAAGGCCGTCAGGCTTCTGCCTCTTTGAACAGCGCAGGTCTGGCATATTTTGAAGGCCGTTTTGAAAAAGCCGAACAAGAAGCCGCCAAAGTCTTGCATAATAAAGAAGCAGGCGACAACCGCACTCTGGCTTTGATGTTAGGCGCGCACGCGGCCGACCAAATGGAAAACTTCGAATTGCGCGACCGCTATCTGTACGAAATCGAACACCTTCCACAAAAGCAGCAACTTTCCCGTCATCTTTTGCTGGCCGAATCTGCACTGAGCCGCCGCGATTATCCGACTGCCGCACAAAACCTTGAAGCAGCAGCAAAAATCAATAGCAACTTAAGCCGCTTGGTCCGTCTGCAATTACGTTATGCCTTTGATCATGGCGATGCTTCAGATGTCTTGGCAAAAGCAGAAAAACTGGTCAAAGCCGGAGCCATCAACGATTACGAAGCCGAACAGTATCAAAACTGGGCATATCGCCGCCTCTTAAGCGAAGTAACCGATGCAGGCCGTCTGAAAGCCTGTTTGAAACAGATTCCCGAAAGTGTGAAGTCTGGCGAATTGTGCGTCGCGATTGCCGAAAAATACGAGCGTTTGGGCTTGTATGCCGAAGCGGTCAAATGGGTCAAAACCCATTATCCGCAAACCCGCCAGCCTGAGCTCTTGGAAGCATTTGTCGAATCCGTGCGTTTCCTAAGCGAGCGCGAGCAACAAAAAGCCATCGACTTGGCAGACTCTTGGTTGCAGGAACAACCCGACAATGCACCGCTGTTGATGTATCTTGGCCAACTGGCTTACGGACGCAAACTTTGGGGCAAAGCCCAAGGCTATCTCGAAGCCAGCATCGCCCTGCAACCCAGCGTACCCGCACATTTGGTCTTGGCTCGCGTGTTTGATGAAACCGATCAACCACAAAAAGCACAAGAACAACGCAATCTGGTTTTGGAAAGCGTGGCCGAAGAAGAACATCCGGCAGCCCTTCCTCAGCCAAATTGATGTGCTGATTTCGCATTAAGCGATAATATGAAATCTACAACAGAACCAACCATTTAATCATTTCAGACGGCCTCAATACATATCTAAGGCCGTCTGAACTTTGTCCAACACACCAAATCAGAAAGCCTATTTATCATGACTGCTCTGAAAAACGATACTTTCCTCCGCGCCCTACTCAAACAGCCTGTCGAATACACTCCCATCTGGATGATGCGCCAAGCCGGACGCTATCTGCCTGAATACAAAGCCACACGCGCACGCGCAGGCAGCTTTCTCGATTTATGCAAAAACACCGAGCTGGCGACTGAAGTCACCATCCAACCTTTAGAACGTTTTGATCTGGACGCGGCAATTCTGTTTTCCGATATTCTGACCGTTCCCGATGCCATGGGTTTGGGCCTGTATTTTGCCGAAGGCGAAGGCCCAAAATTTGAACGCGCTTTGCAACACGAAGCCGACATTGCAAAACTGCAAGTTCCCGACATGGAAAAACTACAATACGTCT
This sequence comes from Neisseria sp. P0007.S010, assembly GCF_051962875.1. NCBI lineage: Bacteria > Pseudomonadati > Pseudomonadota > Betaproteobacteria > Neisseriales > Neisseriaceae > Neisseria > Neisseria sp. P0007.S010. Next base: position 83,922 of record NZ_JBQCUX010000002.1, on the reverse strand, counting down.
TTGATGCCGTAACTTCCATCCGTAAAGCACTGGGCGGCCGAGTTCCGCTGATTGGCTTCTCAGGCAGCCCGTTCACACTCGCCTGCTACATGGTTGAAGGCGGCAGCAGCAAAGAATTCCGCACCATCAAAACCATGATGTATTCGCGCCCTGATTTACTGCATAAAATCCTCGACACCAATGCCCAAGCCGTTACCGCTTATCTCAACGCCCAAATCGATGCCGGCGCACAAGCCGTACAAATTTTCGACACTTGGGGTGGCGTGTTGAGCGATGCCGCATTTAAAGAATTCAGCCTGAAGTACATCCGACAAATCGTCGCCGGACTCAAACGCGAAAGCGAAGGCCGCCGCGTTCCCGTCATCGTATTTGCCAAAGGCGGCGGCTTATGGCTGGAAAGCATGGCAGAAATCGGCGCAGACGCATTGGGCCTGGACTGGACCTGCAACATCGGCGAAGCCCGCCGTCGCGTCGGCGAACAAGTTGCCCTGCAAGGCAACTTCGACCCGTTTGCCCTCTTCGGTACACCGGAATCTATCCGCACCGAGGTCGCACGCATCCTCGCCGACTACGGCAACGGCAGCGGCCATATATTCAACCTCGGCCACGGCATCAACCAACACGCCAATCCGGAACACGCTAAAATTTTGGTCGATACCGTACACGAACTGTCCCGTCAGTATCACCGTTAATTAAAGCAACTCAAAGGCCGTCTGAAAGCAAAAACACGATTATCGTGTAAATTTGTTTTTAGACAGTTTTTCTATATACTTAATATTTGAAGCTTATCAGCTGACACCTTCAAACTTAAAACACATCTACTCCCGCTACCGAATATGAATTTTTTAAAAGACATTACCTGGACCGAAATTTTTATCTTCGCCCACACCTGCGCCGCACTCATCTGCATGCTGCGCGTGTTGTACAAACAAAAAAACATCGGCTCAACCTTTGCCTGGCTGATTATCCTATTCCTTTTCCCCGTATTCGGAACCATCGCCTACATCCTAATCGGCGAGCCTCGTCTCGGCACGGCCCGCGCCAAACGTACCGGCGAAATGAACCGCTTCTACCGCAACTTTGCCGCCACCCATCTAGCCGATATCTATCTCGACATTGCCGACCAAGTCAAATCACGTTACCACGGTATCAGTAAAGTTGCCGAAAAAGGAACGGGGCTGGGTGCAACCAAAGGCAACGCCATGAATCTGCTCTCGACCACCGATGCCATCATCGACAGCATGCTTGCAGACATACGCGCCGCAACCCATTCCTGCCTGCTGGCCTTTTACATTATCGAGCCCAAAGGCCGCATCGAAGAAATTTTAAATGAAATTCTTGCCGCCAAAGCCAGAGGCGTAGACTGCGCCATACTGGCCGATGCCGTCGGCAGCAGGAGCTTTCTTGAAAGCGATTGGGTAGAGATACTGCGCCAAGCAGGCATTGAAGTACATACCTCATTGCCTGTCGGCATTTGGCGTACGTTATTCACGCGCACCGACCTGCGCAACCACCGCAAAATCCTTGTTATCGACAGCAAAATCGGTTACACAGGCAGCTTCAACCTTGTCGATCCACGCTATTTCAAACAAAACTCCGGCGTCGGAGAATGGATAGATGCCATGATGCGTTGCACAGGGCCTATGGTTTTGGAACTGTCTGCCGTCTTCTTCGCCGACCTCGCCGTCGAAACCGATGAAAACCTCCAAAACGTACAAACATACCTCAATCAAGCCCAAAGCCTGCTGCCCAAAATCCTTCCTGAAAAAATGCAGCAAGGCGATATTGTTGCCCAAATCATTCCATCCGCCCCCGAGCAAGGCAGCTTTGTCATTTACGAAACCATCATCAGCGCCATCTATACCGCCACCAAACAAATCACGATTACCACCCCCTACTTCGTCCCCGACGAGCCGCTTCTCATGGCGTTAACCGTTGCCGCCAAACGCGGCGTCAAAGTGACCCTGATACTGCCTGCCAAAGTCGATTCACTGATGGTGCGCTATGCCTCACGCGCCTACTACCCTATGTTGCTGGAAGCCGGCGTTAAAATCGCCATGTTTGAAGGTGGGCTCTTACATGCCAAAACCATGACTATTGACGAAGACTACTCCCTCTTCGGCACGGTCAACATGGACATGCGCAGCTTCTTCCTCAACCTCGAAATCAGCCTTGCCATCTACGATCGCGACACCACCAAACAAATCTGCCACCTGCAACGCGGCTACCTTAAAAACAGCAGCTACATTGCCATCAAATCATGGCAACAACGCTCCAAACTCCGCGGCCTCGTGGAAAATGCCGTCCGTCTAATGAGCCCTTTACTGTAAAACATAAATATTTAGGCCGTCTGAAAAATATTTTTCAGACGGCCTTTTAAATAAAATACTGATAGACAAAATTCTTTATTGACAGATATTCAAGCTATCCCTTCTCTCCCTCTCGGAAAAAGTAAGACTCAACCCCTTTCTCAGCCAAAGAATCTTTACTAAATTTAACTAAAATATAAACTAATTGATTTTTATAAAAATCCTATTAATTTGAGACTGGAATAAAACAGAATGTATTTATTAATATCCATTAAGAATTTGATAATCATTATTACAACAATTAGAATAAACAGTCAATTTTTTACTTAGGAAAAATCATGAATAAGGTCTCCTCTCCTGTATTCCGCCTTAGTATCATTACACTCGCATTATCAACAAGCTTCGCTCATGCCGAAAATTTGCAACCCGCAGAAACTGCCGAGCTGAATGAAATTAAGGTCACCGGTACTGCCGTACCGACTCGTGTAACCCGCAACCAGCTCGACCGCGAAATTTCGACCGATTTAAAACAAGTCATGAAAGACCAAATCGGTATGGATGTCGGTGGCGGCAACGGCGTAGCACAGTTTTACAGCATCCGCGGCGTTGGTGAAGACAAAATTAACCTAGAAGTCGACAACACCAGCCAATCCACAAAAATCTTCCACCACCAAAGCCGCTTCCAGCTTGATCCTGCTTTGGTGAAAAGCATCAACGTCGAAAAAGGCACAGGCGCGGCGAGCGCGGGTTTGGGTGCGGTCGGCGGTACCATCCGCGTAACAACGGTTGACGCAAAAGACCTGCTGACAGACGGCAAACCTTTCGGTTTCAAACTGGGCGCAGGCTTGAGCAGCAATAAAGGCTCAACCGGCAGCGCAGCGGTTTACGGCTATCAAAACGGCTTCGATGCTCTGTTTGCAGGCAACTTCCTCAACAACCATGACTACAAAGACGGCAACGGCAATGTCAACCTCGGCAGCCATCTGAAACAACACAGCTACCTCGCCAAACTCGGCTACGATTTCAACGACGACCACGGCATCCGCCTGACCTACCGTCAGGAATACCAAAAAGGCAACCGCACCGACAAAGCCGAGTTCCAAAACGTTGACAGCTACATCGGCGTGGACGGCACTTATCAAAAAGAGCAGACCTACAATCTGGAATACCGTGGCCGCAACGTCGGCTTTATCGACAAAATCGACGCTAATGTCTTCCAAATCAATACCGACGACACCAAGCCTCCTAAAGGCGCTCCTTCTCCAAAAGCCCAAGCTTCCGGCACGGCACAAGGCGGCGTTCCCATCGGTCAGCTTGAGCTAAGCAAAATCAAAGCGACCGGCGCAAATCTGAACCTCGCCAGCTCCTTCGGCGACGGACACATGGTGAAATACGGCGTCAACTACCGCCACGAAACCTCCGAGCCGTCCGATAAAGGCGCGTGGCTGAAGATTCTCGGCCTGTATGACCGCGACAAAGAGAAAAAAGCCGAATACGGCGTGTACGCGGAAGGTATTTGGAACTTGAACCCCGTTACCCTGACCACCGGCCTGCGTTACGACCATTTTAAATACAACGCCGCCAGCAAACAAAGCGCATCGCACGGTCAGCTCAACCCCAGCATCAGCGCGATTTGGGACATCAACGACAACTTTTCCCTCTTGGCAAACCTCAATCAGGCAAGCCGTGCGCCCCGCCTGAACGAAGCCCTGTTAGCTAACGAACGCGCAGGCGCCGCCGCCGATTTGGACAGCAACCTCAAAGCCGAAACCGCCCGCCGTGCCGAATTAGGCTTCAAATGGCGCAACGACAACTTCAACGTCAGTGGCAGCGTGTTCCACCAACGCATCAAAGACCTCATCGTCTATCGTTGGGCAAAAATCAACAACAACACCGCCTCCATCACCGAACGCGGCAAGATTTACAACGGCGGCACGCTCAAAACCTACGGCTACGAACTTGACGCGTCCTACCGTTGGGGCGGCCTGACCGCGCGAGCCGGCGTGTCCTACGTCAAACCCCGTCTGAACGGCGAAATGTACTACGGCGATAGCCCGGTTAAAGCAGAAGACCACGAAAGCTCGTTCACCTTCTGGAACACCGGCCGCCAATGGCTGACCGGCCTGTCTTATCAGTTTGAAAACCCCAAACTCGAAATCGGCTGGCGCGGCCGCTATGCCCAAAGCGTGAAATACACCGACGTTGCCCGCGGACAAGGCACGATACACGGCAAGAAATCAGGCTACGGCGTACACGACATCTACGCCAACTGGCAGCCTCTGAAAAAAGACAACCTGAACGTCAACTTCGCTGTCAACAACATCGGCAACAAGCAATACCGTTCGCACAGCCAACGCTTCCCCGACGGCAACGGACGCGTCCCATTCTACGAACGCGGCCGCGAGTTTGCCTTGGGCGTGAACTATCGTTTCTGATGATACGAACGACGTTATAAAGAAATTAAAGGCCGTCTGAAATTCAATTTTCAGACGGCCTTTTATAATTCGTAAACAATTTGATTTTAAATTGTTTTCTTCCCTTGCCAGTTACACAACGGATTACCCAGTCTTCAAATCGTCTCCATTGGGCTTCTTTTCCGAATCGGTCATGATTTGATTCCTTCTGAAAACTGACTACTCATTTTTCCAATATAAATAAGATCATCCCCAGTGCCGTCTGAAAAAATAAAGGCTGTATTTTTACATTTAACTATGCCGTTGGAGATTGATTCTATTTGTGTGTTTAAAAAATACAATGCAAATATTAATTACACTTTTGCTGTAAACCATTTGACAAAGTCATTTTTAAAGCTATAATATTTCTCATATATGATTTTTATTATATATGTTTATTTATAGACAATCCATTCCGAAACAAGGAGCAATAAAATGAAACGAAACTTGGGTACTTTGGATCGCGTAATCCGTATTGTTATCGGTGTAGCGCTGATTGCTGCAGCCGCTACCGGACAAATTGGCTGGTGGGGTTGGCTGGGCATCATCCCCCTGGGTACAGCACTGATTGGCAACTGCGCGCTGTACAGCTTATTGGGCATCAACACCTGCCGCATCAACAAAAAATAACGAAGGCAAAACATGAGTACGGTCGGACAACTCCCGCGAATTACGCCTTCCGAAGCAATGGCAAAAATCCGTGAGGGCGCGTTGGCAGTGGACATCCGAAGCCAAGCCGAATATCGGGGCGGGCATATTGGCGGTGCATTATCCCTTCCGCCTGAACAGCAGCGAGACAGACTGCCCAATAATTCAGCCTCGTGCCTGATTTTTTATTGTCTGAGCGGCAAACGTACAACTCAGGCAGAAACTATATTGTCAGCGCTTGGCCAAGGTCGAGAATGCTATATTCTAGAAGGCGGCTTACAGGCATGGAAAGCTGCAGGGCTTCCTATTGTTGCCGACCGTGCCGCACCGGACATCATGCGACAGGTGCAAACCATAGCGGGCAGTTTGATTCTGTTGGGTGTGCTGGCAGGTTGGCTGGTATCGCCTTGGTTTTATCTGATAGACGTGATGGTCGGCGCAGGTCTGTTAACGGCCGGACTAACCGGATTCTGCGGCATGGCTCGCCTGCTGGCCAAAATGCCATGGAACCATTAAGCAAAGGCCGTCTGAAAGTTGCTGCTAAGGACATTATGACTGATAATTCGACCTCCTCATTTGCCGAAAAGCGTGAAAAATGACCATTGCCGACAATCAACCACCCTACGAAGAAGCCGCCGCTTTTCTCAAACTTCTGGCCAATCCCAACCGCCTCGCCGTATTGTGCAAACTACATGAAAGGTCGCATAATGTAACCGAATTGGCTGAATCATCCGGACTGCCGCAAGCGGCAATGTCCAGCCAATTAGCACTACTGCGTGAAGCCGGTTTGGTATCGTTTGAAGTGAACCATCGGGAACGGCAATATTACATTACGGATCCTAGGGTAACCGAGATGATACAGTTGCTGTATTCTTTTTTCTGTGCAGAAAAATCTTGAAATGTTGCCGAAATAGGATAGCCCAAAAATCTATCCATTTATAATTTTAAAGGCCGTCTGAATCTTTTTCAGACGGCCTTTATTGTATTTTTAGTCTTGCCATATAATCTCATGTTTAGAACCATAAGTAATCTTCTTGATATTGTTTTCAAGAGCAATTTCTTTATCTAATGTTCCTGAGTATTCCGAACCTGCTAATTTTTGAAATAAAGTAATATTCAGCTCATCGTTGCGACTAGTTGTTTTGATATCTGAAATACCCATTGCACTATTGCCTAATAAGCCTGTCAAATGCACCTGCCTATTCCCCTTAGCTTCATTGACAGCAACTTTGAAATTCCAAATATCTTCCAACTTAATTTCATCATTAGAGAAAAAGCAACCGGATAATATCAAGCCTGTCACACCCAGCATCATTGCCCTCATTTTCATAATAATTCCCTGATCGATTTAGTAACCTTAGGTTTGATTTTCAAAACTGATAGTTTCAGTATTTTCAGACGGCCTTTATTTCATACTGTTTCTGTATTTTCACTTAAAATCCACATGCGTGCATACCGTACACACACACCTAAAGGTTTTATGCATGCTACCGCATTCTTTGTTTGACGCTACTGAAGTAATTAATTTACATTATATGACTTACTAATTACTCACCATCACATTCATATATATCTGAAGATTTCGGATATATAACTTCTAATAAATTATAAATCGACTCAACCTCATTAATATATGATATATCAGAATTATAATGTTTAATACTCTCTCTTCTGGCTGCATATAGGCTGTGATTTTTATCTTGAGTATCATTATATTTATCTTTGTACACTTCGTTATATTTTTCAATTAAGATACATGCCCCTTTTTTTACGCTATCTTGATTAGATAAATATACGTCTGAAGTTACCTGCATAATGCCAGATGTTTTAATTCTACCAGTCCCAAAAAGTAATCTTTCCATAAACCTACATAATATATGTCTATTAAAGTCTTCATAAATTAAAATCGAATATATTAATGCTTTTTGTTTTTCAATAATGCTATTATCTATATCAGTCCCAATTGCTTTTTCAATAATAGAACCATATTTATGAGAAAAACGATCGTGCTTATGCTTTACATAATTTAATTTCCTATTATTATCCAAAGATGATATTGAAATATCTTTAATAACTTTATATATATAACCAATAATCGCAAACCACAATGCTGTTGTAATTTCTTGTTCCGTTGGCAAAGGGAAGTATCTTTTTTCAATAAAATTTTTATAAACAATGTATGAGATAAATATAGAAATAAAAGCTGTTAGAATATATTTTACCCAGTTCGTAATTTTTAATCTGCCTATGATTAAGATAAAAATAAATCTGATTAAGAAATAAAATATTGTTGTTATATAAATATTTTTTGTCAAATAAAAAAGATTTATTTTATCTAAAAAAACTGATACTACTAATATGAAAACAACAGGAGTAAAAGATCGATATAATATATTAAATATAAGTTGTTCTTCACTACTGTCAAATGACAATTGGTGATATCCAAATTTTATTGATCTCTTACCAAACCAATTTGATATAAAGAATAATAAAAAAGAAAATAATAAATTCAGTAGCAAATTATCCATGTTACGCCCCATATGCATAAATTATAATAAAATAATTAATAATATAGCCTAGTGCAGACTACTTTTTTGCTGTTTCAACACCTTAAAAAGCAGCCTGCACCTTTTTCAGACGGCCTTTTTTCCTCCTTCCTTACTTAACCATTACCCTTTCTTTCAAAGTCTTCAATACGTTCTTCACTGTATTAATCCGCACTTCGATATTTTCCATCTCCCCGGTAAATCGCAGCTTATCCGCGCCGGCAAGGCGGTATTTATTGTCGTTTTGAATCAGCAGGATGATTTCGGTTGGATCGACATTGTTGTTTTTTCCAAAGGTTACCGTTACCGCTTCGCTGGTCGCATCAATGGCATCGATACCCAATTCTTTTGCCGCAAGCCGTAAATGGTGGCTTTCAATGAGGGTTTTGACGGGTTGTTCAGGTAGGCCGAAGCGGTCGACGAGTTCTTCGTGTATAGCGTTGATTTGCTGCACGGTTTCGCAGACGGCGAGGCGTTTGTAGAGGACGAGGCGCTCGTGAATGTCGGGGCAGTAGTCTTCAGGCAATAATGCCGGGCTGTGCAGTTTGATTTCTGTGGTAATGCCCAGCGGTGCGTCGAGGTCGGGCTGGCGGCCTTTTTTGAGGTCGCGCACGGCTTGTTTGAGCATTTCGGTGTAGAGCGTGAAGCCGACCTGTATCATTTCGCCGCTTTGCCCTTCGCCTAGGATTTCGCCTGCGCCGCGGATTTCCAAATCCTGCATGGCAAGGGTGAAACCTGCGCCGAGTTCGTCTGCCGCCGCGATGGCGTCGAGGCGTTTTTCTGCGTCTTTGGTGATGTATTCGGGCGTGAGCAGGTAGGCGTAGGCTTGGTGGTGGCTGCGGCCGACGCGCCCGCGAAGCTGGTGCAGTTGAGCCAGTCCGAATTTGTCGGCGCGGTTGATGATGATGGTGTTGGCGTTGGGGATGTCGATGCCGGTTTCGATGATGGTGGAACAGAGCAACACGTTAAATCGTTGCTGTAAAAAGTCGCGCATGACTTGTTCCAGCTCGCGCTCGCGCAGTTGTCCGTGCGCCACGCCGATGCGGGCTTCGGGCAGCAGGGTTTCCAGCCGCTCACGCATATTCTCAATCGTATCCACTTCATTGTGCAGGAAAAATACCTGTCCGCCGCGTTTGAGTTCGCGCAATACGGCTTCACGCACGCTGCCTTCGCTGAAGGGTTTGACAAAGGTCTTGACGGCGAGGCGGCGGCTGGGCGCGGTGGTAATCAGCGAAAAGTCGCGTAGACCTTCGAGCGCCATGCTGAGGGTGCGCGGAATCGGTGTGGCGGTCATGGTAAGGATGTCGACATTGGCGCGCAGGCGTTTGAGCTGCTCTTTCTGGCGCACGCCGAAGCGGTGTTCTTCGTCGATGATGACTAAACCTAAGTTTTTGAATTTGATGTCGTCCTGCACCAATTTGTGCGTGCCGATAACAATATCGACCGTACCGTCCGCCATACCTTCCAGCGCGGCTTTGGTGGCTTTGCTGTTGTTGAAACGTGAAAGGCTGGCGACTTTCACGGGGAAATCGGCGAAGCGGTCGGCAAAGTTTTGCGCATGCTGCTCGACCAGAAGCGTGGTCGGGGCGAGTACGGCGACCTGTTTGCCGCCCATCACCGCCACAAACGCGGCGCGCAGGGCGACTTCGGTTTTGCCGAAACCGACATCGCCGCACACAAGGCGGTCCATCGGCTTCGCCTGCGTCAAATCTTTAATCACGGCGGCAATGGCGGCGGCTTGGTCTTCGGTTTCTTCGTAGCCGAAACCGTCGGCAAACGCCTGATAGTCCATCTCGTTGATTTCAAACTTGTGTCCTGATTGGGCGGCGCGTTGGGCGTAGAGGTTGAGCAATTCGGCGGCGGTATCGCGCGCTTTTTCGGCGGCTTTGCGCTTCGCCTTGTTCCACGCACCACTGCCGAGCTTGTGCAAAGTAACGTTTTCATGCGCCTGACCGGAGTAGCGGCTGATTAAATGCAGCTGCGAAACAGGTACATAAAGCTGCGCTTCGCCCACATATTCGAGCAACATCATTTCGTTGGTTTCGTCGCCCAAGTCCATTGTGACCAAGCCCATATATCGGCCGATGCCGTGTTCTTCGTGTACAACAGGATCGCCGATATTGATTTCGGCAAGGTCGCGCAACAGGCCGTCTGAAACGGCGGCGTGTTTCTTACGATAATGTTTGCGCGAGCGGGCAACATATTGATAAAGATCGGATTCGGTAATGACCGCGATGTTTTGATCTTCTAATTTAAACCCGTAAGCCAACGGTGCCACTGTAATCATCAGCGGCTCATGCGCCGACAAAAAGCTCTGCCAGTCGGACACGCTTTTGGCTTTTAAGCCGTTTTGCTGCAAGAAACCGAGCATGGTTTCGCGCCGTCCCAAACTTTCGGCACACAGCAAAATCCGTCCGTCAAAGGCCGTCTGAAAATCCTTTAATGCCTGCAACGGTTCATCTGCTTGGCGGTTGACGGCCACGTTTGGCAACGTATGTTCATCACCAAAAATATCCGGCAATACCTGACCATAATTTTTCAGACGGCCTGCAAAGACATCAGCAGAGAGATACAAATACTGTGGAAGCAAAGGCGGATAGGTTTCATCGCCCTGCGCCATGGCGTAACGCGATTTGACGTCGCTCCAAAAGCGGTTTGCCTCGGCATGAACATCGCCCAAAGAGACAAACAGCGCATCCTCGCCGATATAGTCAAACAGCGTTTCCAGCTCGTTTTCAAAAAACAGCGGCAGATAGTATTCCACGCCCGCGCCGAAGTGGCCGTTGCTGACGGCTTTGTACACGGCGGCATCGTTCGGATTGCCATCGACTTCCTCGCGGAAGCGGCTGCGGAAGATTTTTTGCGCCTCGCTGTCGGTGGGGAACTCGTGCGCCGGCAGCAGGCGGATTTCGGAAACGGGGGAGATGGTGCGCTGCGTGTCCGTATCAAAGGTTTTGATGCTGTCGATTTCATCGTCGAACAAATCGATGCGGTAGGGCATTTCGCTGCCCATCGGGAACAAATCGACAATGCCGCCGCGCACTGCAAACTCGCCCGCTGCAACAACATGGGACACATGGTTGTAACCTGCATCCACCAAATCACTTTTCAGACGGCCTATATCCAAAGTCTGCCCCGTTTTCAGCCAAAATGTGCGTCCTGCCAGAAACGGCACGGGCGGCAGCTTCTGCATCGCCGTGGCAACCGGCACGAACAACACGTCCGCCGCGCCGCTCTTAATCTGCCACAATGCCGACAAGCGCTCCGACACCAAATCCTGATGCGGTGAAAAACGCTCGTAAGGCAGCGTTTCCCAGTCCGGCAGAAACACCGCCGTATCGTGCGGACGGAAAAATAGCCAGGCCGTCTGAAGGCGTAGCGCCTGTTCCGCATCTTGGGTTAGCACGACTTTGAGCTGCTTATGCGGCAGATAACGCGCCAAAGCCAAGGGCAGCGATCCTTGCGAAAGATTGAGCCAACGGGATTTTTCACGGGGTTTGGGAATCGGATAGGTCATGACAAAAAACAGTTTGTAATAAGTAAATACAAGCACCATAGGCCGTCTGAAAAATTTTCAGACGGCCTTTAGCGATCAAATAGATTTTCAATTTTACTGGATACAGGTTTAAAAGAATATAAGGCCTTACAATCAGACGGCCACGCCTGCCAGTTTTCCAATAAATCCGGTTATCACCAATGCCGCAACGCCCCATAGGCACACGCGCAAAACGGCGGGAATGACAGGCGCGCCGCCGAGTTTGGCGGAAACATAGCCCAGTCCGGCCAGTCCGCACAAAGTGGAAACTACCAAGGCCGGAACAATGGCACTAGAAGCTGTCAATGCGACCAGTAAAGGCAAAATCGCGCCGGCACAAAATGAAGCGGCAGAAGCCAGCGCGGCCTGCATGGGTTGGGCGGCAGAGGTTTCGGTAATGCCGATTTCGTCACGCGCGTGGGCTGCGAGCGCATCGTGTTCCATCAAGGCTTTGGCCACCTCTGCGGCGAGCGGGTCGGACAAACCGCGGCGGCGGTAAATTTCCGTCAGCTCTTCCAACTCTGCGTCAGGATTATTTGCCAATTCGTAGCATTCTTTGTGTAAATCGGCTTTTTCCGTATCCGATTGGCTGGACACGGAAACGTACTCCCCTGCAGCCATTGACACTGCGCCCCCGATAAGCGCCGAAACGCCCGTCAACAGCAGGGTTTGGAAATCTGGCGCGGCAGCGGCTACGCCTGTCAACAGCGAGGCAGTGGAAATCAGGCCGTCATTGGCACCCAATACGCTTGCCCGAAGCCAGTTGTTGCGGTCGCTGAAATGGCGTTCGCTGTGGTATGAATACATATATGCTCCGATAAATTGGCTGTTTCCAGATGATGATAACATTGTATTGTTTTTTGAAATCCATGTCAGTTTATCCCTTCAAATCAAGCATTCTTAAATCTTTCTACTGCCATTTCAAACCATAAAAACCAACACTCCTCTTTGGATTTTTTCAGACGGCCTTAAAGCTTTTATAAGCAAATTTATTGTTCCAAGTCATGGCATTATCACAAGGCAGTTTTGTGCTGCTTGGTTTATTGGCTTAAAGATGCTATCTTTATGAATCTTTCCACTCCTCAATCCATTGAAAGGATGTATCATGTCCGAAGAAAACAAAATCAAAGTAAACGATTTGCCTGAAGATAAAAAAGAGCAAACCGAAGAAACCGAGCTGCCCGTTATCAACAACGAAGAAAAACGCGGCGGTCATGGCGAAGGCGGTTGCTGCGGCGCGTGCGGCGGCTAAATCTTCCCGACAAAGCCTCCGAGGCCGTCTGAAAAGTCTTACTTTTCAGACGGCCTTTTCCTTTCTAAACAATTACAGGTAAATCAATGAAAGGATGCGGGAGAAGAATTTAAACCCAACCGCGTTTGTGCTACATTCACATCTTTACAAACCACAACAATCTGCCCCCGCAGACACACAAGGAAGAAAAAAATGTTTTGGTATATCGTTGGTTTTTTCGCCTTCATCGTTTCCCTGCTTTCCCTTTGGGTCAATGCCAGCGCATTCGGCATGGAAGAGGATGGCACGCCGCAATCCGAATATGAAAAAATGTTGGGCTTGGGTGCGAAGCTGAAAGATAAAGAGACAGCCGCAAAAGAGCGTGAAGCAGCGCGCCTTCATCCTGACGATTAAGCCTTATAGACTGGACAATCTTGCCGAACTGGGCTAATGTTCCAAACGCATAATGCACACCAACACAACTATACGAGAAGGTAAGAGAAATGACTGTACGAATCGAACACGATTTATTGGGCGACCGCGAAATCCCCGCCGATGTTTATTGGGGCATCCATACTTTGCGCGCCATTGAAAACTTTAAAATTTCCACGCAAAAAATTTCCGACGTACCGCAATTTGTCCGCAGCATGGTCATGGTTAAAAAAGCCACCGCGCAAGCCAACGGCGCATTGGGTGCCATCAAGCCAGAAATCGCGGCCGCCATCGAAAAAGCCTGCGATGAAGTATTGGTCAAAGGCCGCTGCCTCGACCAATTCCCGTCCGATGTTTATCAAGGCGGCGCCGGTACTTCGGTCAACATGAATACCAACGAAGTCATTGCCAACCTCGCATTGGAAGTCTTGGGTCACGAAAAAGGCCACTACGACATCGTCAATCCGATGGACCATGTCAACGCTAGCCAATCCACCAACGACGCCTACCCTACCGGCTTCCGCCTTGCCGTGTATTACAGTATCGGCGAATTGCTCGACAAACTGGCTATCCTGAAAAACGCCTTTGCCGCCAAAGCCGAAGAATTTAAAGATGTTTTGAAAATGGGCCGCACCCAGCTTCAAGATGCCGTGCCGATGACTGCCGGACAAGAGTTCCAATCTTTCCAAGTGTTGCTGGAAGAAGAAATCCTCAACCTCGACCGTACCCGCTCCCTGCTGCTTGAAGTCAACCTCGGCGCCACCGCCATCGGTACCGGCGTGAATACGCCTAAAGGCTATGCGGCTTTGGTTGTTGAGAAACTCTCCGAAGTCAGCGGCCTGCCTTGCAAACTGACTGAAAACCTGATCGAAGCGACCTCCGACTGCGGCGCATATGTGATGGTACACGGCGCATTGAAACGCACAGCCGTCAAACTGTCCAAAATCTGTAACGACTTGCGCCTGCTCTCTTCTGGTCCGCGCGCCGGTTTGAAAGAAATCAATCTGCCTGAATTGCAAGCCGGTTCTTCCATCATGCCTGCCAAAGTCAATCCCGTGATTCCCGAAGTCGTCAACCAAGTCTGCTTCAAAGTCATCGGCAACGACACGACCATCACTTTTGCAGCCGAAGCAGGTCAGTTGCAGCTGAACGTTATGGAGCCGGTCATCGCCCAATGTATGTTTGAAACCATTTCCCTCTTAGGCAACGCCGCGGTCAACCTGTCCGACAAATGCGTCAAAGGCATTACGGTCAACCGCGAAATCTGCGAACACTACGTCTTCAACTCCATCGGTTTGGTCACTTATCTGAACCCATACATCGGCCACCGCAATGGCGACTTGGTCGGCAAAATCTGCGCCCAAACCGGCAAAGGCGTGCGCGAAGTCGTACTGGAGCACGGTCTGTTGAGCGAAGAAGAGCTCAACCGCATCCTCTCCCCGGAAAACCTGATTAATCCTCATCTGTAATTAAGATTTGAAATCAAAGGCCGTCTGAAACTTTAAACGTTTAAAGTTTCAGACGGCCTTTTCGTATTTATATTGATTTTTATCGAATTTTTTTGCGAAATTCAGAATTAAAAGATAGCCTAGCCGTTAGGTTTGATTTAACATGGTGTTGCCCCAGCCTGTTTCTTCCTTAAGGTTATGCCGGTAATGATGCCTCAAAAGGAACCGGATATTGGAATAACATCTTCATTTATTAGGAAAACCAGATGAATCAAATTACACGCGAACAAATGCTGCAAGTATTCGAAAATCGCTGCTCCACCCGTTATTACGATCCCAACAAAAAAATCAGCCAAGAAGATTTTGCAGCGATTTTAGAATTTGCCCGCCTCTCGCCCAGCTCTGTCGGCTCCGAACCATGGAAATTCTTGGTGATTCAAAACAAAGCCCTGCGTGAGAAAATCAAGCCTTTCAGCTGGGGGATGCAATCCCAACTGGACGACTGCAGCCATCTGGTGATTATCCTTGCCAAGAAAAATGCCCGTTACGACACCCCGTTCTTCCGCAGCGTTGCCGAACGCAGGGGCCTGCAAGGAGAGCAACTGGAAAAAGCGTTGGCAAGATACAAAAGTTTCCAAGAAACCGACATTAAAATTGCCGACGACCAACGCGCACTCTTCGACTGGAGCGGCAAACAGACCTATATTGCTTTAGCCAATATGCTCACAGGCGCAGCGGCCATCGGCATCGATTCCTGCCCAATCGAAGGCTTCAACTACGATAAAATGAACGAAGTATTGGCGGCAGAAGGCCTGTTTGATGCCAATGAATGGGGCGTATCCGTAGCGGCAACATTCGGCTATCGTGCCAAAGAAATCACCAAAAAATCACGCAAACCGATTGAAGAAATGGTGACTTGGGTCGAATAAATCTTTTAGATTCATAGGGTGGCAAATGCCGCCTTTTTACTTTTCTAAAAAAGTGAAGCAAATTCCGTAACAACAAATAATTCTAAATTTAAAATCAAAAAGGCCGTCTGAAACCATGTGTCAGAAATCCTAGATTTCATTTCACACCGTTTCAGACGGCCTGATTTAATACGCTTCTACTTAAAACGATACTTTCAAACTGCCGTAGAAGGCACGGCCATGCTCGTTGTAAGTTTGTGCGCCGGCAGTTGTGCGGTACAGTTTTTTGTCAAACAGATTGCTGATACCGCCACGGACGGCCACGCGTTTGTTCCAGTTATAGCCTGCATTGATGCCCCAAATGCCGTAAGAGCCGACTTGGGTTTGGCTGTGTTCGGAAGACAACGCCGCTACGCCTGCACGCGGATTGCCGTTTTGCTCCAAACGGTTGACTGCCACGCTGCGCGGCTTGGTGCGGCCGTAGTGGGTAAAGGTCAGATTGGCATCGAAGCGTTCGTTCGGCGTCCAAGACAGTGTGCTGTTGATGGTGTGTTTCGGCACTAAAGACAATGGATTGCCTTGATAATCTTCGGATTTGTGCATGTAAGTGAAATTGTTGCTCCACTTGAGTGTGTCATGCAACGGAATCACCAAGTTGCCTTCGATACCCGAAATCGTCGCTTTCGGCGTATTTTCCCATTGCAGGAGCCAGTTGCCGATATTGCTGGTGGCAATAAGCTGGTCGCCGATCACGATTTTATTGCGGTACGCATTATGGAAATAAGTCGCGGAAGCCTGCCAGCCGTTTTTGTTGAACTCAAGGCCAATCTCTTTATTGATGCTGGTTTCAGGTTTCAAATTGCCATTGCCCATGTAGTAGCAGCGGACACTGTTCGGCGCATTGAGCGGACAGCCCTGACCGCGTGTGTACAGGATAAAGTCAGGATTGGTTTGATACAAATTTGGCGCTTTGTACGCACGGGCAACACCGCCTTTGACCAACCAGTTTTCGCCGATTTGATGTGAGAAGTTCAAAGCCGGACTCCAGTTGCTGCCGCTGTCGCTGTTGTGGTCGAAACGGATAGCCGGAATCAGATGGGTTTTGTCGGTCAATGAAATATTGTCTTCAACGTATGCCGCCCAGTTGCGTTGAGATGCCTTACCACCGCGCGTTGCGGAGATGCCGTTAAACGCATCGGTTTTGCCTTGGTCTTTAAATCCCTGAGTATTGGAGGCAGGATCGTCCAATTTGCTGTCAGTAAATTCTGCACCAACCGTCAACACGTTATCGACACCAAGTTTGAACGGAATATTCGCTTCGCTGCTGAAGCGCAGGTTTTTCAGACGGCTTTGAACAAAATCCAAGCCTGTATAGCTGCCTTCCGGACCACCGGCCAAACCTTCAGGCAAGTGGCTGTTGATTGTGCGCTCATAACTGATCACGTTTTTAGTATCGCCCCATTCCCATGCGCCGTCATGGGTTAAAGAATAAGCGGAACGGTATAAGCGGGCAGTTTCGGCTTTGCTGTCGGCCAAAGAATTAACCAAAGCAGAACGCGGATTGCTGTTTTGCGTATCGCCGTTGTAGATATTGCCCTGACGGCTGTAACTGCTGTCCAAAATCAGCGTTTGCGCTGGGCTGATTTTCCATTGCAGACGGCCTGCAATGTCTTTATTGCGTACGCCTTCGACACCGGCCGCGCTGTCATTGCCGTGTCCGGCATTAATATCGGCAGCATCTGTATCCGTTTTATTCAAATTGCCGTAAACGCGGAAGCCCAAAGTATCTTGGATAATCGGGCCGCTCAAATTAAAGCCGATACGGCGGGTTGCGCCCTCATTGCTGTCTTGCGGCTGATTGGCATACAGATTGACTTGGCCTTTAAATTCTTTAGACACTTTTTTGGTAACAATATTGACCACGCCACCCATCGCGCCAGAGCCGTAACGGGTCGCCGCCGGACCGCGCAAAACAGTAATCGATTCGATTTCTTCAACCGGCACCCAGTTACTGTCGCCACGCGTATTGCGTTCACCACGCATACTAATACGCTCGGATTGGCGCGAATTAACCGGCTTGCCGTCAATCAAAATCAATGTATTTTCAGGGCCCATACCGCGCAAGTCGATTTGGCGTTTGTTGCCACGCTGACCCGTCGCCGTATTGCCGGTCAGGTTAACGCCTGGCATAGTGCGGACAAATTCGGAAATATCATTGGCTGCAGGGCGTTTGTCGATGTCGTCTTTAGAAATACGCGATACACCGAGCGACTGTTGCAACTGCTTCTCGGCAGTAACGTAAACGGTATCGACTTCAGCCTGCTCAACTGCTTTCTCTTCAGCTGCGTGTGAGAATGCACTAATTAACGCCAAAGGCAAAATAGCGAGTGTGAATGTTTTCATTGCATTGTTTCTCTTGGTTTTGTTTGTTTAAAATCAAAATAAAAATTATTCGAGATTTTAAATAACCTTAACAGAGTTTTCAACGCAATTAAGAGTGATTTACAATTAAAAGTTAAATTGTGCTAATAAAAATAACAAATACCAAACAACTAAAAAGGCCGTCTGAACCGGCATGAAACGAAATCCAAGATTTCTATCATACCGTTCAGACGGCCTTATTCAATTTTTAATTATTTGCCTGCTACTTTTTGCAGAAGAGCATACAATTCGTCTTTGAGTTTGAGTTTGGCTTTTTTCAGCTCTTCAATCTCTTCGGCACCGCTGGTAACAGGGTTGTTAACCAAACCGGTGATTTTATCGTCCAGCTCATTGTGCTCGTCAAACAAACGGGCAAAGTGTGCATCTTCTTGTTTCAGTTTAGAAATCAAATCGCGATATTCTGGAAACATTTTGTTTTCCTCTCTTGTTAATTAAATAAAAAAGTACTGCTGTCAAAAACTAGGACGAATCAATCTTTAGCTTCATTATAACAAACACGGGCGTTTTATCCAGTCTTTTTTAAGTCGAAACTGTTTTACATCAAAATTAATAATATCAACATAAGTTAGTGCCAAAAATAGAAAGAAACGGCTTTATAGACGGCTTGCCGACTTGGGCATACAATCGGGCTTATGCGTTTACACAATGGCCGAACCACCCTATTCCGTCATATCAACGGCATGGACGGACAATTTATCCTGCTTGAAAACCATCCTTCATGGATGCCGGTCAATGATGCCGATTTCAACCATGCCGCCCCCTTGCCCGATGGTTTGGCCGTACACGAAGAATCGTTTTATCCATTTGAAAAAATAGATGCTGCCGAATCGGCAGACAATATCAAAATCTTCAGCGAAGAAGCTCTACGGCTGGAGAAAGAACGATTAAATGCAGTAGCCTTAGTAGAACTGGCAAAAAATCTTAAAGCCGCCCAAGCCGAAGCCGATTTGGCCGCGCTTTTGGAAAAAATGGATTTTCATTTAAAACAAGATGATATTTTCAAATAAACCCTTCAATCTCAGGCCGTCTGAAACCAAACACCCGACACAATTGTTGACAATGCAAGAAAAATAGTTCATCTTGAACCAATTCGCAGCACTCCATCCTATATTTTCAGCCCATCACAAAGGAATCGAGAACATGTTTTCAAAAAGCGTTACCCTCGCACAATATGACCCCGATTTGGCAGCAGCCATCGCCCAAGAAGACAAGCGCCAGCAAGACCACGTCGAGCTGATCGCCTCTGAAAACTACGTCAGCTGTGCCGTTATGGAAGCCCAAGGTTCGCAATTGACCAACAAATACGCCGAAGGCTATCCTGGCAAACGCTACTACGGTGGCTGCGAATACGTTGATATTGTCGAACAATTGGCGATTGATCGCGCTAAAGAGTTGTTTGGCGCAGAATATGTCAATGTCCAACCGCACTCCGGCTCCCAAGCCAACCAAGCTGTATACGCTTCTGTTTTGAAACCGGGCGACACCATTTTGGGCATGTCTCTGGCACATGGCGGCCACTTGACCCACGGCGCAAGCGTTAACATCTCCGGCAAACTCTACAACGCCATTACATATGGTTTGGATGAAAATGAAGTTCTCGATTATGCCGAAGTAGAACGCTTGGCTCTTGAACACAAACCCAAAATGATTGTGGCCGGTGCATCTGCCTACGCGTTGCAAATCGACTGGGCAAAATTCCGCGAAATCGCCGATAAAGTCGGTGCCTACCTCTTTGTCGACATGGCGCACTATGCCGGTCTGATTGCCGGCGGCGAATATCCTAACCCAGTGCCATTCTGCGATTTCGTCACCACCACCACCCACAAAACCCTACGCGGCCCTCGCGGCGGTGTAATCTTGTGCCGTGACAATACCCACGAAAAAGCGCTGAACTCTTCCATCTTCCCAAGCCTGCAAGGCGGTCCGTTGATGCACGTTATCGCCGCCAAAGCTGTAGCGTTTAAAGAAGCGTTGCAACCTGAGTTCAAACAATACGCAAAACAAGTGAAAATCAATGCTGCCGCTATGGCGGAAGAGTTGGTTAAACGTGGTTTGCGCATCGTTTCCGGCCGTACTGAAAGCCACGTTTTCCTCGTTGACCTGCAACCGATGAAAATCACCGGCAAAGCCGCCGAAGCCGCTTTGGGCAAAGCTCACATCACCGTCAACAAAAATGCCATCCCGAATGATCCGGAAAAACCATTCGTTACCTCCGGCATCCGCATCGGCTCCGCCGCCATGACTACACGCGGCTTTAACGAAGCCGACGCGCGCGTATTGGCAAACTTGGTTGCCGACGTATTGGCCAACCCTGAAGACGAAGCCAATCTCGCCAAAGTCCGCGAACAAGTGACTGCTTTGTGCGATAAATATCCGGTTTACGGCGCATAAACATTTCGCCTTGGATAAAATAACAGGCCGTCTGAAACATCAGACGGCCTTTTTTTATTGCAACTTTCTTTTAAATTTCAAAACTGTTTGTTTCGCTGACTTTGCGTATCATGCCAGCCGCAACAGTATGGTTGGTGGCTTCGTCAATCAAAATAAACGCGCCTTGAGCATGGTTGTCTTCGTATGCGGCAGCGGCAAGAGGCTGTTGGGTTTTGAAACTGACGCTGCCGATGTCGTTGAGCTTGAGCGTTTCGGCGGATTCGACGCGGCTGGGGGTGTTCACGTCCCAAACGTAGGCAATTTCGCTGATTTTTACGGGCGTGGTTTGGGTAGTGTGTTTCAGCAAATATTTGCGGCGCAGATTGAGCGGAATATCGTCAAACCAGCAAAGCGCGGCTTGAAATTGTTGTTCGGGAACAATGGCGCTGTCGGCTGAAACAATGCTGTTGCCGCGTGAAATATCGATGTCTGTATCCAAAACGACAGTCAACACTTCCCCTGCCTCGGCAGATTCTGTTTTACCGTTGGCATTGTAGATTTCAGCAACTTTGGCAACATGGCCGCTGGGCAAAACTTTAACTTCATCACCTACTTTCAGCCGGCCTGCTTCCAATCTGCCTTGATAACCGCGGAAATCGTCGCTACTGCTGCCGTCTTGGCGTGCCACGCGTTGTACGGGAAAGTGCGCAGCTTGGTCAGCGGCATTTTGACGGTTGACAGGCAGGCTTTCAAGCAAAGGCAAAAGCGGCAAACCTTGATACCACGGAGTTTGGCTGCTGGCATTGACGATATTATCGCCTTTTAATGCGCTGATGGGCAGGAAGTGGATTTGTGCCTTGAGGCCGATTTGTTCCGCCAGTTTGCGGTAGGCCTCGATAATGGCTTGATATTTGGCTTCGTCAAAGTCGAGCAGGTCGAGTTTGTTGACGGCGACAATGATGTTGGGGCAGCCCAAGAGTTTCAGAATCGCGCTGTGGCGTTTGGTTTGGGGCAGGAGGACAGGTTCGCCGCCTGAAAAATCAACGCGTGTGGCATCAACCAAAATAATGGCGGCATCGGCAGTCGATGCGCCGGTAACCATATTACGCGTGTATTGCTCATGTCCCGGCGTATCGGCAATGATGAATTTGCGTTTGGGGGTGGCGAAATAACGGTAGGCCACGTCAATGGTGATACCTTGTTCGCGCTCAGCGGCAAGGCCGTCTGTCAGGCTGGCAAAATCGGGGGTTTCGCCGTTTTCGGCAGCACGGTTGAGCTTGTCAATTTGGTCAGTCAGTAAGGTTTTGCTGTCGTAGAGCAGGCGGCCAATGAGGGTGGATTTGCCGTCATCGACACTACCGGCGGTAATGAAGCGTAAAAGCGGAGCGGAAGCTGCGGTCATGATTCTTTCCCATTTCTCGTGATTTCTCAAACTGACTGCTACTTTAAACAGGCCGTCTGAAAATGGGAAAGAATGTTTGGTTGTTAAAAAAGCTGTTTTCGTTATATCGCAAAGCTATAGGATGTTGCCTCACACCATCTGTTTTCTCCGGGTCGCCAACCAACACACAATCGATCCTAAGCACACCACTCCCGCCCCCTGCCAAAACGTCATGGACAAAGGCGCGCTAATCACAAACGATGACACCACCGCAGACAACACCGGAATAAAATAAGATGCGCCTGCCAATACAGTCAGATTGCCGCGTGAAATACCGATATTCCACACCGCATAGCCCAAACCCATGCAAGCTGCGGCGGCAACGGCATAGCTGAGCGATACGGAGTCAAAATTCAACGTATCCACGCCACTGAGAAAATACTCAATCCACAACAATATCGACACCAGCGCAAAGAAGAAGCCGACGCTGCTGCCTTCCGCCTTTACGCGCGCCGTCAGCGTGCAATATGCCGCCCAAAACACTGCGTCCGCAAATGCCATGATGTAGCCGCCGGGATTGGTGCGGACATTGTGGTAAATGCCGGAAATCGACAAGCCGACATCGCCGCCCAGTACAGTGGCAATCCCAAAAAACGACAGCACAAAGCCGATGACTATCCACCATTTTGACGGCTGTTTGTTGAAATATACCGCTCCGACGATGGTAAACGTCGGCCACAAATAATTGACCATGCCGATTTCCACCGCCTGTCTTGCGTTTTGCGCGAAACCAACCGACAACGACAAACACAATTCGCAACCGACAAAAAACACGCTTGCCCAAAACAGATAGCTGCGGTTGTAATTGCGCAGATGTGGCCGACCGAAAATCAGCCAAATCAACACAGTGGACAGGGTGTACATCATTGCCGCGCCGCCCACTGCCCCCATATGCAGGCTCAAAGAGCGTATCAGAGAAATGACGAAGCTCCACAAAGCAACGGCAAGCAACCCGATGGCAGTGGCTTGTTTGGAGGAGATGTTTTGAGATAAGAAATGAATCATGGCGTATGTGTTGAAGATGGTTTTATTAGGTTTATCGTAGTTTGAATATATTGTTTCTACATTAATTATTTTAACGGTTTCAAGGCCGTCTGAAAATGATTGTTTCAGACGGCCTTCTATTTGCAATTAGTCCTAAACATGACTATAATTCGCACCCAATTAGTCAATATTGAGACCAATTTATGAATCAGCTCGACCAACTCGGTATGCGCATCAGCCATATAGACAGCGCATTTGACCAATGGATTAAATAGCAAAACACCAACTACAATACCTTCGCCGTTCTCTACACCTTGGCTACCGAAGGCAGCCGCACTCAAAAATACATAGGCGAAGAATGGAGCCTGCCCAAGCAAACCGTTTCCGGCACATGCAAAACGCTGGCGGAACAAGGCTTGCTGACATTTCACGAAAGCGAACAAGACAAACGCGAACGTTTATTGTCGCTGACCGAGCAAGGCAAGGAATACGCCGCACCATTGGTGCAAAACATGCAGGAATTCAGCAAACGAATTTTTACCGCCTTCGGTGAAAAACGTGCAGTCCGACTGTTTGCCGATTTGGACGCATTGGCCGAATTAATGGCGCAAACCCTCAATACTAAATAAGGAGGGCAACCATGTGGAAAATGTTGAAACACATCGGTCAAACACACCGCCGCAAACTCATCACAACCTTCTCTCTCGTCGGCTTGGATAATCTGCTCTTGCTGGTATATCCCGTGTTTGGCGGCTGGGCGATTAATGCCGTTATGGAAGGCAACGTCTGGCAGGCAATGTTGTATGGTGTGGTGGTTTTATTAATGTGGATAATCGGAGCCGCCCGCCGAGCAGCCGATACGCGCACATTTACCCAAATCTATACCGAAATCGCCGTCCCCGTTGTATTGGAACAGCGCAAGCGAGAAGTACCGCATTCCGCCATTACCGCACGCGTTGCCCTATCGCGTGAGTTTGTCAGTTTTTTTGAAGAACACCTGCCCATCGCTGCTACTTCGCTGGTCTCCATCTTCGGTGCATGTATGATGTTGCTGATATTGGAATTTTGGGTGGGCGTATTGGCTGTCGCGATACTTGCCCTGTTTTTATGGTTGCTGCCGCGTTTTGCCGCCATCAGCGAAAACCTATATTTCCGTTTAAACAACCGGCTTGAACGCGACAATCACTTTATCCGCGACGGCAACGAACATCAGCTCTACCGCCACTACGGCTGGGTTGCCAAACTACGCGTGCTGATTTCCAACCGCGAAGCCTTAGGCTATCTCAGTATCGGCATAGCGATGAGCATATTGTTCGGCTTCGCCTTTATACACATGACACTTAAAGGCTATGGCAGTGCCGGCCATATCTATTCCGTCAGCACTTATTTATGGATGTTTGCAATGAGCTTGGACGATGTACCGCGCTTGGTCGAACAATACTCCAATTTAAAAGATATCGGACAACGCGTTGAACTCTCGGAAGAAAACAATCTTTCCAAGGCCGTCTGAAACCTTAACACACTATCAGGATATATTATGAGTTGGTTTTATTTAATCTTAGCCGGTATGCTGGAAATCGGCTGGCCATTGGGCTTAAAGCTGGCACAACAGGAAGGCTACCGCTGGCATGGCTTTGCCGCCGCTTTTGCCTGCATCGCCGGTAGCGGATACCTCCTTTACCTTGCCCAAAAAAGTATTCCGATGGGTACAGCCTACGCCGTCTGGACAGGCATAGGCGCGGCAGGGGCATTTTTAGTGGGAGTTGTATTTTTCAACGATGCCGCCAATATCGGCCGCTGGCTCGGCGCATTTCTCATCATCTCCGGCGTCGTAGTGATGAAACTCTCCAGCGGAAACTGAAAATCTCGTTTCTATCCAATCCAAGGCCGTCTGAATATGCTTGTTCAGACGGCCTAATACCTTCCCGAATATAACAAAATCATCTTAAATTAAAACCAAGCATTCTTTCCTTTTTTCAGACGGCCTGTTTAAAGTGGCGATTGTCCATTATTCAAACAATCGGTTATAGCCGTCCAACAAAGGAATCCAAATGAGCCAAGCCAATCCGCTTCCACCCGAATTCTCCGCCCAACTCTCCACACTATCCCCTACCCAACTTGCCTGGCTCTCCGGCTATTGCTGGGCGCAAAGCCAAGGCGTATCCGGAGCAGCAGCCGAACCATCTGCCCTGCAAACAGCCACTTCGACAGTCAGCCGCCGCGTATTAGTCCTCTCCGCCTCACAAACCGGCAATGCCCGCAGCGTTGCCGAATCCTTACACGCCAAACTTCAAGTCGCCGGCGTAGAAGCCCGCCTCAGCAGCGCAGGCGATTTCAAAAGCAAAACCCTGCCCGACGAAGACATCGTACTTTTGGTTACCTCCACCCAAGGCGAAGGCGAACCGCCCGAAGAAGCCCTGCCCCTGTACAAATTCATCTACGGCAAAAAGAAACCCGATCTCAGCAAACTGACTTTTGCCGTCTTGGGCCTTGGCGACTCCTCCTATCCCAACTTCTGCCAAGCAGGCAAAGACTTTGATGCCAAATTTGCCGAACTGGGTGCAGGCCGTCTGAACGATTTGGGCATTTGCGACTTAGAGTTTCAAGCCGCTGCCGACGCATGGATTGCTGCCGTCGTACCCAAAGTAGCCGAATTAACCGCCCAAGCAACAGCCCCTAGTACAACCGCCGCACCAAACAGCTCAGCAGCACCAAGCAACGGCACCGTGTACACCAAAGAAAACCCCTACACAGCCACCCTATCCGTGCGCCAAAAAATCACCTCGCGCGACGCGGAAAAAGACGTCGAACACATCGAAATCGACCTCAGCGGCTCAGGTCTGCATTATCAGGCAGGCGACGCGCTCGGCGTATGGCCGCTTAATGCCAGCGACCTCGTTCAAGAAATCCTCAACCTCAACCAACTGAACGGCAACGAAACCGTCCAACTTTCAGACGGCCGCAAAACCGACATCCGCACAGCACTGACCGAATCCGCAGACATTACCCAAAATACACCCGCCTTCGTCCAACAATACGCCGAATTAACAAACAACGAAAAACTCAAAACCATAGCCGCAGATAAAGCCCAACTGGACGCCTACCTCGCCTCCACACCGCCCGTCGGTGTATTTGCCGCCCATTCGCACTCAATAGACGCGCAAACCCTGTTCCAACTCTTCCGCCCACAAACTCCGCGCCTTTACTCCATCGCCTCCGCACAAGACGAAGTCGGCGAAGAAGTCCACCTTACCGTAGGCGTGGTCCGTTTCGACCACCACGACCACACCTACACCGGCGCAGCATCCGGCTACTTGGGCGAACGTCTCGAAGAAGGCAGCGAAATCCGCGTCTTTGTCGAACCCAACCCCAACTTCCGCCTGCCTCAAAACGGCGACACCCCCATCATCATGATCGGTGCAGGCACAGGTGTCGCCCCCTTCCGCTCCTTTATGCAACAACGCGCCGCCAATGGCGACAGCGGCAAAAACTGGCTCTTCTTCGGCAACCAACGCCTGGCCGACGACTTCCTCTACCAACTCGAATGGAGCGAATGGCGTAAAGACGGCCTCCTCACCCGCGCCGACCTCGCATGGAGCCGCCAAGGCGAACACAAAGTCTACGTCCAACACAAAATCGCCGAATGCGCCGCCGAAGTTTGGAACTGGCTGCAACAAGGCGCACACATCTACGTCTGCGGCGACGCCGCACGCATGGCGCGCGATGTCGAAAACGCCCTGATCGAAGTCATCGAAACCCAAGGCAAACTCAGCCGCGACGAAGCCGAAGACTATCTCAACGAACTGCGCGAAGACAAACGCTACCAACGCGACGTTTATTGATTGGATAAACAAAAATAAAGGCCGTCTGAAATTCAGTTTTCAGACGGCCTTTTTAAAGAGCCTGCTCGGATTGTTATCAATTCACCCGGTTTTGCATTATAATTGTGCAAATTTGACTCACTCGAAAGAAAATAAATTGGAAGGATTACAACAACTTGTAGATTTATTGGTGGGTTTTGTCGATTGGATATTGAAATTACTGGCATTCTTGTTTTAAACTACGTCTCATTCTTTTATACATTAAAGACGTATTTTCATCATGCAAACCGCGCAACGCTCTGCTACTTTCTTCTATTGGTACCACACAAACGTGCGGTACTTTTTTGCGCTTGTCTGAAACAGAACAAATTGAAAATACGCAAATTAGAGCCGCCTCATTTGAGCGGCTTTTTTTATACCCACCATGGCCGCTTAAATCCACCCATTTTTAAGAAATAAGGAATACAGCCATGACTGCCTCAACTAAAATCCACAGCCAAACCCAAATGTTACATACCTGCCGCATGGTCGTTGACAGCAACAGCCACCACAGCATGCTCAACATGCACACTTTGCCTGATTCGCCTGACAGCCTCATCAGCGAAGCCCTGATTCCGCAAGTGCGCACCATCGCGACTTTGATTGCCGCAGAGCGCCACGACTTCAATCAAAGCAGCCCCAGCCTTTTTACTGATGAAGCGGATTTCTTCGCAGCGCGTATTTTGGTTTTGGGCGTACGCCGTTTCCATTTGGATATTACCCTGCTGCCCATGCTCAAGACCGCCAACAAACGCGCCGAAGCTTTCGCCAAACGCCATCACGTGCCCTTCTCTCCCGCTGAAATGCAAATGTCCCTGCACACACGCCGCCCTGCCAACCTGCTGATTATCGAAACCGAACACGAAATGCCTGCACTGGGCAATCTGGCTGCCAACAGCCGTGCATTTGCAGCGCAACTTTCCAATATTATTTTGTAAAACCACTTGAAAAACAGGGAAATGGTTTAATATTAGGCAAACACACTCCGCCGAAATCTCGGCAAAGACAAACCTCTCTCAGGAAAAACAATGAAAAAACTGATTGCCTTAGCCGCCCTTTCCACTTTTGCCCTCGCTGCCTGCAAAGACAATACCCAAGCGCAGCTTGAGCAGCAGCAAAAACAAATCGAAGCATTGCAACAACAGTTGGCACAACAAAACGGCCAACAAGAAGACAATACGGTTTACCAGCTCACGCCTGAAGCCGTGAAAGACACCATTCCTGCCGAGGCACAAGCCAACGGCAACAACGGCCAACCGGTAACCGGTACAGACGGCCAACAATACATCTACGACCAATCCACCGGCAGCTGGCTGCTGCAAAGCTTGGTGGGTGCGGCAGCCGGTGCATTTATCGGCAACGCATTGGCCAACAAATTCACACAGGCACGCAATCAAAACAGCCCGATTGCCCGTCAAGCCCGTGCCAACTATTATCAAACCGCACGTCCAAACGGACGCACCAGCCAACAGCTGAATACGCGCACCCTGCGTGCCCAACAACAAAACGCTCAACAGCAACAGCGTTACCGCGAAACCGCACGTCAGCCTTCCAACTACCGCCGCCCAAGCATGGGGCGGGGCTTTGGCCGTCGTCGCTGATTCAGTTTATACCCCATCTTTGATATAAACTCGCACAATATAAAAGGCCGTCTGAAAATCAGATTTTCAGACGGCCTTTAGCCCTTCTCTATTTTCTTATTGCAGACTTGTGGGTCTGTCTGTATGCGTTATGCCCAGAAATCGTGAGGTGCATCCAATACGGGTTTGACAATACCGGTGCGGACGGCAAAATCGCCGAAGCCTTCATCATCGAGTCGGTTTCGAGACCAATCTGCTACCCAGCCTTCGACAATTTCAAGGATTTCAGGTTCGGTAATGTTTTCTTTAAACAGACGAGGAATGCGTGTGCCTTCACGGTTGCCGCCTGCGTAGAGGTTGTAGCGGCCGACTGCTTTACCGACCAAACCGATTTCCGCCAGCATGGCGCGGCCGCAACCGTTGGGACAACCGGTTACGCGCAAAACGATGTATTCGTCTTCCAAGCCATATTTGGCGAACATTTCGTCGATTCTATCGGAGAATGTCGGCAGGAAACGCTCGGCCTCTGCCATTGCCAGCGGGCAAGTCGGCAAGGCAACGCAGGCCATCGAGTTCTCACGCTGGATGGTAATCGATTTGCTGATAAGGCCATGATCTTTGGCGATTTTATCAACTGTGTCTTTCAATTCGGGCGGTACATTGGCAACCACCAGATTTTGGTTTGCTGTCAGACGGAAGTCGCCGGGATGGATTTTAGCAATTTCGCGTATACCTGTTTTCAACGGTCTGCCGGGATAATCGAGCAGACGGCCGTTTTCAATAAACAAAGTCAAATGCCAGTTGCCTTCATGCCCTTGTACCCAGCCGATATGGTCGCCGCGATGCGTGAATTCGTAAGGGCGGATGGGCTCAAACTTAATGCCCATGCGCCTTTCGACTTCTTCTTTGAACACATCCACGCCCACGCGTTGCAGCGTATAGCGTGTACGGGCGGCTTTGCGGTCGCTGCGGTTGCCCCAGTCGCGCTGGGTGCTGACGACGGCTTCGGCGGCGTTGAGGGTGTATTCGAGCGGTACGAAACCAAATTCGTAAGAAGTGTTCGGATAGGTTTTGGTATTACCGTGTTCGCTGGATAAACCGCCGCCGACCAATACATTGAAGCCCACCAACTTGCCATTTTCTGCAATCGCCACGAAACCCAAGTCATTGGAATGAATGTCCACATCATTATCGGGCGGAATCACGACGGCGGTTTTGAATTTGCGCGGCAAATAGGTTCTACCCAAAATCGGCTCTACGTCGTCGGCAATTTCTTTATTGCGCGGCTCGGTCGGCTCGGTCGAGAACACTTTTTCGCCGTCCAGCCAAACATCGGCATATGCCATGGTACGCGGCAGAAGGTGCATACTGATGCGCGCCGCCCATTCATAGGCTTCTTGGTGCAAAGTGCTTTGCACTGGATTGCTGGTACACAACACATTGCGGTTGACATCGCTGGCTGTGGCAATGGAATCGAGACCTAGTTTGTGCAATGACTGATGTGCCTGTTTTAAATCGGTTTTCAAAATGCCGTGGTATTGGAAGGTTTGACGGTTGGTCAGGCGGATAGAGCCGTAAATCGTATTTTCACCGGCAAATTTGTCGATACCCAGCCACTGCTTCGGCGTAATGATGCCGCCGGGCAAACGGCAACGCAACATCATGTTTTTTAAAGGCTCAAGTTTTTGTTCGGTACGCTCGGCACGGATATCGCGGTTGTCCTGTTCGTACATACCGTGGAAGCGGATAAGCTGAAAGTTGTCGGCAGTAAAGCCGCCGGTAAAGTCGTCTTTCAACTCTTCCTTAATCGTACCGTGCAGATAATCGCTGCGCTCTTTTAAGGCTTCGTTGCCGGACAAAGGCGTCTCAGGCAGCTTGGCTCGTGGATCGGTTGTGGTAGCAGTCATTGAAGCACTCCTTATTTTTGGTATAGGCGTTACTTTAATGAGGCCGTCTGAAAATGAGAAAGAATGGTTTGTTTGTTTTAAAGACGATTTTGTTATATTGATTAGAAACATAAAAAGGCCGTCTGAACTTTGCTTTCAGACGGCCTTGATATTGGACGGGACAAACCGATTAGGCTTGTTTGTTCCAACGTTCGATAGATTCTTTGATGACTTGTTTCGCTTCTTCTACATCGCCCCAAGACTCAACTTTGGTGGTACCTGCTTTTTTCAGGTCTTTGTAGTGGTTGAAGTGGAACTCGATTTGTTTGATCAGTTGTTGCGGTAAATCGGCCAAAGTTTTGTAGGCGTTGCCATTGTTGCGGTCGTCGGCTGGAACGCAGACGATTTTGTCGTCTACTTCGCCGTCATCAACGAATTT
The DNA here is from genome assembly GCF_051962875.1 of Neisseria sp. P0007.S010. Lineage (NCBI taxonomy): Bacteria > Pseudomonadati > Pseudomonadota > Betaproteobacteria > Neisseriales > Neisseriaceae > Neisseria > Neisseria sp. P0007.S010. The sequence continues at coordinate 53,410 of NZ_JBQCUX010000002.1, read as the reverse complement.
CATCACGCCGATAACGCGTGCTTCCAGGAAAATACCGGTTGCCAAAGGCTGCTCGGTCACCAGCAATACGTCCAATTCGTCGCCGTCTTCGTCCAAAGTTTGCGGAATGAAGCCGTAGTTGGTCGGTTTGGCGAAAATTGCCGGTTCAACGCGGTCGAGTTGGAAGGCGGCCAGTTTGCGGTTCCACTCGATTTTGTGGTTGCTGCCCGCAGGGATTTCGTTGACAACGTTGATGATGCCGCCGTCCACGTCGCCCGGGGTCAGGATTTTGTTGAAGTCTGCCATGATGGTTTCCTTTGATTTTAAAGAGAGTCAAACGGCGAAAGTATAGCAAACCCAAGGCCGTCTGAAAATGTGAAACTGTCGTATTCAGACGGCCTTTTTGGCATTCAGCCTTTTGACCAATTCTAAAATTGCGCGTTTATTGGAAGGGGAAAACACTTTTTCCGCCGCTTCTTCTGCGCCAAACCAACCGTAGGCAACATGTTCGTCCGGTTGTAGGACGATAGGCGTATCGCGCGGAATTTGGGCGGAGAAGATGTGTTCGCGGTTTTCAAAAACGCCTTTGGGATAGCGATGGCGCCAGTGATGATAGATTTCATAAACGGTGCTGTCATGCCAGTTTTCCAGCTGGCCGTCTGCCAGGCGGATACCGGTTTCCTCCCACACTTCGCGCCATGCGGTTTCTTCGATACACTCGCCCTCTTCCATGCTGCCGGTAACCGACTGCCAAAAACCTTGCGGCGCCGTACGTTCAATCAGCAGGATATTGCCGTCTTTATCATACAAAACAACCAAAGCGGAAACGGGATACTTCAGAGGCTTACCGCTCATGACTTGTCCTTGCCGGTTTGGTTGGGGAGGCTGATTTTTTGTAGTAAGTAAGCCAAAAGGTTTTCCATGTATCACTCAAAAATGGGAAATTGATATTCAGACGGCCTTTGCCGGAAATCCGCAAAGGCCGTCTGAAATTATACCTGATTTAACTGCACCAGTTTCCGAGACACCAGCTCAGCCGCTTCTTCCGGCGAGTTGGCCTTCAAGCCTACTTCGCCAAAATACGAAATTTTAGGCAAATCACACAAAAACTTATCGACGTCTTGCGCCGTCAAAAAGCGGCCGTGCAAATCGAATCCAACATTTAAAGCACGCCCTTTGATTTCCGCCACCCTGTCATGCAAATGGCCGTATAAGTGATACCAACCCTGATAGCAGCCGTCCCACTCCTGAATCGGATAGTGAAAAAGAACCAGCGTATTCTTAATTTCCGGCAATTTGAGTTTCAAATACGACCGTATGGACGACAGCAGCGGATGGCCGTCATGCTTGGTTTGGCTGCGGAACAAATCGGCATGCTGCCGAATCACATGATCATGATTGCCGTAAATCAAGTGATGTTGCCCGTTCAACCGCGACAAAACGCGCTCTATCTGCTTATGGTCTTGGGCAAAGGAAAAATCGCCCAAGTTGTACACCGTATCTTCAGGCGTAACGGTTTCATTCCATGTCCGGATTAAAAATTCATCCATCTGCTCCACGTTATCGAACGGTCGAAATTGCGGGCAGAATTTGGCAATGTTTTTATGTGAGAAATGTAGGTCGGATGTGAAGTAGGTTTTGCTCATGCCGTGTTCTCTGCGTTGCAGGCTTGAATCGTATCACGCGCGGGCGTATGCTGAGTAATGTTTATTGTGTGCTTCAAGGAGTTTTTATGCGTTTGGTTATTGCCGCGCCGGCCAACGGCGCAATATTGAAAGACGCGCTCAAAGCGCATCTGCAAAACGACACGCGCGTCAGCAGCTTGGTCGATTTATCCTCGCCAGAAGGAAGCTATCCGCAACTCTCGTTTGCCGCAGCCGAAGAAGTTGCGGCAGGACGCGCCGACCGTGCGCTATTGATTTGCGGCACCGGCGTGGGCACGGCAATTGCCACCAATAAAGTGCGCGGCATACGAGCGGCGACAGCACATGATTTGCTTACTGTCCGCGGCTCGGTGGAAAACTATAACGCGCAAGTTTTATGTATGGGGCAAAACGTGATTGCCGCGCCGGCCGCTTGGGCGTTGGTGGATATTTGGTTGGATTTGCGCCACGACACAAGCAGCGGCTATGCACCTAAAGTCGGCGAAATTGAAGCATACGAGCGCGGAAAATAAATACGCATTGCTACATATATTTTCAGACGGCCTTACAACTGTCTCAAAAACGCTTGAATAAACGCGATTTTATCCAATTCCGACATGGCATTGAATGTTTCCTGATGCTCGTGGATATAGTCAATCAAAGGGTAAAATTCTTCATCAAGGTGGCGTTTATCAAGTTTGCGGCCAATATTGCCTTCGTTGCTTCGTCCTAAAAACTTGGAAATCAGGTAATACGGCGATTTGAGTTTGAACAGCATTTCGCCGTTTAGGGCATCAAATACCATAAAGCCTTCGTGTTCCACGTTTTTCAGACGGCCTTTCAGCTCGCCAAACGTGATGTTTTTCAGCGTTTCAGGACGGCGCACTCCGTATTGTTTGCCGATTTCGTCCAATTCCGATTCAGAAAATTGACGGCCGGTCGCCACGTCAATGCAGCCGATTAAGGTTTCGCCCAATTCTTCGCGGATGATGTGTACATCTTTCGCATCTGTGATTTCAAACAAAAAAGTATGGTTCGGATATGCGCGGAACAAGGTTTCGTATTGCGCGCAGTGTGCGGCGGTCATATTGGCAAACGCGCTATCAAGTGAACCGGTAGTCGAATATAGCACTTTGCCGTCAAACGCCGCGCCTTTGGACGGGTGGTCGTCTGAAAGCGAGACGAAAGTGCAGCAGCCGAGGAAGCCGTTCACTTTTACCACTGCATCCACCAATCGCTCGTCGCCGACGCGGATCGGGTAACGGCTGCCTTTGGCGATACGTTCCGAATAATTGAACACTTTTTTAAACGGGCGCACGATGATTCGATTATGCGCGTCGATAATCAAACCGCGCATTTCCAGCAAAGCATCATCAAAGCGGTTGTTATAGAACACGCTGCGGGCGTATTTCAACACGCGCAATTCGGGATAACGCTTGGATGCTTTGGCTGTAAAGTTACGGCTGCCGTGTTGCAGATAGTGATCGGTCACAAAGGTTTGCTGCGCCTCATCAAACACCAGCGGCTTATGCTCAATAGCCTGCATCTGTTCGATTTTTTCTAACTGCTCCGCATTTGCCGGTTGCACGGCCTCGATATGGATTTCGTTTGCCACACGGTTTTGGTTCAACTTGATATACGCCGCCAACACATCATGCTCTTTTACGCCGTGCAGGTTGGGATAGAAATTGTGCAATCGGTAGATCTCTGTTTCAAAACCGCTTTTCTCCGCCTGATCCAATAAATGACGGCAACGCGAAGTTTTTTGGTTGGTATTGGAATTAATGATCAAAATATTTCGATTCGGATTTTGGCGTCCAAGTCTCAAAGTTTCAGTCATCAAAGCATTGCCGCGTTTTTGCGCCTTATCCACTGCTTCGCCCGACCAACGATATTCACCGTATTCATCGGTAATGAACAAATCGTTTTCAATACGAACCACTTCCGCATCTGGATACTGTGCTTTAAATTCCACGGCTTTTTGTTCGGCAAAAGTCGATTTTCCCGAACCTTGATGACCGCGGATTAAGATGAATTTTTGCATTTTGTTTCCTTATTCTTTTTCTCAGCTTACCCTGAATAAATAGGCCGTCTGAAAAATATTTCTACCCTTTTTTCAGACGGCCTTAGCTTTAGTTCACAGCTGCTAACGGCGTTTTCTCAATCTCTTCTACCCAGAAATCTGTACCCATACCTCGTTCGGCAAAGGAACCAATCAGGGAGAATACTTGGTCGGAGAAGCCGCCGATGTTCAAAATATCCTGACGGTTTCGTGCTTGAGCCGTAGTGTAAGGCTGGATATCCAGACAAACGAGTTTGGCTTCCGGACAACGTCTCTTCAGAATATTCCACTCTTTCATCAGGCTGGTTGTTGCCCCCCATCGTTGGCTGTCATCTGCCCAACTTTCGTTGTCTGACACAATGACAACCAAATCCACTTCGGCTTTTTCACGGTTCAACATGGCAAGCGGTGCGCTGCATGCCGTTCCGCCTCCGCCGATATTGGCGAGTTTTTCGGCGTTGGTCATGATGCTGTCGCGTGGGTTGAGCTTCACGTTTACCGTGATTTGTTCAAACGGTATCACGCGAGCTTGCGGATTCGTACGCAACATGGCGGCGGACACGAGCGCGGCAATGTCGATGCAGCGGGTTTTGCTGATTGCACTGCCGCGATAGCCTGTAACCGAGCTGTGCATAGAGCCGGAAACGTCCGGACAAACCACGACTTTGCCTTGTATGACCGGTACATTTTGTACGGCGGTTTCCATCGCGTCTTGCAGCGCTTCGCAGATTTCAAACGGCATTTGATTAGATGTTGCCTGATAGGCAGTCAGCAACTGATAAGGTAGAACACGGGCGCGGGCAATGGCGGTTTCGTCACGCAGTTTTTCTGCCACCATTTTGATGTTTTTGCTTTTAGCAAACACTTCGTGGCGCAGGAAAGTGTTCAGGTTTTGACGAACCTGCTGCCATGAACCGTTACAGGCAATTTGCGCCCAGTCGCCGCTGTTCAAGTCTAAAGCTGTAAGCATTTGGAAAGGAACGTTGGGCAATTCGCCTTCTCGGCTTTGTTTGTAGTCTTCAAAAGCGCGGGTAATGGGCGGCAATGCTTCGCGGTCGTAAGGTTTGCCGATCAGCCATGCAAACCATGCGGCACGCCATGCCTCTCGCGGTTTGGGGTGCACCATTTTGACCACGTCCGCCAGCGACGGCGAATTGCCGATGGCGGCGTTCAACAGTTGTTTTTCGGTGGCGGTCAAAAGCCAAGTCTGCATCAGTTTTTTCGGACGGTTGCCGAAGGATTTTCTGCCGACTGCGCCGCTGCGGATAATTTGTGCGAAGTTACGCAACATTTTACCGTTGTCCGCCACTTGATCGAATACGCGGGTGAGCATGTTCACATCTTTTTGCGCCAACACGGCAAGCAACAGCGCAGGCATATCTTTCATAAAACCTTTTTGACGGGCATATACGGCAGTTTTGGCGATGAACTCGGCATCCAGGTTTTCCGCCAATTTCAACACTTGGTCAAGCTGACTTTGGGCGTCGGCATAGTAGGTATTGTTCAGACAACCGGTAGCGGCAAGCTGGGCCAGCTGTTGTTTGGGTGTCAGCGTGTAGGCGATGCCGCCGGCTTCATTATGGGTATCGGTTTTAGTAAAACGGTTTTTAATCGATTGAAACAAGGTAGTATTAGCCATTTTCATTTTCTTTCATATTGTTGGTTTGAGGCCGTCTGAACTTGTTTTAGCCTTGTTTTTCAGACGGCCTTGAATGGGTGGCAGTGTGGCGGCTAAAGATGAAGAGAAGCGTTTTTAACTGAAAGCTAATGTATTCTCTTCCGGGCATCCGCCTACTGCCGTAGGGCGGCTAGTTTAATTAGGATCATTCGGGTTTGTAGCAAGCAAGGAATGTAATCCTAATGGCATTCGCCCATAAGGGGTGGCACATCTGGCAACGAAGAGTGAAGAAATTTTTACGCGCTCTATCCTCTGAGCTACTCTGCCATAGTTGGCGGCAGAGACGGGATTCGAACCCGCGACCTCGCGCTTAGCAGGCTGTAATTCCTCCGGCATTTGCCGTTTGCACCGAAAACGGTTTTTATATCAGCTCGTCCGAATATTTCAGACGGCCTCGAATGAGGGCAGCGTAGCAGATAAACATGAAGAGAAACGGTTTTAACGTGAAAGGTTAATGTACTCTCTTCAAGCATCAGCCTGCTGCCGTAAAAGTAATATGGCACGCAACAAGTTTTTAAGGGAAACATGCCTTGGCTCTACCAACTGAGCTACTCTGCTATTTGGAACAACAGAGACAGGACTCGAACCTGCGACATAAGGATATCCATGTTGTAGTTTCCCCAGGCATTTGCCTGCCATATTGGAAAAGGGTGGGCGACTAAATAAACAAGACGTTCAACGTCTATCAGACGAGACAGGATTCGAACCTGTTAATCCAAATGTAGTCTTGTTGGCATTCGCCCTGTAACCACACAGCAACTAAATTTACGGAAAATTTTTCTCCGGTAACTGTATTTCCCGAAGCATCTGCTGTATCGTTACATTCACAACAAAGCCAACAGCGTGCCAAGAATAAAATTTTTATAAAAATAATTTTTAATTAATTGAATATAAAGGAAATATATTTTAAAGTAGCTTTTATCAGCAAGAAGCGTAGAATACTAAAAAAATATATTTATAGATAGTTATATAGAAAATAAAATATACAAGGATATATGATGAGATTCGATGATTTGGACAAACGCTTGCGACAATACGAAACCGCTTATGATTTTTGCGTACCACAGGAAAATTTTATTGTTGTACGCTTAGACGGGCGCGGTTTTACACGACTAACCAAGGAAATTTGGCAGTTTGAAGCCCCGTTCGACATTCGTTTCCGCGATTTGATGGCGCACACCGTCCGTCATTTGATGAAATGCGGCTTCAATGTGGCGTACGGCTATTCGGAAAGCGATGAAATTTCACTATTGCTGCGTCGAGACGACGATACGTTCAAACGCAAAACGCGCAAAATCATTTCGGTATTGGCTGGTGAAGCCAGCGCCGCCTTTTCCGTGGCGCACGGGCAGACCGCCGCTTTTGATGCCAGAGTTTGCGTTTTGCCGAACGAAAAACTGGTGGTCGATTATTTCCGTTGGCGGCACGAAGACTCATACCGCAACGCGCTCAACGCCCACTGCTATTGGATGCTGCGCAAGAAAGGAGAAAGCGCGTCCCGCGCTACAGATGCCGTCAGCAGCCTGACACGCGCGCAGAAACATGATTTGCTGTTTGAACACAATATCAATTTTAACGAATTGCCCGCATGGCAGAAACGTGGCTTCGGTGTGTATTTTCAGACGTCCTTAAAAGAAGGCTTTAATCCGAAAACTGACGAAACTGTACAAGTAAAACGCCAAATCCTGCATACGGATTTCGAGCTGCCGTTGGGCGATGATTACGGCGTGTTTGTCCTGGAAAGAATTGTTTAATTTGTTTAGAGGTCGTCTAAAAATGAATACCGCTACAAAAGAACAAATCCCCGCCGTTCTTATCATTGATTTGGAAGTCGATCCAAAAACCGACAAGCCGTTCAAAATCGGTGCATTCCGCCCCGACTCAGGTTTGTTTTTTGAAAAAGCTTTTCGTGGAGAAAAGGGGTTTCATACCGCCTTGTGTGAAATGGCTCATCTGACCAGTGGATTAAAGTGGCTGATGGGGCACAACATCCTCGGGCACGATTTGAAATATTTGAAGGCCGTAGTACCCGAAGCCGCATGGCTTAAAGTGCCTGTTATCGATACGCTGTGGCTCTCGCCTTTGGCATTTCCGCAAAATCCGTATCACCGACTAATCAAAAACCATAAAATCATCTCTTCTGAAATTAATTCCCCACTCGCCGACTGTCACGCTTGCTGGCAGCTTTTTCAAGACCAATGCACTGCGTTCGGAAAAATCAAAGCCGAAAAGCCCGAGGAGTTTGCGCTGTGGACAGCCCTGTCTGATATACCCCTGCCGTATCGGCTTTCAGAAGACATTATGATTCCCGAGCGTGATACATCGCCAGATGTCAAGAAACTGATCGACACTATTTGGTTGATGATGCAGGACAACAATGATCAAGGTCGTCTGAAAGTCTGCCGCACACGTTTTTTGGAGTTAATGAAAACAGACATCCGTAATCCTGCCATATATCCTTCCCTCGGCTATGCCTTATCTTGGTTAAATGTCTCTGGTGGTAATTCTGTGTTAGCTCCGTGGGTGAGGCACCAGTTTCCCGATACGGCTCGGCTGATTGCCGAATTGCGCGACCATGATTGCGGTAGTACGGAATGCCGTTATTGTCAGGATACGCTCAATCCTGAGGCGCAGTTACAGCGTTATTTCAAACTACCGACTTTTCGCGATGTAAAAGGATTTGATGGTGGACAACGTGCTGTGGTTCAATCAGGTATGAAGGGGTTGCATACGCTGGCGGTGCTGCCCACGGGCGGCGGCAAATCCTTGTGTTATCAGTTGCCAGCACTCAACCGCTACTACCGCAACGGAGGCTTGACAATAGTTGTTTCACCTTTGCAATCGCTGATGAAAGATCAGTTGGACGGTTTAGAGAAAAAAGGAGCTACCTGCGCTGCTATGCTTAACGGCTTGGTTGAGGTGGTTGAGCGCGCCCAAATTTTAGACAAAATAGCGTTGGGCGATATTGGCATCTTGTTTGTCGCGCCTGAGCAATTCCGCAACAGAAGTTTCATTACTGCTATTTCACAGCGCCAAATCAATGGCTGGGTATTCGATGAGGCACATTGTCTGTCTAAATGGGGCCATGATTTCCGTCCCGATTATCTATACGCAGTTAAATTTATCGCTGAACACAGCAAAAACAACGGTACGATGGCCCCAGTAAGTTGTTTTACTGCTACTGCCAAACCCGATGTCCTCGCCGACATCACTAACCATTTCCGTGAGGAGGCTGGTATTGAGTTCCGCCAATTTATTGGTGACAACGAGCGCGACAATCTGTTTTACGATGTGCTGGAAATTTCAGATGACCTTAAAAAGCAAAAAATCAACGAACTGTTGCATCGTGAACTTGATCATCAAAGCGGTGGAGCCGTGGTATTTGTCGGACGGCGGAAAAGTGCGGAAACCTATTCGGCTTATCTGAAAGAACAAGGCTGGGCATGTGAGCATTTCCACGCAGGTTTGGGGAACAACGAAAAAGCCGATATTCAAAACCAGTTTATTGGCGGTAATTTGCGCGTTATTGTCGCCACCAACGCCTTTGGTATGGGCGTGGATAAACCTGACGTACGCTTGGTTATTCACGCTGAAATCACCGGTTCGCTGGAAAATTATTTGCAGGAAGCGGGCAGAGCAGGGCGTGATCAGGCAGAGGCAAAATGCGTGTTGCTGTATGACGGCAAAGACGTGGATACACAATTTTCCATCAGCAAAATGTCGCAAATCGAATTGCGCGATTTGAAATCAGTGTGGAAGAAAGTTGGTTGGCTGAATCAGGCGGCATACGGCAAAGACCATTGCGGTGAAATCGTGGCAACAGGTGGCGAAATTTTGCGCGACACCGAGGAGCACATGAGTTTTGACAGCGATGATAGACAGGCAGATACCAAAGTCAAAACCGTATTGGCATGGTTGGAACGTGCAGACTTATTAGAGCGTAAGGAAAATCAAACCCGTATTTTCCCCGCACGTTCAGGTCGTCTGAATCTAGATGAGGCGCTGGCGATTATTGAAAAAAACAAGTTCAGCAAGCGTATCTCGGAAATTTACCAAACCATTGCCGAAATTGTGTTTAAAGCGCCAGAGGACGCGCCTTTGAGTACCGATGATTTGGTGCAGGCAACAGCATGTAGTTTCACCGAATTGCGAGGTCATCTAAAAAAGCTGGAAGAATTGGGTATCCTTACCAACGATACGCATATGACCATCATTTTGCGTACCGATAACATAAAGCCTGCCGACAAACGTCTGGCACAAGTTATCGCCTGTGAGGAAAAACTCTGGCAGATTTTAAAAAACGAAATTCCAGAAGCAGATCAAGGTATTTGGCAAAACCTCTCATTGAGCGCTGTCTGCCACCAAATGCATGAGGTAGGTTTAGAAACCAATCCTGCTGAAATCAAACTTCTGATGCAGTCGCTTGCCGATGATAAAGCAGCAGAGCGAACAAACAGCAGTGGAAGTTTCCAAATCCGTGATGTTGGCAACAACCTTTTGAAAGTACGTTTCAAGAATCCCAAAAGCGACAGTTGGGAAAACCTACAAAACAATGCCGAACTTCGCCGTAATATCGGTCTGTGCCTTTTACCATTCCTGATGGCAAAAACCAATGGAGTACGTCAAAAAGACGTAATGGTTGAAACCCGTATGGGTGAATTGGTGCAGCAGCTTGCCGACGATTTGGTATTATCGGTACAAATCCCGGCTGACCGTCGCGAGCTTCTGCTCAGGCAGACACTGCTGTTTATGCACAAACAAGGCATTATCAAACTCAATCACGGTATGACCATTCTGAGACATGCCATGACTATTACACCCAATCCAAAAGCACTCTCAGCTAAACGCCAGTATCTTGCGGAGGACTATAAACCGCTTTCCATTTTTTACGGCGAAAAACGCTTTCAAATCCATGTGATGCAGGAATATGCCCTTCGCGCACTGAAAAATCTTACTGAAGGGTTGAATTTGGTGCGTGATTACTTTGGCTTGGAAGAAAAGAATTTTAAGAATAAATGGTTTAAAGGTCGTCTGAAAGAATTGGACGAACCTGCATCGCCACAAACCCTGCGTGAAATTACAGACGGGCTGAATGAGATGCAGAAAGCCGTTGTTACCGACCAAAGCGGCAGCAACCGTCTTATTCTTGCCGGACCGGGTTCAGGAAAAACGCGAGTTATTGTACACCGTGTTGCCTACCTTTTACGGGTGCAACATGTTCCCGCATCCGCCATCATTGTATTGACTTTCAACCGTTTGGCGGCGCAGGAGGTCAAGCGCCGCCTGTTCGGACTGGTCGGCCCTCTTGCTGCTGCCGTTACGGTTATGACTTATGACGGTATGGCAATGCGGCTTTTGGGTGTGCGCTTTGACGGCAACAACCGAGAATACGGCAAAAGTCAGTTTAAAGAATGGTGCAGGCAGGCTGCCGCTATGCTTTCAGACGACCTTGAAAACGATGATGGTAACGATGAAACACGCGAACGTATCATGGCAGGCTTCCGCTATATTCTGGTAGATGAATACCAAGACATCAGTGAAGAACACTACCGGCTTGTTTCTGCGCTTGCGGGTAGGAAGCGGGCTGAAGAAGACAAGCTGACCATTCTGGCGGTCGGCGACGATGACCAAAACATCTACGCCTTCAACGGCACCAGCAACGAGTACATCCACCGTTTCCAAAAAGACTACGACGTTGCCCAACCTGACTATTTGACCTACAACTACCGCAGTACGCAGCACATCATCAGCGCTGCCAACAGCGTGATAAACGGTCTGACAGGTCGTCTGAAAACACTACATCCGATTGTTATCAACCCTGAACGTCAAACACAGCCCAACGGTGGCGTATGGGCTGCAACAGACAGCATACGGCAGGGGCGTGTGCGCCACATCAGCCTGCCGTTCGGTAGCAATAGCAACATCCAGGGACAAGCTGTTATCACTGAAATAGGTCGTCTGAAAACCTTGGGCGCAGTCACATGGAATGAGATTGCAGTTTTATCCCGTCATAATGCTAGTCTCAAACCTCTGCAGGCATGGTGTGAACAAAACGGCATACCTTATTTTTTGAGTGCCGACAAAAGCAGCAAAATCAAATTGCGCCACACCCGTGAGTTTGTCCGCCTGATTGATGGCGTGGAAAAACAAACCGAAGGCCTTACATCACAAGCTTTTGCAAAACTTATTAGTGAACAAGTGAAAAAAAGTGGGGGTAATTGGTGCGTTTGGTTTAGGCAATTACAAACTGATTTCTTAAACGAATATCCACTGCAAGATGAGAAGCTACCTGAAAAGTCAGATAACCTTGCAGATAGTCGTGAGGCAGAAATCAAAGTGTCGCCCATAGAAGACAACGGGTCGTGTGAAAACAGTAGTGGCACTGTTAACCGATATTCGTCCTCCTTTCTGAAAAGCTGGCTCTACGAGTATGTAGGTGATGAACATGAAACCCGTTCGGAAGGTATATTTCTAGGCACGGCACATGCAGTCAAAGGATTGGAGTTTAAGCACGTCTTCATTTTAGACGGAGGTTGGCAGGGAGCTGACGAAGCAGAACAGAGGCTTTATTACGTTGCTATGACTCGTGCCATAGAAACATTGACCCTATTGCAAACTACTCCAGAGCATCCTTGGATGGCAAAGCTACCTGATGATATTGAAAGAGTGGCTCAAATCTTTACCGAATTACCTGATTTGAATACCGAATACAGACGTTTGGCGGCTTATCGAAACACGGCAGCCGAGGGAAAAACCGACAGCAAAAGTGATTTGGATATCGACTTCATCGTTTGTCACAACAATGTCGAAACTGTGAGACAACGCCTGTTTACTGCTGCGAAGCTGAAAAAAGACGATCCACTGGAAATGAAACGGACGGAGGATGGCAGATATATTTTCCTTTCTGATGATATTGAAGTTGCCCGTACCGTTAAATTACCACCGTTGCCGACAAAAACTACCGCCTATGCCAACACTTTCAGAGTACGTTATTTAGACGAAGTAGGAGAATCATTTCGCCAACGTATCCCAGAAAAAATCGGTACGAAAAAGCTGGAAAAATGGACGCTTGTTATTCCTATGTTAGTGATACCGCCTGAGTAAAAAGAGTTTTTCAGGCTATCTCAAACATGAAGAAGGCAGCTTGAATACAAGGCTGTCTGAGACTCGAACGGAATAAACGGAATAAAAGATGAGTAACAAAAAACAAGTCGCCGTCAGCTTTCTCGGTACGGTATTGGACAGCGGTTTCGGTCAGGGCCGTTGGTTGAAATGGCGGCCAAACGTCGCCATGAATCAGCGTCAAGATTTTCATCTCGACCGTATGGAGCTGTTTTATGCGGAGAAATACCGCGAACTGGCGGATCATGTAAAAGCCGATATTCAGCAGGTGTCACCCCACACAGTCGTTAATCTCGTGCCTATGGAACTGGCAAACCCGTGGGACTTCTCCGAGGTTTATACCAAGCTGCACGATTGGGCAGCAAGCTATCCATTTGATACAGAAGAAGAAACCTACCTCACCCACATCACCACGGGTACGCACGTTGCCCAAATCTGTCTGTTTTTATTGGTGGAATCGCGTCAAATCCCCGGCGTACTGTTACAAACCGCTCCACCCAAAAACCAAAGACGCAGTATGGAGGACGGCAATGTCGGCAGTTATGAAATCATAGATTTGGACTTGGCTCGTTACGACGTACTGGCCGAACGCCTTGCCGCCGTACGCGATGACGCAGTGCGCTACCTGAAAAGCGGCATTTCCACCCAAAACGCCGCCTTCAACCGCATGATTGCCGAAATCGAACAAGTCGCGCTCAACTCCCCTTCCCCCATTCTGCTTTCCGGCCCGACAGGCGCAGGCAAATCCATGCTGGCACGCAGGATTTTTGAATTGAAAAAAGCGCGCCATTTGATTAAAGGCACATTTGTGGATGTAAACTGCGCCACCCTTCGCGGCGACGGCGCAGCATCTGCCCTGTTCGGCCACAAAAAAGGCGCCTTTACAGGCGCCGCAGAAAAACGTGAAGGCTATTTGAAAACTGCCGACGGCGGCGTATTGTTTTTAGATGAAATCGGAGAATTGGGCTTAGACGAGCAAGCCATGTTGCTCAAAGCCATTGAAGAAAAACACTTTTATCCCGTCGGCAGCGACAGCGAAGTCAAAAGCGACTTCCAACTCATCGCCGGCACCAACCGCGACCTGCGCCACGAAATCCGCGCCGGACGCTTCCGCGAAGACCTGTTCGCCCGCATCAACATCTGGAATTACCCACTACCTGCACTCGCCAACCGTCGCGAAGACATCGAGCCCAACGTCGAACACCAGCTCGCCCTAGCCTCGCAAGAACTCGGCCGAACCACCCGCTTCAACAAAGAAGCCCTGGCCGCCTACCTCGACTTTGCCCACTCCAACCAAGCACCGTGGCGCGGCAACTTCCGCGACCTCGCCGCCAGCATCATGCGCCTGGCCACACTCGCGCCGCAAGGCAGGATACAAGTAGAACAAGTCCAAGCCGAAATCGAACGCCTCAAATGGTTATGGTCGGAAGAACCCTTTTCAGACGGCCTCCTACATAACAGGCCGTCTGAAAAAGCACAAGACTACCCCGATAAAATCGATTGGGACACATTGGATTTATTCGACAAACTACAACTGCAACACGTTATCGACGAATGCCGCAAACATCCCAGCATGGCCGCTGCCGGCCGTGCATTGTTCAATGTCTCCCGAACAGAAAGGGCAAAAGTCAATGACAGCGATCGATTGAGAAAGTATTTGCAACGGTTTGGACTGGAATGGGGGGATATTTAAATAAAGTGGGCAAGCTAGCTCATTTTAATCGCATTATTTTTCATCATTTATAAAAAATAAAAGGCATCAATCCGATGCCTTTTATTTTTGTTAACATGAAAATTAACGTTCATACCAACGTTTGATCGATTCACGAATCACTCTTTGGTTTACTTCAAAAATGCCGCATGATAGGCAATATGCTCACCAATAAAACTGGCAATGAAGTAATAGCTATGATCGTAGCCTTTGTGGAAGCGCACATCGGCCGGTTGATTTGCCGCACGACAGGTTTCGATAAAATCTTCGGTGCGTAATTGTGTTGGCAAAAACTCATCTTCCAAACCCTGATCAATGCGCATACCTTGCACTTTATAGCCTTGTTGGATCAGCGAGCTGGCATCATATTGCTGCCATTTTTCGCGATCTTTCCCTAAATAGGCAGAAAAGGCTTTCTCCCCCCAAGGCACGAGGCTTGGCGACAAAATGGGCGAAAAGGCAGAAACACTTTGATAACGTTCTCGGTTTCGCAGCGCCAATACCAATGCGCCGTGTCCACCCATTGAATGCCCCATAATGGAACGTTTGCCGTTGGTAGGAAATTTTTCCTCAATCAGACTAGGCAACTCATTCAAAATATAATCATACATTTGATAATTCGTCGCCCAAGGCTGCTCGGTCGCATTCAGATAAAAGCCCGCACCCTGCCCTAAATCGTAAGCATCATCGTTCGGCACTTGCTCTCCGCGAGGGCTGGTATCAGGCGCAACCACAATTACTTGATGTTCTGCCGCATAACGCTGAAAGCCTGATTTGGTAATGAAATTTTGTTCCGTACAAGTCAAGCCGGAAAGCCAATAAATCACACCAAGCGGTCGATTCTCCGGATTATCCGGCAAATAGACGGCAAATCTCATTTCGCATTGAAGCGTTTGGGCATGGTGTGCCCAAACTTGTTGCGAACCACCAAAAATTTGATGTTGTTCAATCAGTTTCATCGCGTACCTTAGTAATGAATAACAGCGCGGATCGATTTACCTTCGTGCATTAATTCAAAGGCTTCATTGATTTGATCGAGTGTCATTGTATGGGTCACAAACGGTTCTAACTCGATGTCGCCTTTCATTGAATCTTCCACCATTTTCGGCAGTTCAGAACGGCCTTTCACGCCGCCAAATGCCGTGCCTTTCCAAACACGACCTGTTACCAACTGGAACGGACGCGTTGAAATTTCTTGTCCTGCACCTGCTACGCCGATGATAATGGATTGTCCCCAACCACGGTGTGCGCTTTCTAATGCCTGGCGCATTACGTTTACATTGCCGATACATTCAAAAGTGTGGTCAATACCCCATTTATTGATGTCTAACAACACATCTTTGATCGGTTTATCGTAATCGTTCGGGTTCAAACAATCCGTTGCACCAAACTGTTTTGCTAACTCGAATTTTGCGGGATTGGTATCAATGGCGATAATGCGACCAGCTTTGGCTTGACGCGCACCTTGCACCACAGCCAAACCAATCGCCCCCAAGCCAAACACGGCAACAGAGTCGCCTTCTTGCACTTTTGCTGTGTTATGCACCGCACCAATACCCGTGGTAACGCCGCAGCCAAGTAAACATACTTGTTCGTGGTTCGCTTCTGGGTTGATTTTCGCCAGTGAAACTTCGGCAACAACTGAGTATTCACTGAAAGTCGAACAGCCCATATAGTGATAGATCAGCTGACCTTGATAAGAAAAACGCGTCGTGCCGTCCGGCATTAAACCTTTACCTTGAGTATCACGCACTGAGACGCATAAGTTGGTTTTACCTGAACGACAAAACTCACATTCGCCACATTCAGCGGTATAAAGAGGAATAACGTGATCACCTGGTTTTACGCTTGACACACCTTCGCCCACAGCAACGACCACACCCGCACCTTCATGCCCAAGCACCACAGGGAATACGCCTTCAGGATCGCTTCCTGATAACGTAAACGCATCAGTATGGCACACGCCCGTGTGAGTGTTACGAATTAACACCTCGCCTTTACGCGGCATTTCTACGTCGATTTCCACAATTTGTAAGGATTGATTTGGGGCGAATGCCACCGCCGCACGAGATTTGATCGTTGAATTGGTTTGTTTAATTTCCATTATTTTTGCCTTTTAATTCATTAATTAAAGTTATCTAGCCTAAGTGAGATAACAACAGGTTATACTTTGGAACCCACCCTGAAGCAAGCGTTTTTGCAATTTTGACTACAACGGTAGCATGATTGACTGAGGGCTGCCATGCAATCGGTAATTAAAGGCTACTGAATATTTCCCTAAGTCATGCAGCTGTCCCGTCTGGCAGGCAAGTTCCTGCGCATCAAATACCCGGGCAAACTCAGCCGCCACTTCACCAACATTGACCGAATGGCTTTGCAAGGTTTGCCAATGTTCGTAAAGCAAGAGATTGCTGAGTTTATCTTGGGCAGAATGGGCGTAGTAAATTAAGGGTTTCATATTGAAATTCTAAAAAATTCAAACTGATATTATGCAATAATAATATGATATTAAATTTAATATGTAAATAAAAAAATGCCGTCTGAAACTTTTTCAGACGGCATTGTTATTGATTAACCTTTATAACTTGCTTCTAATATCCCCCACCGCTTTCACTAAAGCCTCGGAAAGCGAAGGATCAAAAGAAGAGCGGCCTGCTTGGACGATATTTGAACACACAGCCTCCCGAAGGCTGCTGACGGGATAGGTTGGCATAAAGTTTGTAGCTGCTAGAGTTTTAACACACAGCGACCCGAAGGTGGCTGTCAAGCTTTTCCAAGGTTGCTTTAGCATCATGGGCGGTTTCAACACACAGCCACCTGAAGGTGGCTGGACGGTTGGAAATCACGATCATATCGCCCTTGCGGTTTCAACACACAGCCGCCGAATTTGGCAACGTCGCGCTGGTTGTTTTAACACACAGCCGCCCGAAGGTGGCTGGGTTCACGCGCATCGGCACGCGCCTGATGCGCAAAGTTTCAACACACAGCCGCCTGAAGGCGGCTGGGGATTGTCCGCGCTGTTTTTTGATAGCTTTTTATGTTTCAACACACAGCCGCCTGAAGGCAGCTGAATACCCTTCATAGCGAGCCTTCATAGCTTCCGTTTGTTTCAACACACAGCCGCCTGAAGGCGGCTGACTCTATAAGCTGGTTAATTTGCTGCAACAATTAAAAGTTTCAACACTCAGCCGCCTGAAGGCGGCTGACGGCAAAACTAGTTTGGGTGTGCGCCGTATGATTGTTTCAACACACAGCCGCCTAAAGGCGGCTAGCAATTTATGACAATGTAAGACAAGTTAAAACGTTTGTTTCAACACACAGCCGCCTAAAGGCGACTGGGACAGATGAGGATATGGCAGATTTTTTTAATGTCGTTTCAACACACAGCCGCCTAAAGGCGGCTGGATGATAGCAAGTGGTTATGGTTCGTTTTAATGAGGTTTCAACACACAGCCGCCTAAAGGCGGCTGGGTTGCAATGCCTTTCCTGAATTTGTAGGCCGTCTGTTTCAACACACAGCCGCCTAAAGGCGGCTGGGATGTGACGTGGGGCTTTCGTACCGATAAGCGATTGTTTCAACACACAGCCGCCTAAAGGCGGCTGGCGGGAACACTGCCCGCCGTGTAATATTCAAGCGCGTGTTTCAACACACAGCCGCCTAAAGGCGGCTGGGTCCGCCCAAGTGTGTTCTTTATCAGGCGACTTGTTTCAACACACAGCCGCCTAAAGGCGGCTGGGGATTATGTCGAGCGATACAACGGCAACGGCAAGTTTCAACACACAGCCGCCTAAAGGCGGCTGGGAATCCAGTGAAATAACCGATTGAAAAGCCTATTGTTTCAACACACAGCCGCCTAAAGGCGGCTGGAGGTTCAAGGCTTGAAGCGCTCTAAAGGTGTGATGTTTCAACACACAGCCGCCTAAAGGCGGCTGGTTTTTCCTTTTGTTGCAGTTGTTTGCTTATTTAAGTTTCAACACACAGCCGCCTAAAGGCGGCTGGTTGGCGGTGCTTTAGACGGCGCAAGGGTGGTTATTGTTTCAACACACAGCCGCCTAAAGGCGGCTGGCGCATCTTTTCGCAGCACAAGCATCGGAGCAAATGTTTCAACACACAGCCGCCTAAAGGCGGCTGGCTTTACCATGTCTTGCTATCGGCTTCTGCCTACCTGTTTCAACACACAGCCGCCTAAAGGCGGCTGGCGGTGCGAATTGATTCGGCTGCGTTGCCTGTTACTGGTTTCAACACACAGCCGCCTAAAGGCGGCTGGAGCGGTGCCGGGGGGGGAACGCATATAGAGACAAAGTTTCAACACACAGCCGCCTAAAGGCGGCTGGATTCAGCGCTTGCACTTTTCATAATTTCAAACTCGTGTTTCAACACACAGCCGCCTAAAGGCGGCTGGCTTAACTTTGTCTTTTCATACAGAGTACCATTCTGAGTTTCAACACACAGCCGCCTAAAGGCGGCTGGAGTTGATATTGATATTCCAGGTTCATCACCATCAAGTTTCAACACACAGCCGCCTAAAGGCGGCTGGAGTTTGTTGAGGGCTTAGCAGAGCAAGCATTTAAGGTTTCAACACACAGCCGCCTAAAGGCGGCTGGAATTTCCGACCAGTTACGTATAACGTCATAATCTGGTTTCAACACACAGCCGCCTAAAGGCGGCTGGGCCTTGCAAGCACTCTTGGTTTAAACGATTCTTTAGTTTCAACACACAGCCGCCTAAAGGCGGCTGGCAGCCACAGGTTGCAATGCAACATCTGACGGTTGGGTTTCAACACACAGCCGCCTAAAGGCGGCTGGGATGGAGGTGTTGATGGTCTCTGCCAAGTTCAACGTTTCAACACACAGCCGCCTAAAGGCGGCTGGGGTCTAAGGCGTAATCATGGGTTATCAAGTAGGCCGTTTCAACACACAGCCGCCTAAAGGCGGCTGGCGTACGGTCATTTTGTTTTCCTTTTTTGGGGTAAATGTTTCAACACACAGCCGCCTAAAGGCGGCTGGAAAAACCGACAAAGCCGATTCAAGGCTGATAGCAGTTTCAACACACAGCCGCCTAAAGGCGGCTGGGCCGCTAACGAATATGGCCGTTTATATGTAAGTGGTTTCAACACACAGCCGCCTAAAGGCGGCTGGGTCTGCTTAAAAGTCGTAAAACTGGCCAATATGAGTTTCAACACACAGCCGCCTAAAGGCGGCTGGCACAGCCCGAAACGCCGCAAGTCTTGACAATGGGAGGTTTCAACACACAGCCGCCTAAAGGCGGCTGGCTCAACAAATCGGCCACCATTTGGAGCAGTCACCTGTTTCAACACACAGCCGCCTAAAGGCGGCTGGGTTGCAGGCGTTGCAATTCCTGTTTGTTTCGGTATGGTTTCAACACACAGCCGCCTAAAGGCGGCTGGAATTTTGCTGAGACTTTCCGCCCATAACTAAGACTGTTTCAACACACAGCCGCCTAAAGGCGGCTGGTTGACGGCTTTGACTGTGACTTGCATATCTGCATGGTTTCAACACACAGCCGCCTAAAGGCGGCTGGCTTAGATAAAAAAGCCTTTGGCGTATATAAATCAGCCGTTTCAACACACAGCCGCCTAAAGGCGGCTGGGGCAGAGGTGTGCAAGATGTTTGGTACAACCCAAGTTTCAACACACAGCCGCCTAAAGGCGGCTGGAGCCCCTCTCAAAAGCCTTGCTCTGTCAGGTTTCACAGCCCCGATTTCGCTAAGCTCCCGAGAAAAGCGTGAACGCGAGTATAACACAGCCTTTTCTGTTACACCTGCATTCGCAATATCCTGATTGTTAAAGAACAATCCAAGTTCGCCAACCCTGCCGCATTTTCATGAGAACCACAAGTTGGCGATTCACACAATCAACGTGTCCTTAAACACATCCATCGCCGGTTTCGCGCCGTGGTGTTCCACTTTGCGCCGCCATTTACTACCCAGATGGTAAAAGCGCAAGCTGTCGGTTTCAGGGTTGTAGGTTTTCAAGAGTTTGTCTTTTAAAACAACCCACTGATCGGGTGCGATGTCGCATTCGAATACCGAATATTGCACGCGCACGCCGTAGTCCAAACACAATTTCGCCACGCGCCGTAGCCTTGCCTGTCCGTCCGCGTCTTCCAACGAAATATCGTAAGTAATCAGCATTAGCATTTTGTATTCCCATATACAGGCTGCTTTAAAGGCCGTCTGAAAATATCCGATCCGTTTTCAGACGGCCTGCAAACCTATCTCATCAAAAACGGCGGGTATTCCGCCAAATCCCCGCGCAAGTGTCGCGCCAACAGCATCGCCTGAATATACGGCAGCAATCCGATTTCCACTTCTTCACCCAAAAACGGATGCACGATTTTCTCCTGCTTTTTCGCCTGCAATGCTTGGAACAAGAGCTTACGCGCATCGGCTTTTAAGCTTACCGCGCCACTTGCTTCGGTAACGAAATCCTGCGGTTTGATTTGCCCTCGGTTAATCAGCGACAGCACCAACCTGTCCGCCCACCACGCGCGGAATTCTTCCAAAATATCCTGCGCCAAACTGTCGCGCCCCGGTCGGTCGGCGTGCAGAAAACCTACCTGCGGATCCAGCCCCACGCCTTGCAGCGCGCCGCTAATATCCTTGCCCAAGATGCTGTACACAAACGACAACAGCGCATTCACCCCATCTCTGGGTGGACGGCGGTTACGCCCGTCAAAAGAAAAGCTGCTTTTTTCGCTCAAAAGCTGCCCGAACACGCCGAAATAACGCGCCGCCGCATCGCCCTCAATACCGCGCACCACGTCCAGCTCCGCCGCGCCCTTCAACTGCCGCAGCGAAATGTTCAAAGCATCGACTGCACTTTGAATCGCCGCATTCTCGCCGTAATTGCGAATCTGCCGCTGAAGCACCCGTTTACTCGCCTGAATCTTCGCCGCAATGATATTGCGTGCAATCGGCACAGGATTTTGCTCCGACACCCGATACTGCGCCCGACGCAACAGCACATTGCCGCTCTGCCGCCCCTGAAGCCGCCCCAAGAAACGTCCGTTTTCGGTAAAAAACGCCAAATTCACATTATTTTCACCGCAAAACCCCAGCAGAAAAGGCGACACCAGCACATTCCCAAAACAGAAAATATGCCCGATGGAATGCACCGGCAACTGCGCTACTTTCTTACGATCCTGCTCCACCACCAGCGTCTCCCGCTCCTTATGCAGATAACTGCCTTGGGTGGTGATGTAGAGCGTGTTTTGTAGTTTGCGCATGGGGGACTCCTTGGGGTTTAACCGCACTTTTTTGGGTATTTAACAGGGTTGATCCACCTGAAAAATGGTAGGTCAGACTCTTGAATCCGACATTTTCAAAATTGCAGTAATGATTTTAAATAATCTAAATATCAAACAATTGCCATACACAAATAGTCAGCATGCAGCTGAATACTTATTTCATTAGATAAGGAATTAAAAATATATGTTCATTATCTAGACTAATTGAATAAGTTATCTTAAATGATGGTAGAGTAATTAAATCTAAACTATATTCAGAAATAACATTCCCTATATTTATGTTATTTTTAACTTTATTTATATATGGAGCATCAAACTTACTAATATTTACTTCATCTGGAAAATAGCACTGAGGTATTTTCATAATTTTTTTCACTAATGGATAAATATTTATAAAATTATTATTTTTTTTAGAACAACGAATGGTTTTTAGTGACTCAATCTTTTTTATTGAATCATATAAGTTTTTTGATATAAAAAGCAAAAACCATATAATTAACCTCAGATGTTTATTTAAAGAAAACGCAGTTGTTCTACCCATATATAATTCATGTACGTTAGGATCCGGCCCTACAGCACCTTTGGTTGAGTTTTCAGAATCCACTAACTCATGCTTTCCTTCTATATAATACCCAATAACAAAATTTCCTTCCTCTTTTTCATCACGTCCTCTTATTATCCTAATGAATCGACTATTATGCTTAACTAAATTAATTTGCTTTGCAAAAAAAGATCTATATGATTCTATACTATTTAAAAACTCATTTTGAATATCATTACTTTTCATTTCGCCACTTAATTGTTTTATAATGTTTTTACATGTATCAACATGGGATATTATATTGTGTAACATATTCTCAACAAGCTCAATTAATGCCTCATTCATTTCATCATCGTAATTATTAAATTTTTCTTCTATGCAACCAATGAACAAATCAGCTACTCCCTCTATGGGTCTAAGCACTTGTTTTAAACTGTGTTTATAAGATCTAACTGGATGAAATTGTATATGATTCGCTACGGAAATAGTATTATCAACTTCCAATTTAAATAAAAATTTCTCAGCTTTAAAATTTATCTCACCATCTTCAAACCGAAATACTTTTTTACTCTTTATCATATTTTTATTAACCATAATTAATTATCCTTTATTCTATTCTGTAAAAATTCCTAATTAAGCATCACTCCCCAAACAACCCCTCCACATACCCCACACTCCTATCCCGTTTCCCCAGCAACTCCGGCTGGCAAATCTCCACCAGTGAGCAGGCTTTGCAGCGTTTGC
Source organism: Neisseria sp. P0007.S010 (assembly GCF_051962875.1). Lineage (NCBI taxonomy): Bacteria > Pseudomonadati > Pseudomonadota > Betaproteobacteria > Neisseriales > Neisseriaceae > Neisseria > Neisseria sp. P0007.S010. The sequence continues at coordinate 30,661 of NZ_JBQCUX010000002.1, read as the reverse complement.
CGTAGTCGGGTGGCGGGGTTTGATAGCTGTTTAAAAGTTCGCGCACGGCAGCGATGGTGGCAAGGGTTTGGGCGCGCAGGTCGTCTGAAAACACGACGGGGACGCGGTGGCGAGTTTGCATATACCACAGCGCGCCCTCGAAGATGGTTTGTCCCGTCATTTCTTCCAAGCACAAGCCTTGGGCGCAAAGCTGGATTTCGTCCATTGGGTCGGGTTTGGGTTTGCCGCGTTTGTATTCTACGGGTTTCAGACGGCCTGTTTTTGTATCCACTTCCACTAAATCCAACACGCCGCTGATGCCTAGCTTCTCCGCCGACACATGTACCGTCCGCTCAAAGCGCATGCCCTTGCGCGTTTCCGGCTCGCCCGAATCCACCCGCTCATGCAGCGCCTTGCCCTGCGCGGTCAAATAGTTCTCTGCCCACGCCTGCTCGTTGTGAATCAACGCGCATTGGCGCGGGCAGAAGGCGTAGTGTTGCAGGGCGGAAAGGGGAATCAGGTGCACGTCCTGACTTTCCCCTTGGGTTTTGGTTAAAAGTGCGGTCATCTTTTTAAGTGTTTTTACAGCAACTCTTCCACACTCACGCCATTGAGGCCGTCTGAAACCACGCTGATTTTGTAATCGCCAAAACCGCTTGCAGGCGTACCCGATTCGCCGTTTACGCGTTCGACTTTCACGGCGTCAAACAGTTTATGTGCAGGCTGGCTGCCGAGCGCGCTGTCGTGTTTGAAAACAATCAATTTACGTGCCGCCATTTCGCCACGGGCGGCGGAGCGGTCGTGCTCAAACATCAGCGTCAGGGCTTGCCAGAGTTTGGCTAAGTCGTCGTCTGAAAAGCCAGTTTTAGCGGCAAGGTTGGCGGAGATGAAGCCGTGCACGCGGTAGAGCGCGTAAGGGACGATGTATTTGCGCCCCATGGTGCGTTCTTTTTCCAAATCTTTTTCGTTGGTGACCGCCATGCGGGTGATGGAAACTTCCAGCGGCACAATCGGGTCGATGGATTGGGCGAACGCCAGTTGTACCGGGCCGCGCACTTGTCCGCTGTTGACTTCGGTGGTCATCACGGCGCCGAAGGTGCGGATATCGAAGAAGTTTTTGCACATCCAAGCGGTAATGTCGCGGGCTTTGGCTTCGTCTTTGGGCAGTTTTTTAGCTTCCGATTCTATGCCGAGCGCTTCATAAGCGCGTTTGTTTTGCAGGTTTAACACGCTTTTTTCTTTGACGTAGATTTCATAACCGGCTTCGTTCTCGCTGCTGATTTCGACAAAATTACGGATTTTGCGTTTCAGGCAGACATCGGTTACCAAACCTTTGCTGGATTCGGGGTCAAGGCGCGGCATATTGCCTGCATCGGGATCACCGTTTGGGTTGCCGTTGGTTACATCAAAAAAGTAAACAAATTCATAGCGGTTTTGAATGGCAGACATTTTTTGGCTCCTTAGTTTTCAATAGTTTCAGCGATTTCTTTTTTAGCAAAATAGCTTTGTTTTTGATGGTAATAGCCGATAGCGAAGCGGCCTTGCTCGTCAATACTCAAATGGCGCGGAAAGGTTTCGGGCAGTTTGGCAATGATTTCGCCCAAATCTTTATCCAAATTCACCGCCATGCCGGCTTTGTCTTTACGCAGGCGCGACAAATGGTGTTTTGCACCCGACAAAAGACGCGGAAAAACGGAAAACGGCACGGCGGATGCAGAGCCGTAATAGCGGTCGGCAATGCCGGCGTTTAATTCGCCCAACGCCTGATATTGAATGCGTTCCAACACGGCAAACAGCCGCCCTAAAAGATAGGCGCGATTCGGACTTTCATTGTTCAAACTCATAGGAACTCCTTCTTCTATAAAACCTTTTCTAAAACGCCGCTCTAATACGGCTTTCATCATTGCCACGCGCAGACCGTTCACATCGCCGTCGGCGCGGATTCGGGTAATCAGTTGCGACAGCAAACTCAAGGGGTACGGCGTGCCACAAATCACGGCGCGGGTCATTTCGCCTGCCAATACGGGTGAGATATTTTCGCTTTTGCCCAATACGGCAGTTTGCAATAAGAGTCGCCAAATTGACGGCGGGGTTTTCCATGCGCAAGGCTCAATGGCTAAATCTTGCCAATGCTGCGCCAAGTTTTCCGCCAGCTGCCCAAACGTGGTGTCCAGCCAAAACCGAATAGAAATCCGCGCGGCATTGGGGGCAAGCCCTAAGATATAAAAACGGGTATTGGCAGAGAGTTCGGGCGCAATTTCTTGCAGCGGACGACCTTTGCCGATTTGTTCCAATACGTTGAAAACTTTGGCGCTTTCTTGTTCGTCATCCGGCGGCGTGAATACGTGCGCGAAGAAGCCTTCGGCAGCCTGCGCCGTAGCGCTATCATCCGCTTCCGCCCAAAAGACCGTGCTGGCATCGCCGATGGTCAAGCAGTGATTATTTTCGCGGCGCAACAGATAGTTCAACGTGGTGGTGTAGGCAAAGGCGGATTGTTCGGAGACGGGCGCATTTGCGCCTTGCTCCTTGCCGAACGAGGCGAAGGCTTCTTTGTTGAACGAAATAATCGAACCGCCTGAACTTTGCCCGCCAAACACGCCTTTAATCGCCGGATGCAGCCGTGCAATCGGGGCGGTGTCGCCGCTAATCAAGCACAAACCTTCAAGCGCTTCGTCGCTTTTCAGACGACCTGCCCACAAGGTTTGCGCAGCTTCGCGTTTATGGATAAGTGCGGTCGGTTTTTCAAGAGAAAATGCGATGTTGGCATCGAGCATTTCGGCTGGCAGATTTTCGGCAGCGAAATGTGCAGGCTGCCAGTTTTGCAGAAAACGGCACAAGGCCTGCAAGCCTTCATCGTCGCTGTTTTTCAGTAAATCGAGATGGAATTGCTTAAAGGCTTCAAAGGTTTTTTCAGACGGCGTAAACGGTTTTGCTTTGGCTTCGGCTTTGTTTTTATTGGCTTCCACGCCAAGCGCGTAAGAAGTTTTATCCCACAGAAAAAATGGCTTGGGTGTAGTACCTGGGCGTTTGAAGGATTGAGGCACGCTCATCAGCTTTGGCTGCGGCTTTTTATCGACAGTCAGATTCGGCACCACGGTTTTCAGACGGCCTTCTTTATCCAACACCAAAATCCAGCCGATTTTCTCCTCGCTAAAGCCATAAGGCGGCACTTTCGGGTTGCCCATTTCATCGATTTGTGCTGCCAAACGGCGGTAATAGCGGGCAAGGGACGCAAGAATCATGCTTTCACCTCCTCGGCGTAAAACGGCGGCACATCAATCACGCCGTCTTTCATTTGTGCGCGGAAAAAATGCGGCGTGTTGCCGTGGTCAAAATCAATATCGTGCAGCATCCAGCCTAAATCGCGGTTTGCCTCGCTTTCCGATAACGCCAACGGCGGCAACGGCTCGCCTTCATCAATCAACGCAAAATCGGCAGGGAATTCACGCACGCCCAAACAAGGCTGCTGAAAGCATTGCCCCTTTGTCGCACGGCGTTTGAACATCTCAATATGCTTGGTAACGGTCTCATCCACGCCTGCTTTTGTCGTCAGCACCGCATGAGCTTCAATCACATAAGCCACGTCTTTAAGCACCGTTGCCGCGCGCTGCTGGCGGTCGTCTTCAATCAGCGTATATAAATCGGCAACGCTCTTGCGCTTCATCGCGCCGCTGACCTTACCCGCCGAAATCTTGCCGCCTAACTCATTGCGCCGCACCGACTCAAACCGAATCGGCTTCAGCACATAAATCCGGTCAATCACCCACCGAATCGCCGGCTTCCAATGCACCGCCGCCAAAATCCCGCGCGCCGCCGACGGCGTGATGACGTCATAAGACACCCGCTCCACCTTCATCTCCGGACGGGTAAAACAGGCATAATCTCCCCAAATGTGTAGGCGGATTTGGTTCATTTAGTTCTCCTTTTGGTTGGAAAGTGCGGTTTCAGACGACGTTTAAAAACGTTGAGGGAATTGACCGCACTTTTTGCTACATATTTTGTAACTTATCGATAATAGAAAGCACCGTAGAAATAATTCCATCATTAGAAATATTAGATTGACCCAGCTTTTTTATTTCATCTATTAATGACTGATCATTAAAATATAGTTCGGTACGATTTTTTATAACATCATCCCAAAGCTCTTTAGATATTGAGCCAGTACAGCCAATTGGGATTGGAATCACATTATGTTGTAAGCAAATCTCAAATTCTTCTTTCATGCCATTAGAAAGAACGATTTCTCCATTTTTATCCAATTTGTTTCCAAACATAAAAATAGCAATACCAGCTTGAGAAATGATTTCATTTCTGTAGTCAGTCCATCTTTCAGAAATAGATTTATTTCCTGATTGTATTTGCGGAAATGGTCTTAAAATTAATAAATCATCTAAATTGCGATAATTTGACTGATATTTATATTCTAACGCTCCATTAATAACGATACTGCCAATGCCCAAGCCATATCCGGAAATAATCTTATATTCTTCCTCAGCCAGTTTATAACTAAGATTATGTATAAGTTCTTTAGCTTGCTCTTCAGAAAAAGGAGAATAACTATGAGCAGCACCAGAAATAAAGATATTGCTACGTTTTAAGCGTCTTTCAATTTCTTTTAAGATGGCAGTAATGTCAGAATATTCTTTAATCATTATTGAATGAATGCCATACCTAATGAGGTCTTCTATTTTTAATTCTTGCTTAACTTTAGCATACATATAACTTTCATCATCATGAAAGTCATCTCTCGATACTTCTTTGAAAAAACAATAATGCGTTGGCGTATTATCTTTTAATAAGACTTTAATTCTACCCAAAATATATTCCAAATTTGGATCATCAAAACTGAAGCCTATGAACAAAAATGTTTTTGAAAGCAAATCTCCTCTTAATGCGGTAGCAAATAATTCTTTCTTATCCTGATAAGTTTCATAATCATCTTTAATTAATACTGCTTCATCAGGTGAATCTTTATCACCATGCATTTTATAAACAATAGCATCTTTCTTTTTGATATTTCTTGAAAAATCTTCATTTCTGATTTTTTTCTCTACTGTTTTTCCATCGGCCTCTAAAGTTTTTTCAATTAATTGATCATAGTTAGTTGTCCAAAATGTACTAATACCAATTTTAGAAAGTAACTTATGGTTATCTCCACCTCGCCCTAATGTAGTAAATTCATTTATTATTTTATTATTTATTTTTCCTCTTTTATGTCGATTGAAATGATATTGAGCTACTCCAATTAGATCATGTTCTTTTTCAATATCAAGACCTAGTTCCTCTGCAAGATCTTTCAGCAAACCTTTCCAATTAACAAAACCTGCTGGAGCTGATAAGCCTGCCCCAGCAAAAATTGCAGCATCACCATTTTTAATCTCTACAACAAAATCAGCGATGAATTTTTTCTGTTCTTTGGTGAATTCCATAGCAACTCCAATAAATATTTATATTGTGATTTATAAACCCTATAAAGCCCAATTTAATTAATCTAAAAATTTTTCCAAACTATCTTTATCTAAGACAGGGTAAAGCCCTAAATACTCTTGTCCTTGGAATGAACTGTCTACAGAATCAACTAAAGGTAGAATAGCTACGTTTCCAGACTTCAATCCATCAAAGTATCCTAATTCCCAAGGCATCCATTTAGAAGACGAAGCATTATCCGTGGCTAAATACAGCAATTTAGAAGATTGCTTCATTCTATGCCGCAATGTTTCAGCAGTTTCTTTTGTTACAGAATCCCTGGAAAGATGTTTATCAAATACCCAATCTATGTAAACTGTTTTACCCATACCTTTAAAGATATTTTCTACCCCAATAACAAGCTCCTCATCTCTAATAGAATTTGAAAGAAAAACATCAAATTTAGATTTATTTTCTTGATTTTTAATGATATTTGAAAGTTTCTCTGGGTAGCTTTCCATTGCTAATTTACTGCGTTGTGCAGAACTACGTACTTCTTGCTCAGTAAAGAAAAAAAACATCTATAAACTCCTAAACTCTGGTATTAATAATATATTTATCAGCATTCTCTTTAATTTCAACAGCGGCATTAATCCAACCATTGACATTTGAAATAAATTTATCCCAATTGCACTTAAGCATATAAGACTGAGAACAGTTAGGGGTTAAATAATTTGCTGGATATGAATATTTCAAATTGTTTCTATTATTGCTTATGATATTAAAATAGAAACCAGGTTGATCAGTATAATTATAATTACCGTTCCAGTCTGGCAAAGCCACTAACAAAATTGCATTTCGCTTGCTTGAAGATAATGCTCTTTTTTTGTTTTTAATAGAGTATGCAATTTCCCAAGGAATCCACTGTTCACTTTCGGCAGTCCACAATTCCTTCATGTTCGGTGAAAGCAAGACTATTGTTACTGAACTGTCAAAAATCTTATCTGATAATTTTGTTTGAATAGTCTCATCTTTAAATTGAGCTAGACTTTCATTGTCTTTCTCTCCTTTGTTTATATGGATGCCATCTTTTTCTAATTTTGCTTGCAGAATATCAACATAATCCCGAGCTGTCGCTTCCTGATAAGGGGATAAGCGTTTTACAGATGAATCACTATATTTGTATGAAATAAAAATTTTACGTCCCATAGGAACTCTCCTTCTAATAAAATGGTTGCAGGTTAATTTCAATAAGTAGCCAAACGCTAAATAATTTAATCAAATTCAAATTTCAAAATATCAAGCTCTCCTCTTTTATAAAACTAGCATCCTCCCAACTCAGCCCCGCCACTTCATCATACAAATCCAGTCCAATCAGCGTATAAAACTGTTTGCCGAAGTTTTTCTCGTTAATCGGTTCGATACGCCCTGCTTTATATAAAGCGGCAAGGGCTTTTTCGGGGATTTGAACGGTGTAGGGTTGCAGTTTGCGTAAGAGTCCGCCGATGTGGTCGGCGTGGTGCAGTCTGCTAATGAGGTTTTCGGCATCAACATCAAACGGAATAATCAGCGGCTGCATATGGCTTTCGATCATGCGGAATTTGTCGGCGATGGTTTGGAATGGGAAATCGAGGCTTTGCCCTGTATCGTTGTGCATTTTCAGGATTTTTTTATTGTCCAGTTCACTGCCTTTTAATTGATAAAGCTCGGCGAAGTAGGCAACGACGGCTTGGGTGGATAAGAGGTCGTCTGAAAAGCTGTCGGCGGTCAGGCGCATAACGGCGGCTTGGGTGGCAAGTTCGGGCGGGGCTTTCCATTGTTCTTCGGGCGCGAATATCCAGACAAAGCTGTTTTCAGACGGCCTTTTGCCTTCTCGGTTACAGCGTCCGGCAGCTTGCGCAACGCTGTCTAAACCTGCTTCGGAGCGCATCACCAGCGGAAAATCTACATCCACACCTGCTTCAATTAAGGAGGTGGCGATAACGCGGCAGGGTTCGTCGTTTTTCAGACGGCCTCGGATTTCATCGAGCTTTTGGCTGCGATGTTTGGCACACATTAAGGTTGTCAGGTGGAACGTGCCGTCAAGGTGTTTGGCTTGGTCGTACAGGCTGCGAGCGTGGCGACGGTTATTGACGATAACGAGCATTTGCGGATATTCGGCAAGTTTGGCGAGCAGGTCGGCGTCGGTTTGTGTGCCGATCTGCTGCACGGTGGTGCGGCGCAGTTTGTCGAAAAGTGCGGTCGGTTTTGGGGCGATTTCGCGCACGTTTTCAAAGCCGCGATAGAAGCCGTTTTCGGCTTGCACGGCTGGCTGGGTGGCGGTGCACATGACGATGCTGCAGCGGTAGTTTTGCGCCAATTCTTTGATGGCTTGCATGATGGGCAGCAAAAGATTGAGCGGCAGCATTTGCGCTTCGTCGAGGATGATGACGGAGCCTGCGATGTTGTGCAGTTTGCGGCAGCGCGAGGAGCGGTCGGCAAAGAGGGATTCGAAGAATTGCACGGCGGTGGTCACGACAATCGGCGCGTCCCAGTTTTCCGAGGCAAGGCGCAATTTGTCTTTGGTGGCCTCATTTTGCAGTTTGCCGTCGTTGAAGGTGCTGTGGTGTTCCAACACGGCTTGTTCGCCTAATTCGCCAAAGGCTTTGCGGAATTCAGCGGCATTTTGTTCTATGATGCTAGTGAACGGAATGACGTAAATCACGCGCCGCATACCGTGCCGTTTGGCATGTTCCAGCGCGAATGCCATGGAAGTGAAAGTTTTTCCGCCGCCGGTCGGCACGGTGAGCGTAAACAGCCCTTGCGGTTGCGCCGCTTGTTCTATGGCATGATCAAGAATTTCACTGCGCAAGCGGTTTAAGGCAGCATTGCGTTTTTCGGCTTCGGTTTGCGCTGGAGCTTGGGCGATACGTTGTCTGAAAGCGTTGATAAATTGATTGAAATTGTGTTGTAAGGAGTTTAAATCGGGATAACCGCCACGCTCGCTGGCTTTGTTTTCTAGGTTTAAATAAAAGGCTTCGGTGTCGAGGTAATCAGCATCCACCAAGCAGGAATAGAGCATTCGGGTGAAGAAGGCGTAGGAGAAAAAAGGATGATGCGCGTCGGCTTTGAGTGGCGGTGCGGACAGGTTTTGAGGGGGCTTGATTTCTTGTTGCCACAGATTATCGAGAGCAGGAATATCTGCACCAAATTGCAATGCCAAACGCTGCTTTAACGTGCGGCGGTTATCGCCTTCGCCATTACCATTCGCAAGCCCCGCATGATGCCCCGCAATGCAAAACGCCATCAGCTTGCCAATCACATTTCCCCAGCGTTCGACGGCAATTTTGGCTCCGGCGGTGGCATGATCGACTGATGGGCCTCCATGCAATCGCTGATTAAAGGGTTCCGAATATTTCCCTACATCATGAAGCTGTCCCGTCTGGCAGGCAATTTCCTGTGCACCGAATACCCGAGCAAACTCCGCCGCCATTTCCCCAACATTGACCGAATGGCTTTGCAAGGTTTGCCAATGTTCGTAAGGCAAGAGATTGCCGAGTTCGTCTTGGGCGGAATGGGCGTAGTAAATTAGGGGTTTCATATTGAAATTCTAAAAAATTCAAACTGATATTATGCAATAATAATATGATATTAAATTTAATATGTAAATAAAAAAATGCCGTCTGAAACTTTTTCAGACGGCATTGTTATTGATTAACCTTTATAACTTGCTTCTAATATCCTCTACTGCTTTCACTAAAGCCTCGGAAAGCAAAGGATCAAAAGAAGAGTGGCCTGCTTGGACGATTCTCAATTCTGCCTCAGGGAAGGCTTGCGAGAGCTCCCACGCGCTTTGCATCGGGGTGCATAGGTCGTAGCGGCCTTGGACGATGATGGTGGGGATATGGCGGATTTTGCCGATATTTGCCAAGATGGCTTTATCGCCCTGCAACCAGCCTTCGTTCACGAAGTAATGGTTTTCCATTCTTGCGATGGCAAGGGAGGCTTGCGGGTCTTCATCTACATCTTTAGGTTCAAACTGAATAAGGTAGCTTTCCCAGTCTGCCCATGATTTAGCCGCTTTGAGGCGTGTGGCTTCATCTTCGCTGAACAGCATTTCATGGTAGGCTTTGATTAGGGTTTTGCGTTTGTTTTCGGCTACGGGGGCGATGAATTTTTGCCATTGAGCCGGATAAATTTGGCTGACGCCGCCTACTTCGTTCAACCATGCCATTTCAGACGGCCTGCACAGGAAAATACCGCGCAAAACTAAGCCGCTGACGCGCTCGGGATGGGTTTCGGCATAAGTCAGCGACAAGGTGCTGCCCCATGAGCCGCCGAAAACCAGCCATTTTTGAATACCGAGCATTTCGCGTACTTTTTCAATATCGGCAACCAAATCCCATGTGGTATTGTCTTCGATACAGGCATAGGGTTTGGAGCGTCCGCAACCGCGTTGGTCGATAATGACGATTCGGAAATGATCTGGATTAAAAAAGCCGCGACAGGCAGGTGATGCCCCTGCTCCAGGGCCGCCATGCAGGAAAATCACGGGGTGGCCATCAGGATTGCCTGATTCTTCCCAGTAGATTTCGTGAATGTCGGATACGCGCAAAAGGCCGCTATTTCGTGGTTCTTGAATCGGATGCATGAGCTTTCTCCTTTGTCTGATGAATATATTTAATTGTAACACTTTACCTGCTGATTTTTCAGACGGCCTACATAGGTTTAACGCCACAAATGGCGTAAAATACCACTTTTTGACAGGATTTTTTATGGCTGACAATAAACAAACCCATGCCGTACCCGAAGGACAACTTTTATTGCGTACGGTAGCCATGCCGCGCGATACCAATCCTAATCAGGATATCTTCGGCGGCTGGATTATGTCGCAAATGGATTTGGGCGGCGGTATTTTGGCGGCAGAAATCGCACAGGGACGCATTGTAACCGTGGCCGTTCAAGAAATGAATTTCATCAGACCGGTAAAGGTCGGCAACGTTGTATGCTGCTACGGTCATTGCGTCCGTGTCGGCAATACTTCTTTGCAACTGAAAATCGAAGTGTGGGTGAAGACTTTAATGAACGATATGGTCACGGAAGACCGCCAACTGGTCACCGAAGCCGTGTTCACTTACGTCGCTATCGATGCACAAGGCAATCCACGCCCTATTCCTCGCGAAGGCAATGCAAAGCTGGCTCATTTGTAAGTTTAAAAATCAAAACAAGGCCGTCTGAAACCTCAACGTTCAACGGCCTTTTTTCATACAGAAGCAAAATGTAATAATATTTCTTTTGAGCTAAAGCAAGGCGAAGTATCTGTTTTTTAGGTTTAATTCAGGCTGATTGATAAGACAAAGACCGTACACCGGCTCCCTATAACACTACTCTACCGCGACAGTTTGTACCACCTTTAAAACAACGTTTCCTCCTCAACCCACTTTAAGGAACATCATGGCTTCGCGCGATTTATACCCACAGGAAATTTTACAGGTTGTTCTCGACAAAAGCTGCGCCAAAGCACAATCCAGCATCCCCACACTGGCGGTTTTGAGCGTTTTGGCGGGCGGATACATCGGCTTCGGTTATCTGGCTTATTTGAAAGTGGTCAGCGGCATTCCGCACGAATGGGGCGGCTTGGCGACTTTGCTCGGCGCCGCCGTATTCCCAATCGCCTTGATTTGCATCCTGCTTGGCGGCGGCGAGCTGGTAACCAGCAACATGATGATTATGTCTTTAGGCAGATTGGCCGGACGGATTTCCTCCAAAATGCTGCTGCGCAACTGGGTTATCGTCTGCATGGGCAATTTGGTGGGCACGCTGGCAATGGCGTTTTTCCTCGGATACTATGTCGGTATGATTGAAGGCAGCGTGGCAGAAAAAACCATTGCCGTAGCGGAAGCAAAAGTCCATATGGATTTCGGCCGCGCTTTCGTATCGGCGGTTGCATGTAACTGGATGGTCTGCATGGGCGCGTGGCTGCACTTTGCCGCTAAAAACACAACCGGACGAATGCTGGCCATTTGGTTCCCCGTCATGATTTTCGTATTAAACGGCTTCCAACACCTTGTCGCCAATATGTTCGTTATCCCAGCGGGTATTCTGGCAGGCGCAAATATCACATGGGGGCAATTTTTCTTCAACATGATTCCCGTATTCCTAGGCAATGTCGTCGGTGGCGCATCCTTTGTCGGCGCTTCTTATCTTTATACTTATAAAGACGCGCTGAAAGATAGTGCCGAATAGTTCTGCTTTATAAACAACAAAACCTGCTTTTTAAGCAGGTTTTGTTTCAGACGGCATTTGCATCCAGTTTTAAGATCCATTCGGACACATTATTCAGATAAATCATCCAAACGAAAAAAGAGCCGTTTTTAAAACGGCTCTTTCAAATTCTTTGGTCGGAGTGAAAGGATTCGAACCTTCGACCCCTTGCACCCCATGCAAGTGCGCTACCAGACTGCGCCACACTCCGACTCGATAAGCCATGAATTTTAGTTTCAAATACTGATTTTGACAAGTGTTTTTTAGGAAGGGAAATTTACTCGTTTGAAAACATTTGAATTATTTGTAAGCAAAAAAAGGCCGTCTGAAATCGTTCAGACGGCCTTTGATTATTCAGTCAAATATCAAGCTTCAACCGGGATAATACCAATTTTGGCCTGCCATTGTTTTGGCGCAATGGCGTGAACCGATTCGCCGTTGCTGTCCACTGCAACGGTCACAGGCATGTCTTTGACTTCAAATTCGTAAATCGCTTCCATACCCAATTCTGGGAATGCCAAGACTTTAGATGCTTTAATGGCTTTGGCAACCAGATATGCCGCACCGCCGACAGCCATCAGGTAAACGGCTTTGTTGTCGGCAATGGCTTGGCAAGTTGCTGCGCCACGTTCGGATTTACCAATCATGCCCAGGAGGCCGGTTTGTTCCAGCATTTGGCGGGTAAATTTATCCATACGGGTGGAAGTAGTCGGACCGGCTGGGCCAACAACTTCGTCGCGGACTGGATCAACCGGGCCGACGTAGTAAATCAGTTTGTTGGTGAAATCCACCGGCAACTCTTCGCCTTTATTGAGCATGTCAACCAAACGTTTGTGCGCGGCATCGCGGCCGGTCAGGATTTTACCGTTCAGCAACAATACGTCGCCGGTTTTCCATGTAGCCACTTCTTCTTTGGTCAAATTGTTGACATCGACACGTTTGCCGTTATCCGGGCTGTAAGTCAGATCCGGCCAGTCTTCCAAAGACGGTGCTTCCAATTTGGCCGGGCCTGAGCCGTCCAATTCAAATTCGATGTGGCGGGTTGCCGCGCAGTTTGGAATCATGGCAATCGGTTTGGAAGCCGCGTGGGTTGGGTAGTCAAGGATTTTGACATCCAGCACGGTGCTCAAACCGCCCAAACCTTGTGCGCCGATGCCCAAGGCATTTACTTTTTTGTAGAGTTCCAAGCGCAGGGCTTCGGTAGTAGACAATTCTGCACCGGAATCGGCTTTTTCTTTGAGTTCCTGAATATCGATATGGCTCATCAGGCTTTCTTTGGCCATCAGCACTGCTTTTTCAGGCGTACCGCCGATGCCGATACCCAAGATGCCCGGAGGACACCAGCCGGCACCCATTTGAGGAACGGTTTTCAATACCCAATCAACAATATTGTCTGAAGGGTTGAGCATGGCAACTTTGGTTTTGTTTTCAGAACCGCCGCCTTTGGCTGCGCAAGTGACTTCGACTTTGTCGCCTTTTACGATTTCCATATGTACAACGGCAGGGGTGTTGTCTTTGGTATTTTGACGTTTACCAGCCGGGTCGGCCAATACGGAGGCACGCAGTTTGTTGTCAGGATAGGTATATGCACGGCGTACGCCTTCGTTAACCATTTCCTGTACGCTCATCTCGGCATCCCACTGTACATCCATGCCCACTTTCAAGAATACGGTCGCAATACCGGTATCCTGACAAATCGGACGATGGCCTTCGGCACACATACGGCTATTGACCAAAATCTGCGCCATCGCATCTTTGGCGGCAGGGTTTTCTTCTTTTTGATAAGCCTTATACAAAGCCTGAATGTAGTCTTTAGGATGGTAGTAGCTGATGAATTGGAAGGCATCGAAAATACTTTGGATAAAGTCTTCTTGCTTGATGACGGTCATGATTGTGTTCCTTTTCGGGAGTCATGGTAGGAAGGGTTTGTTTATTTTTTAAGAGACCGATTTTTCAGACGGCCTTCAATAGTGTAATAGTGCTTTTAAATGAATAATCCAGACAATATCATTTTCATACCTTATTGATTTAAATAGAATTTAATAACATATTAAATCACTTGGTTATTGATAACCCATATCTACTGGCTATTCGCTTATATAGAAATAAAACTACATTATTTTTAAATGATAATCTTATTATAAGCCGTCTGAAATATTTGGCTTAAGCATTTAGATAGTAAATTTAATAGCCTGTATTTAAAAGAGAACTATCTCCATTTCAGACGGCCATTTTATTTTTTAATACGATACACAATTGTAAAATTTATGTCATTCCCTCCCTCAACCTTCTTGATGGATGTCAAACTTATTTAATTTTTTGAAATTTTACAACAGCCTTTTCGTTTGTTTACAGAATTAGATATTATTAAATCTATACAACAGGTTATATATTAACTTCTAATATTTAATAATGATTTCTACTAGCAAATATTAGATTATTTTTGCAAATATACTAAAAAAGGTAATTTTCTTTTACCTTTAAAATCAAATATAAACAATTAATTTGTCTAAATAATAGGCATATTTTATTTACAATCTCTTCCTTAAGCAAGGCTAATCCCTCCCTATCATTAAGTCCAACAAATTCTGATGCACTTCGCCTTATATAGATAAACATTGATTTTAAAAGAATTTCCGAGTAAATCACTTGGATATTTTCCTTATATGCAATAAATGTAATAAAAATACAATTAATCAAATTACCCACTATTCCAACTTCCAATTTCACAGGAACAAATCATGAGTGAAAATTTGTTAACCCTGACCATAGACGGCCATGAAATCAAAGCTTCTGCCGACTCGTCAATTATCCAAGCCTATGCCCGTTCAGGCAATGCGATTACTGCCAATGTCGGCTGTATGGGTCAAGGCGTATGCGGTTCCTGTCGCTGCATGATTCGTAAAGAAGGCGAGCGCGAAGTCACCACTGCACTGGCATGCGAGACCAAAGTTGAAGAAGGCATGCAGGTCAGCTTCTTGGACTACTTTATTCCGGAGCACATCCAATATTACGACGTCAGCGAAATTGGAGATGGCTGGAACTGGTTGGACGACACCGCCAAAGCCTTCCCTGAAGCGCAAAACTGCCGCCATTGCGGCGGCTGTAATCAAGCCTGTCCTAAAGGTTTGCAAGTGGAAAACGGCGTAGCGCAGGTAGTTTCCGGCGATTTCGGCGCGGCTGCGCTGACCTTTGACCAATGCGTGATGTGCAACCTCTGCACCCTCTCCTGCCCCGAACACATCCGTCCGAACCACTTGGGCCTGTTCGCACGCCGTATGAAAGCGGCGCGTACATTGCGCCCTGTGGATTTGATGCGCCGCCTGCGCGAAATCGACAGCGGCAAAATGAAAGTCGAATTTGAAGAGGAGTCAGTGTAATGGTTAACAAAATCCAAGGCATAGACTACGAAACCGCCCTTGCCAACCTACGTGCGTCCTCATTGGAGCTTCGTGGCGATTTACCTGAAAAGAACGAATTACTGAGCCAATTTCACCCTGACTATCAGGCAAATGCGCGTGTGAAACTGCCTATCGGCCCAAACCAAGGCGATTACTGCCATCCTGATTTGGCCAAACTCTTAATCAGTCAGCCTCTGATTGACGACTATAATTTGTCAGGCGCTGAACATTTAAACACTGACGTATTGGTAATTGGCGGCGGCGGTGCAGGCGCGGCGGCGGCATTGTCTGCGACTGAAGCCGGCGCACGCGTCATCATGGCGAACAAACTGCGTATCGGCGACAGCAATACCGTGATGGCCGAAGACGGCATTCAAGCAGCGGTCGGCGCAGAAGACAGCCTGCAACAACACTTTGACGACACCATCAAAGGCGGCCACAACGTCGGCAAAAAAGAATTGGTTGCCCAAATGGTTACCGACGCGCCGTCCGCCATCCGCTGGCTGATCGGCTTGGGCATGACTTTCGATCTTGCCAAAGGTGCGGACAGCAACGGCATGTTGAGCCGCAAGCGTGCAGGCGGTACGACCGTGCCGCGCATTCTGAGCTACCGCGACTTTACCGGCCTCGAAATGATACGCGTACTGCGCGAGGCAGTCGAGCTCGACGAAAACATCACACAGCTCAACCGCCACCCCGCCATCGAATTATTATCGGACGAACACGGCCGCTGCGTCGGCGCGATTTTGTACGATTTGGAAAAACGCTCTTTGGTATTGGTTCACGCCAAAGCCGTGGTATTGGCAACCGGCGGCAGCGGACGCCTGCATTTGCAAGGTTTCGCCACTTCCAACCACTATGGCGCGACTGCAGACGGCCTGGTAATGGCTTACCGTATCGGCGCCAAACTGCGCGATGTCGATTCTTTCCAATATCACCCAACCGGCGTTGCCCACCCTCCACACTTGGCAGGCGCACTGATTTCTGAAGCCGTGCGTTCCGCAGGCACCAAACTGGTCAACGGTTTGGGCGAACGTTTCGTTGACGAATTGCAACCGCGCGACGTTGTTGCCGCTGCGATTCTGCGCGAATGCCGCGAAGGCCGCGGCGTGGTACGCGACGGACAAGTCGGTGTATTCCTCGACACCCCGCGCCTGATTGCTAACGACCCTGACGTATTGAATCGTTTGGTAACACTCGGCCACGTTGCCCACAAATGCGGCATTGACCCTGCCGTTGAGCCGGTCATGATTCATCCGACCCTGCACTATCAAAACGGCGGTATCGAAATCAACGGCGACGGCGCAACCTGCGTCGAAGGCCTCTATTGCGCCGGCGAAGTAACCGGCGGCATTCACGGCCGCAACCGCCTGATGGGCAATGCGCTTTTGGACATTATCAGCTTCGGCCGCCGTGCCGGTAAAGCCGCGGCAAATTGCGGCCTGCCGCTGAAAAAAGTACGCGGCGGTGTCGGACACGTCCACGACCTGCAACGCGAAATGACCCGCGCCGGTCTGACCAGCGACATCAAAGCCCCCGTTTTATATCCCGACTACGGCAAATTCGATTTGCGCGAACACGCCGGTTTGCAGGAGCAACAATCATGAATCAAGCCAATCAAAACTTACTGCATCCTTCCCGCCAAGTCGGCGCAGATTTAGCCGCTTGGCGCAAAGTCGGCGGCGGCGAAGGCCTGCTGGCTGCGCTTGCCGATCCTCAAAGCATCGTTTCCAAGCTGCAAGATGCCAATCTTTGCGGTATGGGCGGTGCAGGTTTCCCAACTTGGCGCAAATGGGAGGCTGCCGTTGCCGCCCAAAGCAAAAATGGCGACAAATACGTTGTCTGCAATGCCAACGAAGACGAACCGGGTACATTTAAAGACCGCGTACTGCTGGCAAATACGCCGCACCAAGTCATCGAAGGAGTTCTGATTGCCGCCGTTGCCTGCCGTGCCAACAAAGCAATTTTGTACGTCAACCCTCATCAAACCGAATCCATCGCTTCCATCACATCGGCCATCGAGCAATGGAAAAACAGCGATTTGTTTATCCGTATCGAAAACTACTTGGGTAAACCTTTGGACTTGCAACTGGTTGAAACTTCAGGCCGTTATATCGGCGGCGAAGAAACTGCCGTGATTTCATGGCTGGAAGGCGGTTTCCCCTTCCCGCGCCGCAAGCCGCCTTTCCCTGCCGAAAGCGGTGTCAACGGTGAGCCGACCCTTATCAACAATACCGAAACCTTCGCCAATATTCCGCAAATCCTTGCCAAAGGGGCGGAATGGTACAAATCGCTGGGCCTAGGCGATGCCGCAGGTACGAAACTCTACTCGCTTTCCGGCGACGTATTAAATCCGGGTTTGTACGAGCTGCCGATGGGTACGACCCTGCAATCGCTGATTTACGATCACGGCGGCGGTATGCTCGAAGGCCGTACGTTTAAAGCCGTATTTACCGGCGGCCCGTCAAACACGCTTTTGACCGTAAAAGATTTGGATGTGCCTTTGGACTTCGTTTCCGTACGCGAACGCAAATCCAGCCTCGGTACCGGCGCGATGATTGTGATTTCCGAAGGCACCAGCGTGGTGCGCAAAGTAGCCGAATATGTAGAATTTTTTGCTTCCAATTCATGCGGTCAATGTCCGCCTTGCAAAGGCGGCACGTTCCAGCTTTCCCGCCTGCTCAACCGGGTGGACACCGGCATCGGCACTTCAGACGACCTGCGTGCCTTGCAAAGCCTGTGCCAACTGTTGCCACGAAGCGGCCGTTGTGGCCTGATTGACGGCGCGGTTACCGTGTTGCAAAGCTCGCTGCGCACCTTCCCCGAAGAGTACGGCCTGTCGCAAGAACAGGAGTAAAACGGCGTTGTTTTCAGACGGCCTGTTACTGTAAAGGCCGTCTGAAAAACGATACCCGCCTCCCTTTCTCTTCTTTCCAAGATGAAAGAGAAACCCAATAAGAAAAATACCTTCCGAACCTACCA
Organism: Neisseria sp. P0007.S010; assembly: GCF_051962875.1. Classification (NCBI taxonomy): domain Bacteria; kingdom Pseudomonadati; phylum Pseudomonadota; class Betaproteobacteria; order Neisseriales; family Neisseriaceae; genus Neisseria; species Neisseria sp. P0007.S010. Next base: position 12,650 of record NZ_JBQCUX010000002.1, on the reverse strand, counting down.
AAATACGTTCAGACAAGCTTCAGCAACACTCAGGCCGTCTGAAAACCGATTTCCCAATACTTCAATCCTCAAATTAGGAGATTCAACATGGGCTTCAAGCCAATTCCTGCTGCGGTCGCACTTGTGCTGACGCTGCTTATCTGGTTCGTTATCCCCGTTCCTCAAGGCGTATCGCCTGACGCATGGCATCTTTTGGCATTGTTCGTCGGCATCATTGCCGGCATCATCGGCAAAGCCATGCCTATAGGCGCAATGGCGATTTTGGGCATTACCTTGGTTGCACTGACCGGCGTGACCAACGAAAAAGCCGCCGATGCAACCAAAGACGCCCTAAGCAGCCTTAACAACTCACTTATCTGGATGATCGGTATCGCCATCATCATCTCGCGCGGCCTGTTGAAAACCGGCTTGGGTATGCGTATCGGCTACCTCTTGATTTCCCTCTTCGGCAAACGCACACTGGGCGTAGGTTACAGCTTGGCATTGGCCGACTTGGTCATCGGTCCGGTAACGCCAAGTAATACTGCACGCGGCGGTGCGATCGTGCATCCGATTATGAAATCCATCGCACTAAGCTTCGACTCCGACCCAGAAAAAGGTACGGAAGGCAAAATCGGTAAATACCTTTCACTGGTCAACTTCCACTCCAACGTAATTACCTGTCTGATTTTCATCACTGCCACCGCACCTAATCCGCTGGTAGTCGAATTGGTTGCCAAAGCCACCAATTCGCAAATCCAACTCTCTTGGGGTACTTGGTTCTTGGCGATGGTCGTACCCGGCCTGCTTGCTATGTTGCTGATGCCGCTGGTGCTGTATTTCCTATATCCGCCTGAAATCAAACAAACCCCTAACGCCACTGCATTGGCAAAAGAGCATTTGGCTGCCATGGGGCCGATGAAGCGTGAAGAAAAAATCATGCTGGGTATTTTTCTGGTTCTGCTGCTGTTGTGGGCGGGTATTCCTGAGATGCTGTTCGGCGTGAAAGTTGACGCTACTGCCACCACCTTCCTCGGCTTGAGCCTGTGTCTGCTGACCGGCGTACTGACTTGGGACGACGCGCTGAAAGAAAAAAGCGCGTGGGATACCATCGTTTGGTTTGCGGCCTTGGTGATGATGGCAAACTTCCTCAACAAACTGGGCCTCATCAGTTGGTTGTCCGACTCCATGCAAAGCGGTATCGCCCACATGGGTTTGGGTTGGGAAGCCGGTTGTGCCATGTTGATGCTGGCCTACCTCTACGCCCACTACGTTTTCGCCAGCGGTACGGCACACGTTACCGCCATGTTCGGCGCATTCTACGGCGCAGGCTTGGCCTTGGGCGCACCACCGATGCTGTTTGCCCTGATTATGGCAGCCGCTACCGGCATCATGATGTCGCTGACCCACTACGCCACCGGTTCTGCACCTGTCATTTACGGCTCCAACTATGTAACCATGACCGAATGGTGGAAAGCCGGCTTCATCATGAGCGTGGTCGAAATCCTGATTTTCAGCACTGTCGGCATCTTATGGTGGAAAGCCTTGGGCTACTGGTAACTCTTTAGCTGATTAAGAAAGAAAATTCAGGCCGTCTGAAACTCCAATTTCAGACGGCCTTTTGTTACAATTTCATTTTTACCGAACACACTCAATTACCGTGAAAATACTCATCCTCGGCAGCGGCCAAGTCGGCTCGACCGTCGCCCAAAACCTTGCCTCCGTTCCCAGCAACGACGTTACCATCATCGACATCGACGAAAAAGCGCTCAACCGTATTAGCAGCCGCCTTGATGTCCAAACCATCGTCGGCAACGGCGCATCGCCCTTTACCCTCGAACAGGCAGGCGCGGCGGACTCCGACCTCCTGCTTGCCCTGACCCGCAGCGACGAAACCAATATTGTCGCCTCCAAAATCGCCGCCGACCTATTCAACATCCCCAGCCGCATCGCACGCGTGCGCTCAAGCGAATACCTCGAATATCCGGTTGACGGCAGCGATAAACCCGAAGAAGGCAGCCTCAACATTTTCGGCATTACCGAAACCATCAGCCCCGAACAACTGGTTACCGAACAACTTGTCGGCCTGCTCAACTACACCAGCTCATTGCAGGTACTCAGTTTCGCCAACGATAAAGTCCGCATGGTGATTGTTCAAGCACGCAAAGGCGGTTTGCTGATCGGCCGTGAAATTGCCGATATCAACCAACACCTGCTCGAAGGTGCGGACTGCCAAATCTGCGCCATCTACCGCAACAACCGCCTGATCGTCCCAACGCCGCAAACCGTCATCATTGAAGGCGATGAAGTCCTGTTTGCTGCCGACATCAACAGCGTTGAAGCCATCATGCGTGAATTGCGTCCGAAAGAAGCGCGTACCCGCCGCATCATGATTGCCGGCGGCGGCAACATCGGCTACCGCCTCGCCAAGCAGCTTGAATCCAAATACGACATCAAAATCATCGAATACAAACCCCAGCGCGCCGAATGGCTGGCCGAGAATCTGGACAACACCCTCGTCCTGCAAGGTTCCGCCACCGACGAAACCCTGCTGGACGAAGAATACATCGACGAAATCGACGTCTTCTGCGCGCTGACCAATGATGACGAAAACAACATCATGTCCAGCCTGTTGGCGAAAAACCTTGGTGCCAAACGCGTGATTACCATCGTCAACCGCTCAAGCTACGTCGATTTGCTCGAAGGCAACAAAATCGATATCGTCGTTTCCCCCCACCTGATTACCATCGGCTCCATCCTCGCCCACATCCGCCGTGGCGACATCGTTGCCGTCCATCCTTTGCGCCGTGGTACGGCCGAAGCCATTGAAGTGGTGGTACACGGCGATAAAAATACTTCCGCCATCGTCGGCCGCCGCATCAGCGGCATCAAATGGCCAAGCGACTGCTACATCGCCGCCATCGTCCGCGGCGCAACCGGCGAGGTCATCATGGGACACCACACCGAAACCATCCTCCAAGACGGCGACCACATTATCTTCTTCGTTTCACGCCGCCGCGTTCTGCCGGAGCTGGAAAAACTCATTCAAGTCAAAATGGGCTTTTTTGGTTAAACCCGAAATCCGTTTGCTTGAAGCGATAAAAAGGCCGTCTGAAAACCTTTTCAGACGGCCTTTATTCATTGTTTTATTTATGCTTTGGTAACGCTGTTTTTACGGCCAAACCAAACAAAACCAATAGCACCCAATACAATCATCGGCACGCTCAACCATTGACCCATGGACAAACCCAAAGTCAACAGGCCGAGATAGTCGTCAGGCTGGCGGGCAAATTCGGCAATAAAGCGGAACAAACCGTAACCGCCCAAGAACAATGCCGCCGTTTGACCGGCCGGACGCGGTTTTTTCGAGAAAATCCAAACGATAACAAACAGGCAAATGCCTTCAAGGGCAAACTGGTAAAGCTGAGACGGATGGCGCGGCAGCATGCCATATTGTTGCAGCCATTCGGCCCACAAAGGATTGTGCGCCGCAGCTTCCGCATCTTCATAACGCGCTTGCGGGAAACCCATCGCCCAGAAAGCATTGAGTTCGGTCACACGTCCCCAAAGTTCGCCGTTGATAAAGTTGCCGATACGGCCGGAAGCCAAGCCCAGCGGTACGAGCGGCGCAACGGTATCCATCAATTTCAAGATACTGATGTTGTGCTTGCGGCCAAACAGCCACATGGCAACGACCACACCCAAGAATCCGCCATGAAACGACATGCCTCCTTCCCAAACTTTGAAAATATCCAACGGGTTGGCAAGATAATCGGAAAATTTATAAAACAAAACGTAGCCGATACGGCCGCCCAAGATGACGCCCAAGATACCCCAAGTCAGGAAATCGTCGAGTGTTTCTTTGGTAAACACAGAATTGCCCTGCGCGATACGGCGGCGGCCCAAAATCGTAAACAGGATAAAGCCGACGATATAGCTCAAGGCATACCAGCGGATGGCAAGCGGGCCGATGCTGATCAGCACCGGATCAAACTGGGGATGTATCATCATAATGTGTGTTCCTTATCTCAAAGGCCGTCTGAAAGCCTGAACTTTCAGACGGCCTGTATGCAGTGTCGGATGGTTTAACGCAATTCGTCAACCACATTCAAAATAGCAGACAACATTGCCTCGCCCAAGCGCAGCGAGCGTTGGCCGTTCCAGCCGAAATCATCGTCCGGCAGGTTGGCATTGTCTTTAAACGGCATTTCCAAAGTATAGGCAAGGCAGTTGAAATGATTGCCGACCCAGTTGGTCGCCAAAGTCATGTTTGCCTGACCCGGCGCATCTTTGTCATAGCCGTAATCGTCTTGGAAATCTGGGCTGGCATTGAGCAACGCGAGTTTGAATTGGTCTTCCAAGGCTTCGATGCGCTCGTTGTAGTTCGGCACGCCTTCGGTACCGGCCACAAAGACAAACGGCAGGCCTTCATCGCCGTGAATATCCAAGAACAAATCCACGCCGGTTTCCATCATTTTTTCGCGGACGGTAAAGACTTCGGGGCTTCGCTCCAAAGTCGGTTTTTCCCATTCGCGGTTGAGGTTGGCACCGGCGGCATTGGTGCGCAAATTACCCAAAACCGAGCCGTCCGGATTCATATTCGGCACAATGTAGAAAGTCGCGCGGTCAAGCAGCATGCGCGCGGTCGGATCTTGCGGATCAAGCAGGCGGCCCAGCAAACCTTCGACAAACCATTCCGCCATGGTTTCGCCCGGATGCTGACGGGCGATAATCCAGACTTTCATGTCGCTTTCGACTTGATTGCCGATGGTCAGAAGATTGATGTCGCGGCCTTGAACGGTGCTGCCCAAATCGTCGATACGGCACAAACCGCTGCCCTGCGCATCGCCCAAAAGGTTCAAATGCTGCTCGTTGGAATAAGGCTCGAAATAAGCGTAGTAAACGCTGTTGGACAAAGGCGTATGGTTGATGGTCAACACGCCGTTTTCATAGCTGGTCGGCACGCGGAACCAATTTTGGCGGTCGTAAGAGGCGCAAGCCTGATAGTCCTCCCAGCCCAAAGGATACGCAGCGTCCGCCGCATTTTCAAAATGCATCACGCAGTTTTGATAGGCCGCACCCTGCAAACGGAAGTAAAACCATTGGGCAAACTCCGAAGCATTGTCGGGACGCAGGGCGAGGCGGATATCGGCAGGGTTGCTCAAGTCTTTGACAACAACCGAACCGGCATCGAATTGGGTGCTGATTTTCATCATGGGTATCCTTAGTAATCGGCGAAGAGGCCGAAGCAAACCGCCATTTTACCGTTTGCATGAGGCTGGTTTCAACCATTTAACTGATTTAACAGGATTTCAAGCGCCTGGAAATATTGTTTCAGACGGCCTTTGGGATTAAGATAAAGGCCGAAATCATGAAACAAGGTAGAAACCATGACCCAGCAACAATCTGTCTCCCCTGCGATCAAAGCGCGCGTCCTTGCCGAATCTTTACCTTATATCCGCCGTTTTTCCGGCTCCATCATCGTCATCAAATACGGCGGCAACGCCATGACCGAACCTGCCTTAAAAGAGGGTTTCGCACGCGATGTCGTCCTGCTCAAACTAATCGGTCTGCATCCCGTCATCGTTCACGGCGGCGGTCCACAAATCAATGAAATGTTGGAAAAAGTCGGCAAAAAAGGGGAATTTGTTCAAGGCATGCGCGTGACCGACAGCGAAACCATGGACATCGTAGAAATGGTTTTGGGCGGACACGTCAATAAAGAAATCGTTTCCATGATTACCACCTTCGGCGGTCGCGCCGTCGGCATTACCGGCCGGGACAACCACTTCATCAAAGCGGAAAAACTCCTGATCGATACGCCCGAACAAAAAGGTGTGGACATCGGTCAAGTCGGCACCGTGGCCGACATCGACACCCGTTTGGTGGAAGGTTTGGTTGAGCGCGGCTGCATTCCGGTCATCGCCCCCATCGGCGTAGGCCAAAACGGCGAAGCGTTCAACATTAATGCCGACTTGGTTGCCGGCAAACTGGCGGAAAAACTTCAAGCTGAAAAACTGCTGATGATGACCAATATCCCGGGCGTACTGGATAAAGAAGGCAAATTATTAACCACCCTGACGCCAAGCCGCATTGACGAACTGATTGAAGACGGTACGCTGTACGGCGGTATGCTGCCTAAAATCGCCTCCGCCGTCGAAGCCGCCAAAAGCGGCGTCAAAGCCACGCATATCATAGACGGCCGCGTTCCCAACGCCCTGCTCTTGGAAGTACTGACAGATGACGGCGTAGGCTCGATGATTTTGGGCGCAGGCTAATCTGTTTTTCAGACGGCCTTATGCCTTATTTAATCAGCTTTTCACCCTAAAAAGGGTAAAAAATGTTACACTACACGGCTTATGTTTGTTTGAGCGATATTGACGTGAAACAAACTTACAGTCGGTTTCATACCGACGCCGATGCCATTCCCGGCAAAGACGGTATAATGTCTGCATTCATCAGACTTCGGCAATCATCCTCAAGGCCGTCTGAAACGTAACAAAGCTACTTTTCTTTTACTATCCTATTTGGAGATATTCATGAGCGCAATCGTTGATATTTTTGCACGCGAAATTTTGGACTCCCGCGGCAACCCTACCGTAGAGTGTGACGTATTGTTGGAATCCGGCGTTATGGGACGCGCAGCCGTACCAAGCGGCGCATCAACCGGCCAAAAAGAAGCTTTGGAACTGCGTGACGGCGACAAATCCCGTTACTTGGGCAAAGGCGTATTGAAAGCCGTTGACCACGTCAACAACCAAATCGCGCAAGCCCTCATCGGTATCGATGCCAACGAACAATCTTATATCGACCAAATCATGATCGAATTGGACGGTACTGAAAACAAAGGCAACTTGGGTGCCAACGCCACTTTGGCTGTTTCTATGGCCGTAGCACGCGCGGCCGCTGAAGATGCAGGCCTCCCTCTGTATCGTTACTTGGGCGGTGCAGGCCCAATGGCTCTGCCTGTTCCGATGATGAACGTTATCAACGGCGGCGAACATGCCAACAACAGCCTGAACATCCAAGAATTCATGATCATGCCTGTCGGCGCAAAATCTTTCCGCGAAGCTCTGCGTTGCGGCGCCGAAATCTTCCACGCACTGAAAAAACTGTGTGACAGCAAAGGCTTCCCAACTACCGTTGGCGACGAAGGCGGTTTCGCACCTAACCTGAACAGCCACAAAGAAGCCCTGCAGCTGATCGTCGAAGCAACCGAAGCCGCAGGCTACAAAGCAGGCGAAGACGTATTGTTCGCCCTGGACTGCGCATCCAGCGAGTTCTACAAAGACGGCAAATACCACTTGGAAGCCGAAGGCCGCTCTTACACCAGCGCAGAATTTGCCGAATACTTGGAAGGCCTGGTTAACGAATTCCCAATCATTTCCATCGAAGACGGCATGGACGAAAACGACTGGGAAGGCTGGAAACTGCTGACCGAAAAATTGGGCAAAAAAGTTCAATTGGTCGGCGACGACTTGTTCGTAACCAATCCAAAAATCTTGGCCGAAGGCATTGAAAAAGGCGTGGCAAACGCATTGCTGGTTAAAGTAAACCAAATCGGTACTTTGAGCGAAACCCTGAAAGCCGTTGACTTGGCAAAACGCAACCGCTACACCAGCGTAATGAGCCACCGTTCCGGCGAAACCGAAGACAGCACTATTGCCGACTTGGCAGTTGCCACCAACTGTATGCAAATCAAAACCGGCTCCCTGTCCCGTTCTGACCGCATGGCGAAATACAACCAATTGTTGCGCATCGAAGAAGAATTGGCTGAAGCCGCTTACTACCCTGGCAAAGTCGCATTCTACCAACTGGGCAAATAAGCAGAATATAGGATATTGATTGTATGAAGTGGGTAACTTTTGTTTTAACCTTCGCACTTTTGTGCTGTCAGTACAGCCTTTGGTTTGGTAAAGGCAGCGTCGGGCATACGGAAGAATTGCAGGAGCAGCTCGTCCGTCAGGAGGAAAAAAACCAAACGCTCACTTTACGCAACAATTTCCTCAATGCGGAAGTTGAAGATTTGGCACACGGACAAGAGGCTATCGCCGAAATTGCCCGCGTCGAATTGGGCTATGTCCAAGACGGCGAAGTGTATTACCGAATCATCGACCGCCGCTAAACCCTGCAAAACAAAGGCCGTCTGAAAACATGTTTTTCAGACGGCCTTTTTTATCGCAATCGCTATATAATCACATATCCCAAAATCAAATCACACCCATCATGTATGACGTAAACACCCACGATGTCCGCCGATTCTTTGCCCACGTCTGGCAACACAGGCTCGCACCGCTCCAATTAGACGGCCTGCAACAAAAAGCTTTGCGCATTATCGAAGCCCATCCCGAATACGGACACTATCTCGAAGACATCGAACAATATTTAGATAAAGAATGGTTGCCCGAAGACGGCGAAAGCAATCCATTCCTGCATATGTCGCTACACCTTTCCCTGCAAGAGCAAAGCGCCATCGACCAGCCTCCGGGCATCCGTGCCATCCACCATCAACTTTGCGCCCGTTACAACGGCGACTGGATCAAAGCCGAACACGATATGATGGAAGCCTTGGCAGAAACCATCTGGGAAGCACAACGCTACGGACGGGGCCTTGACGTCAATGCCTACATGACCCGCTTGCGGAAATTGGTCGGCTTAGGCCAAGAAGAAAAAGCCCGCCTCAATCCCCATGAAGTCGGCTTGATGGATACAAAGTAACTTCTTTTCAGACGGCCTCAACCCATACAAATCCTTACGCTTGCCAAAGCCAACATTTCCACATTTCATGCTAAATTACTTTTTTGAAATCCGCATTACAAGGAAAACAAAATGCTCCGCCCAGCCCTTACCGCCCTACTGCTATCCGCCTCCCTGCCCGTTGCAGCAGAAAGCCTCAACTACAACATCGTTGAATTTTCCGAATCCGCGAATATGGAAGTGCCACGGGATACCATGACCGCGCATTTCAGCGTCAACGCAGAAGGCAAAGACCGTCAAGCCGTCAACCAAGCCTTCATAAAGAAATTCAACCAGTTCAACAAAATCTCCCAAAACAGCAAATTTAAAGCCGAGCTGATGGAGCGCAACGCATCCCCGCGCTATCAATATACCAACGGCAAACGCACCCAAAACGGCTGGGAAGAACACGCCTACTTCAAAGTAGAAAGCAAAGACTTTGAAGCACTCAACCGCCTGATTGCCGACAGCATCAATATCGCCGTTTTAGAAAGCTCCTCATTTTCTGTATCCAAAGAAAAACGTGAAGAAACCGTCGATCAACTGAGCAAAGCCGTTATCCTGCGCTTCAAAGACCGCGCCCAAAATCTCGCCCAAACGCTCGGCTTCTCCAGCTACAAAATTGTTAAACTCAACCTGGGCCATATCGGCAACCGCCAAGTCGGCGGCGACTTTGCACGCGCCAAAATGTTGCGGGCAGCCCCCGTCGCAGAAATGGCTGCAGGAATAGAAGATGGCGTACCAGCCTCCCCAGGTTCGGAAGAGATCAGCCTGACCGTCAGCGGCTCGGTGCAAATGTAGGATTTTCTTTTGAATCATTTGAAAGGCCGTCTGAAAGTATATTTTTCAGACGGCCTTTTATATTACTCAATGATTAAAATGGCATTTAATCCCGAAAGAAGGCAGGCTCATAGCGAAGAGTTCGGCAAAACCGATACTGTTGTGTTAATGTCTTACGGCAAATCACCGGAAGAAATTGCCGCCAATGCAAAAATGATGCGGATTGGCAGCGAACTGCTTACCGATATGACGGTTGTCGGAACGATTAAAGATTTCAAACAGGCCGACACGTTTAGAGATTATGCTGTTGCAACTATTTTTGCCATTCCAGGAGTGAAAGTAGCTAAAAAACTAGAAACCGTCCGCGATTTCAGAAAGGCCTACGAAGCTGCCAAAGAAGCGGGGGATTTGCGCACAGCCAAGAAATTGTTTGAATTAGCCAAAGATGCGAAAGGCTCGCCTAGAAGATTTGAACAACTTGAGGTTAAAGTAAGCAAGATACAAGAAGAGTTGGCAAGATTAGAAATTGATTTTGCTAAAATTCCTAAGGAATTTCAAAAAGCATCTTAGAACCCGCAAAGATTTTCTTTAGCCGATAACCAATTTGGTCGCAAAGTAGGAAAACATGCTACTGAACATGGATTTGATATGAAAACTTCTAGCAGAAGAGAAAGTTTTAAAAAATTTATTTATGAAATTGCTAAACGGCCAGATGAGTTAAGGGTAGGAACTTTTAACGGACAGGGAATCAGGCAAGGTGCAAATCATGCACGTGGATCAGTTTTATTTAGAATTAAAGGAAATAATGTAGTAGTAACATCTCCTGAAGGAGAGTTTATAACAATTTTGAAAAATGGCTTAACTAATCCATCAGTAAAAGAAGGGATAAGGGTAAATAAATGAATGAGTTAAATGGAAGGATTTTATCAGTAAAGGGGCTTTTCTTCATATATGACGAAACGGATCTTGATATTGATGTCCAACGTCCCGATGAAATACAGTTTGATTTGGAAGGGATCCCTGTTTTATTTAAGTGTAATGGCAGCGAACCGAATCTGTCTTATGAAATCAACAAGGAAGCTGAAAACGTATCTTTAGGTAGTTATGGAGAGCTTAAAATATTCGATTTAACCGATTTTGATTTTTTTGGTTTCCTTAAAGATGAAGACCTATTGGAAATGAGAAAACTATATCTTGATGATGATGAAATCGGGTTCCGGCTAATTTTTTCCCAATCAGTGTTGAATATGATTAATTGGGGAGATGAATTTTTTTTGTTTAAAAACTTACCCGAATTTTTAATAAATGAAAATCTCCATGAATAAAAATTTAGGGGCTATACTAGATAAGCAGTCATGTTAGACTGCAAAAATGAAGATAACCCATTGTAAACTAAAAAAGAGTATTCAAAAGAAACTGCTCCAGTTTTTTGTACTCGAAGTTACCGCCCGTTCAGCAGCTGATTTATCGGGCATCCACCCCAATTCGGCAGTGCTGTTTTACCGCAAGATTCGCGAAGTCATCAGCCATCATCTTTCACTGGAAGCCGATACGGTTTTTGACGGCTCAGTTGAGTTGGACGAGAGCTATTTTGGCGGACACCGCAAAGGCAAACGTGGATGCGGTGCGGCAGACAAGGTGGCAGTTTTTGGTATTCTCAAACGCGGCGGCAAGGTTTATACCGTGGTTATTGAGAACGCTAAAAGAGAGACGTTATTTCCTGTTATCACAAAGAAAATTATGCCTGACAGTATTGTCTATACGGATTGTTTGAGTAGCTATGATGTGTTGGATGTAAGCGGATTTACCCACCACCTCATTAATCACAAGACAACCGCTACCAGGATTGGGAAAACCACGAGCGCAAAAAGTCCGGCCTCACCGGCAGCCTAAAAAACGGCGTGGCGATGGCCGGTTACGGCAAAACCCAAACCAAGCTGCAGCAAAACAGCGTATCGTCTGCCGTAGTCTCCTCGCAGATAGGCAGCCTGAAAGGCGATACCACCATCGCGGCGGGCAGCAAACTGACTACCGAAGCCGCACAACTGTATGCCGGCGGCGATCTGCATCTGCAGGGGCGCGAAGTTTCCCTCGGCGAAGCCTACAAACGGAACGAGCGGCACAGCGAAGGCAACATCACCATCGGCGGCAAAAAAACCAGTGCCCGCGCTCTCGGCATCCATACCGATTCGGCCACTGCCCATCACGGTGCCGACAGCGTTCCCGATCTGCAAAACCTACTCGACAAACAGCAAACCGTCGCCCAATCGACTGCCGCCATCCACAGCGCCGTTGCCACCTATAGTGGCAACCGTGCCAAAGCGGCAGCCGAAGAGCTGGAAAAACAACAGGCCGCTTACGAAGGCCGTCTGAAAGAGCAAAACGACGGCAGTTATGAGCAATATGCCGGTAAAAGCGACAGCGAACGGCTGTCCATGAGGCTGGGGAACGCGAAGTATGCCCAAGCTTACCAAGAAGCCCGAAGCTGGGGCGTAGGCGGCAGCAAAAGCCGTGCGCTTAGCGCCGCCGAAACCCTGATTACCGGCGCCCTGGGCGGACAGGGTGATTTACAGCTGGCGGCCAATACGTTGGCGCCGTATGCTGCAGCCGCCATCGGCAAGCGCTTCGGCCACGGTGAACACAAAAACGAAGCCGCGCAAGCAATCGGCCACTTTATGCTCGGTGCCGCCTTAGCCTACGCCAACGGCGCCGACCCGCTTGCCGGCGGCAGCGCTGCCGTTGCCGCCGAACGCGCAGCCGAGTATCTGGCCAAACAATACGACGACGGCAAGACCGCCATCGACCCGACAACGGGGAAATTCAATCCCAACCTTCTGCCCGAGCACATTAAGGAAGAGATCAAAGCGCAGACCGGGGCGATTGCTTCGGTGGTGGGTGCGGCGGGCGGCAGTCTGAACGGCAGCGGCAGCACCAACGGCAACAGCAATGCCCTGTTCAATGCACAGGTAGGGGGTGTGCTTGGACAGAATGCGGTGGAGAATAATCTGCTTAACAACGAAGACAGAAAAAAATACGATCTTTTAACAGAGAAAATTCTCAACCATACAGCAAGTAATAAGGAAAAGGCCGAATTTGAGCGGCTGGCTGCTAAAGACCAAGTAAGCAATGAGTTATATAGAAAATATTATTCAGAC